>CAADGT010000227.1 GCA_900696595.1 uncultured Chloroflexota bacterium
AGGGGACGGTTGTGATGGAAAGCCCCGAAGGCTTCCCCGCCGCTGAGTCCAATATTTACATGCTCTCTCCCACAGGCGAGACGCTCTGGAAAGCGGACAAGCCCAAACCCAACTCGCTCTATACCAAGGTCAAACTCAACGAGGATGCGAGCCTTTCCACCTTTACCAGCGACGGTCAGTTCTGCGAATTGGATGTGGAAACCGGCAAGATCACCAGCGCATCCAACTTTCGATGACCCGAACTCCATGATTGATTTCACCCCCGTCCGCGAAAAGAAGGCAACCCTGCACGATCTCGCCCCCGGTCTTGGCAGGGACGATCTTGCCCGCGAGTTGAACGAGATGTACGACCACATTCAAAGCCTGATCCGCGAAGCGACGGACGCCGACGCGACCTTTCAGCCCGTTGACCCTGCCGCAGACGACGCCTATGCGGTCGAGGGGGAAGAATCCATCGCCTGGACTCTCGGTCATGTCATCGTTCACCTGACAGCCTCCATGGAAGAATCGGCGGCGTTATCCGCCGAACTGGCGCGCGGAGTCGAATTCCACGGACGTTCGCGCTGGGAAGTGGATTGGAAGACAGTGAAGGACATCGAAACTTGCCGCGAGCGGCTCGAAGATTCCCGCCGCATGTGCCTCGCCGCGCTCGATATGTGGCCCCGTAAACCGCATTTGGAAAATACCTACCTGCCCGCGCCGACGGTCAAGCCGTATAACTGCGTCGTCCGCTTCCTTTCGGGGTTGCGGCACGCCTCCGACCACCTCAGCCAGATGGAAGAAATTCTCCGGCAGGCAAAAATGGCGCAAGAGGAGCAAACGGCGTGAGCGCAGGCTTCCTCGGTCTGCCCTGGTTTGCGTGGGCGGGCGTCTCGCTGGCGGTTGCAATCCTCTACTGGTTTGCGTGGCCCCGCAAGAAAGCCGCCCAAGAGTCGGGCTTTCGCCGCGTCGTCATCCGCTACGGACATGCGCTCGTCTGGCTTTTGCTCGCCGTCAACTTCCTCCTGCGCGGACTCTCCCCCGTCTTGTACGGTGTCGCCAATTTCGCCGCCCTCGCCGCCGGGCTGGGATACCTGCTCTTTCTAGGCATGTCCCTCCCCGCAAAACAGTGACCATGGAACGCCCTCCGCTCGCCTTCGTCCTCGCCTTTCTCCTGTTCAGTCTGATCTTTCTTTCCAACAGTTACAAACTGTGGTTCAAAACGGAGGAATACTACAAAGACCTGCTCAACAGCCTCACCAATGAGAAGACGCCGTATCCGTTCAAGAACTTCTTCCTAAAACGGCTGGAGGACAAACAGAGTTGGTTGTTCTGGCAAAAGGCGTTTAGTTTATTTGGCATTGTGGCTGTTGTGAGTATGGATGTGTTGATCGTGATGGCGTATTTGGGATAACCCTCTCCCGTCATTGCGAGAGCGACGTTCTTTCGCCCGAAGCAACCTCATGATTAACTCAGGGGATTGCTTCGCCGCGAAGAACAAGAGCGCGGCTCGCAAGGACGGAAAAGAGAGAATAAAATGAAACGGGAACTTCGACCCTGTATCTACATCATGACCAATAAATACAACCGGGTTCTCTACACAGGAGTGACCAGCAACCTATTAAGAAGGGTCGCTGAACACAAGCAAAAGACCGTGGAAGGATTTACCAGTCGTTACAACGTCACAAAGTTGGTTCACTACGAAGAATACGCCACAATGGAGGAAGCCATTGCCTGCGAAAAGCAGATCAAAGGCGGTTCAAGGCAGAAGAAGTTGGACTTGATCAAAAGCAAGAACCCAAACTGGAAGGATCTGTACGACGAGTTTTTTGTGTAATCATTTTTCTCCGTCATTGCGAGGGCGATGCTCTTTCGCCCGAAGCAATCTCATGATTCACTCAAGGGATTGCTTCGCAGCGAAGAACAAGAGCGCGGCTCGCAATGACGGACACCATCACGGAGGAACACCTTGAAAATCATCGCATGTATCAAGCAAGTCCCCGACTCGGAGGCGAAGGTAAAAGCCGAAGACGGGAAAGTCTCGTGGGGGGATGCGCCGCTGGTCATCAACCCGTTCGACGAGTACGCGGTCGAAGGCGCGCTTCAACAGAAGGAAGCGCACAATGGAACGGTCACTGCCTTGTGCGTTGGACCCGAATCCGCAAAGGAGGCGCTGAAGCACGCCCTGGCCATGGGCGCGGATGAAGCCGTCCTCGTCTCGGACGCGGCGTTGAACGACCTCGACACCGTCGGCGCGGCGAAAGTTCTGGCGGCGGCGATCCAAAAAATCGGCGGCGCGGATATGGTCTTCTTCGGTCGGCAGACGCTCGACAACGGCGCGGGGCTGACCCCGCCGCAGACGGCAAGGCTTCTGGGTTATCCCATGCTTGGGTTGGCTGGCAGTATCAAAGTCGAAGGAAGCGCCGTAACCGTTGAACGAGTCCTCGAAGAAGGGCGGCAGATCATGAAAGCGACTCTGCCCGCCGTGTTGAGCGTCGTGCAAAGCATCGGCGAGCCGCGCTACCCGTCGTTCATGGGCATCCGCAAAGCGTCGAAGGCGAACATCCCGGTCTGGTCTTTGGCAGACCTCGGCATCAGCGCTCCCGCCGCGGTTGTGACCCGTAGCGAGTTGATTACCCCGCCCACAAACACGCGCGAAGTGGAAATGATCGCCGGCGAAACCCCCGCCGAGATCGCCGAAAAACTCGCCGACAAAATCATCGCGGAGAAAGTGCTATGAAAACCTTTGTTTATATTGACCACTTCAAGGGCGAAGTTCAGCCCGCTTCGTGGGAGGCGTTGGGTCTTGCAAAAAGTTTTGGCGCCGCCATCGCGTTGGTGTTTGGAAAAAGCGTGGATGCTGTTGCGAAAGCCGCAGTGGAATATGGCGCGGATGAAGTCCTCGTCGCGGACGATTCTTCGCTGGAGGATTATCGCGCTGAGACATACGCCTCCACTCTCGCCGCGCTCGCCTCTTCTCTTAACCCAAACCTGATTCTGTTCCCGACGACGGCTCGAACCCGCGAGCTTGCCGCCATGTCCGCCGTGGACTTGAACACCGGCGTGCTGACCGATCTCATCGCTCTCGAAGCGAACGGCGATTCATTTGTAGCGACCCGCCCGATCTACGAAGGCAAGTTGATGGAAAAGATCGTCTGCGCGGGCAAGCCTGTCATGGCAACCATCCGCGGACGCGCCTTCCCCAAGCCTGAGCGTGTATCAGGCAAAAGCGGAACGGTCACCAAGGTCACGGCGGCGGGTGAAGCGAAATCCACTGTCGAGGGTTACTCCGCTTCGGAGAGCGCCGTCAATTTGGGCGACGCGGGCATCATCGTCTCCGGCGGGCGCGGCGTTTCAAACAACCCGGCGTTGACTCCGCCCGCGGGCATGGATGAAAAGCAAGCCGAAGTCTGGCGCGCCCAGCAGGGCTTTGCGCTCGTCACCGAACTGGCGAAACTGCTCGGCGGCGCGGTCGGCGCATCGCGCGCGGCTGTGGACGGCGGGTACATCCCCTATGCCCACCAAGTCGGGCAGACGGGCAAAGTCGTCGCGCCCGATCTGTATATCGCCTGCGGCATCTCCGGCGCAATTCAGCATCTGGTCGGCATGAGAAACGCAAAAGTGATCGTCGCCATCAACAAAGACGCGGACGCGCCCATCTTCAAACAAGCCCGCTATGGCGTGGTGGGAGATCTATTCCAGATCGTCCCGGCGCTGACCGAGGCGTTGAAGAAGAAGTTGGGGAAGTGATTGGCGATTAGAGATTAGAGATTGGTAATTGGTAATTGGTAATTGGCGGTCGAAACCTCCGAAGTTGAAACGGCTTCGGAGGTTTTTTTATGGGGCTGGCTGATATATTGCTATATCGTCGAGCAGGACTGTTCCATCATATTGAACAGCCAATTCCGTGCCGCCTTCCCGGAGGCGTTCATCGCGGGCAGCGAGTATTTTTTTATCGTCAATCCACAATGTGAACTGGTCGCCTTTGGCTTCCAACTTCACATCGTACCAGACGCTCTCAGTGAATTCGAATGAACGGAGTCCGCCGTCCAGCGCTTCAAGATTCCAACCGTTCGCCGCGCTTCCAAACCCCAGTTTGACTTCGCTCGAATTTGGGGCAAGGTAAAGGGTGTAAGTTTCCACATCCACGTTACTACGGAAGGTCAGGAGGAACCCGTCGAAGTTTTTGAAGTAAAGTTCAAATTCGATCCTCCCGTCCGAAAAGTCTGTGGGGCCAAATCCGATCAGGGTGTTGCCGTCCGGTATCCCGCTGACTTCGAGGACAGAATCCTCCCCATCCTCCATCACCTGCCATTCTTCGCTGGAGATGCTCAAACCGCTCGGATAGCCTTTTTCGAAGTCCTCCCAGAAAACCCGGTCGAAATCGGCTTCCGTTCCCTCCGTGGCGGGAGGCACAGACGGTTCGGAAAACAGCCTGTCAAAAAACGGGCTGGCGAGCAGGGCGGCAATGACCGTGCCTGTCAGACCGATCAAAGCGACGACAACGGCTTTATCCATTTTCTTCGATTTCTTTTTCGACATCGCAATCTCCCGAATCCCGGAGTTTCCATCAGTATAACGATTCCACAAGGAATTACAACGGGGAAATCAACGTCTCGGAATCCAAATAAAGTATATCCTGCTTCGGCAGACTTCTTATTCCCCAAATCCGGCGGGTGGAATTCCAAGCGCTTGAATCAAGCGCGCCCAAAAATTGACCTGCGCCGCTGTGGTGGCGAGGATCACGAATTCGCGTTCGGTGAAGGCGGCTTTGACTCTCTCGACGATGTCGGGGTGAAATTTCAACGGCGTGGATGAGATCAGGCGGGTGTAGGCGATCGCCAGTTTTTCGCGTTCGGAAAAGGAAGACACGCTTTCAAAATCCCCGC
>CAADGT010000228.1 GCA_900696595.1 uncultured Chloroflexota bacterium
CCTGTTGAAAGGCGCACCAGGCCGCGTCGAAGGCGGGAAGCGTGGTCGTGGGCCAGTCGTCGCCGAACGGTTTGAATGTCGCCTTCGGCTCTTGCAACGCGGCGAGCCAAATTTCCAATTCCAGTTCGTGGCGGTCGGGCGGACCTCCGCCGTAAACTTCCAGCGGAAAAGCCTTTTCCACCAACCGAACCCGCCCTTCGTATTCTGGCGCTATCTCATGCAGGCGAACCGCCGCAACATAGCACCACGGTCAGTAATATTCGCCCCATTGCCATAATTCGGGAATATTGGTTGCGTTCTTGTGTTGTTCTTTTTTAAATTCCATAATCGCCTACTCCCCTTTGATTCTCCCGATCAAATCCTCCGCCTTGAACGGACCCGCTTCCGCAATTAACGCAGTCGCATCTTTGACTTTTTTCCACACATTCCACAGCAACACGCCGCGCACGCGTCCGCCGTCCAGATAATACACCGCGCCTTTTTGGAAAGGCTCCTGCCAATCCGTCACCATTTCCATCTTACTGCTCAACTCGCCCACCGCTTCATAACCGAACTCGAACAAATCCGAATAAAACTGCGGCGTATGAGTATAAGATTCATTCGCGCCCGCCATGTTGCGCCCCGCCTGTTTGCCCATCATCAACGCGTTATCTTCATGCTCCACGCGGAACATCTTTCCCAACGCCGCGTGCGGGAACATCGCCACATCGCCCGCCGCGTACACATCGGGCGCGGAGGTCAGCAAATGTTCATCCACAACGATTCCATTTTCAACTTTTAGATTGGCGGATTTCGCCAGCTCGACATTCGGGCGGACTCCCAACCCCGCCACAATTCCATCCACTTCAAAGACGCGCCCGCTTCGCGTCTGGACTTTGAGGCTGGTTCCCGTTTCTTCGATATTCGCCACCCCGTCGGCAGGGACAAGTTCCACGCCCTTCTTGCGATACGCGTCGTTCAAAAACTGTGAAAGTTCGGGCGGGTAAATATTCTCGCCGATGGAATTTTCCAAAAAGACCATCGTCACCTGCTTGCCCTGCATATTCAACACCGCCGCGATCTCCGAGCCGATGAATCCCGCGCCGATGACGAGGAAGCGGTTGCCTTTCTCCGTTAACTCGCGCAGGCGTTGATAATCTTGAAGCGTGCGATAGTAAATAATATGCTCTCCGCCAAACGGAAGATGAATCGGCGCTCCGCCAGTGGCGATTAAAAGTTTTTCATAAGCGTACTCTTCCCCTTTATCGTCACGGACATGCTTTTTTGCGGTATCCAGTTCGGTCGCTTTTCGTCCGAGATGAAAATCTACTTTGTCAAATTTATCCGTCCCGCGCCAAATCTTCTCCAGCGGGCGACCCTTCCACAATCCTTTAGAAAGAGGCGGGCGACCATAGGGCATATCCGCTTCCATGCCAATCATGCCGATTGAACCTTCCGCATCCACCTCACGGATTCCACGCACAGCGGCGTCCGCCGTCATTCCGCTTCCGATGATTAAATATTTATATGTTTTCATGCTTTGCCCTTTCACAATCGGCAGGCCGTTGTGCGCCCCATTGACCAGAGCGCAAAGGGGGGGTGACCCCGCCTGCGCAAGTCACGAATTTGCGATTTTGTCGGCGTACTCGTTCGTGATGCCGACAATCCAGTTCTCGATATCGGCATCTGGCAGGATCGAATCAGCCTTGTACAGGACTTTTTCCTGGTAATTTTCCACCTGCTCGATGCCGCGTCCGATAATGGTCTTTTGAAACATTTCATCGTACGCGACCAGGACCGGAATGACGATGGCGACGTCTTTCTTCTCCAGCACGGCGTTGATTGCTTTGGTCGTCTCGGCGGGATTGTAATGCACGAGATGTCCGCACCATCCGTAACTATGCTCACTGATGCCGGTGGCTTGTTTGACGTGTTCCGCCACTTTGTCGAACAGTTCCCCCCATTCCTTGTCGTAAGCGGCGTCGCCGTAACCGATCAGAACAATGCCTTCTTTTTTGGGGTTTCTGGACAGTTCCCTGCTTCGTCTCAGGACGTTTTGCGGCAGGGTGTTGGAAAAGTCGAGCAGGGGAGCGATGTGTATTTTGGCTTTCGGGGTATAGCGTTCGATCTTTTCCGATTCGAGTTCCTCGATCACCTGGGCGTCGTTCTTCTGCCCCAGGATGGTGGGAATATCCTCGAAGGAGTGCGAACTGATCGTCAGGAAGATCGGCACGATGACAACATCCGTGAAGCCTTCGTTGTCGAATTCTTTCATACGCGTCGCGATGGACGGTTCGGTATATTCCATAAAGGCGGTTTTGATGCCTTCGATGGTCCCGCCTGCAAGAATTGTTTCGCGCACTCGCGCCTCGAGATCGGTCAGGGCTTTTCTCCATGTATCCGAACGCGAGCCGTGATTGACCAACAATAAACCGGTTTTTCGTTTGGACATTGACTGTTTCCTTTTCATGGTTGGTTTACTTTTTCGCCGCCTCATTGCCCTGACAGGATCCGGAAAAACCTGCCCGAACACGTCGAGGATTGCGGGTGGGCTGGCCTTTCAAAAATTTTGGCGGCTTACAGGTTGATACTATACCATAAATATTTATCATATTTATCTTAAAAAATAAGTCACGCTATAAATCATGCGACCGGATGGCGACGCGCTTTACAAGCGTTTATATCGAACCGCTTATTGACCAAAGCCCCCATCTAACATAAAATCCCACTCATCCCACTTCCAGATCGGAGGCGCCATGTCCGACAACGAACAATTGAACGCAATCGTCAACGCCGTCGTCGAAGGGGAGGCGGAAGACGCGGTCGCAGCCACACAAAAGGCTTTGGATGCGAAGGTTGACCCGCTGGTTATTCTCAACACAGGGTTGATGAGCGGCGCCGACGAAGTGGGAAAACGCTTCGAGCGCTTCGAGTATTTCCTCCCCGAATTGATGCTGGCGGGCCGCGCCCTCAAAAGCGCGATGGAGATTGTCAAGCCTGTCCTGTTGGAAAAATACGCGGACGCCGCAGACCAGGCCCGGGGGAAAGTCGTCGCCGCCAC
>CAADGT010000229.1 GCA_900696595.1 uncultured Chloroflexota bacterium
CCTTACGCAAGGCGGCATTTGGTTAGGAAATGCGCTTGCAGATGAGTCGATGACCATCCACGAATATTCACGAATAAACGAATAGGCGCGCCAACATTCGCGAATTCGTGACTTTATTCGTGGACGGCTCGTGAGGATGGCAAAAGCGCTTAACATGAGTTAATAAGAGGTTTTTCCCGTGAGAATCCGTGAAATCCGCGTAATCCGTGTCCAAAAAGGATTTAAGAAACACTCTCTTAGAGAGTTTTCCTTGCCGCGTAAAGTATATGCGCGTCCGAAGGTTTTGCCTGTCAGATGTGAATCGGGCTTCCCTCCGCGCCGTGCGCGGCTTCCATCAACGTCTCTGAAAGCGTTGGGTGCGCGTGGATGTTCCTTGCGATCTCGCGCGGGGTCAGTTCCATCATCTGCGCGAGAGTCAACTCCGGCAGTAACTCGGTTACTTCGGGACCGATCATGTGCGCGCCGAGGATTTCGCCGTATTTCTCGTCCATGACGATCTTGACGAAGCCGGCGTAATCGCCCAGCCCCAGCGCCTTGCCGTTGGCTTGAAACGGGAAACGCCCGACCTTGATGTTATATCCCTTTTCGCGCGCCTGCGCCTCGGTATACCCAAACGACGCCACCTGCGGATGGCAGTAGGTGGCGCGCGGCATCATGTCGTAATTGAGCGTGACGGTCTCATGCCCGGCGATATTTTCCGCGCAGATGATTCCCATCGCCGAGCCGACGTGCGCCAGCATCAATTTGCCGGTCACATCGCCGATCGCCCAGATGCCGGGGATGTTCGTCTGCATCTTCTCGTTGATCTCGATGAAATTGCCGCGTTCGGTCAATTTGACGCCGACCGTTTCGAGACCGAGTCCCTTGCTGTTCGGCGTGAACGAAGTGGCGATCAGCGCCTGATCCGCGTCGAGAGTCTCGTCCGGTAATTTCACTTTGACCGATTTGCCGGAGACAGCGATGCTCTCGAACTTCACGCCTGCCTTGATCTTGACGCCCGCTTTTATCAGTTCTTTTGTCAGTTCCTTGCTGATCTCTTCGTCTTCGCGCGGCAGGATGCGCGGAAGCAGTTCGATGATCGTCACGTCCACGCCGTATGAATTCCAGATCGTGGCGAACTCCGTGCCGATCGAGCCGCCGCCCACGATCACCGCCGACTTGGGGAGCGTCTCCTGCATGATGGCTTCGACGTAGGTGACGATTTTTTTGCCGTCCACCGTCACGCCGGGGAGTTGAGCCGCGCTCGCGCCGGTCGCGATGATGATGTTCTGTGCCTTGAGTTCGGTATTCTTCCCATCGTTCCCCGCAACGGAGATCGTGTCCTTTGATTTGAAGGTTGCCGCGCCCATGAAGACCGCGATATTGTTCTTCTTCATCAGAAAGCCCACGCCTTTGGTCAGGCGATCCGAGTTGGAGCGCGAGCGTTTGAAAGCGACGCTGTAATCCAGTTTTAAATTGTCGAACGAAAAACCGAAATCCTTCGCGCGGTGACGGAGCGTATGCGCCACCTCCGCATTCGTGAGCAGGGACTTCGAGGGGATGCAGCCGACGTTCAAGCACACGCCGCCCAGCCATTGCCTGTCCACGATGGCGACCTTCTGCTTCAACTGCGCCGCGCGGATCGCCGCGACGTATCCGCCCGGTCCCGCGCCGATCACGACGACATCGAAATTTTCAGCCATTGAAGGAAATCTCCTGAATGAAAAAGGTTAAGGGCGATTATACCCTTAACCTTTTTTGCGCCCTTTGCAACGCAAGACCAGGTGCGGCTAAAAGGACGGGTTAAAATTTTTTCGCCACGGAGAGAAAATAAAGAGAGCTCTCCGTGTTCTCTGCCCACTGGGGGCTTCGCTCCACGTTGATATGAAGAATACCATCGCAGGCCTGACACCTAATTTTTGTCCAAATTAGGCTGCATTTCATCGCTCGTCGCCAAGCTCTGGACACGGCTTTCTCGGATTTCACGGACGAACACGGAAAAACCCAGGAAAAAATCCTCAAAAATCCGCGCGTTCCGTGTAATCCGGTACGAAAGGGTTTTTATTCAGCCCATCGCGCGATGACTTGTCGGTTATTTTGGGCGAAATTTAGGCGGTTTCATCGTGTCATGAGTCGATTTGGGTTCCGTGAATCACAATCGCACGCGATCTTCCTTCCCGCGCCTCGCGTCTCATACCCAATGTTATAATCCCTCCACAATGACCGAAGGCGCATTACTCAACGACCGATACCAACTTCAGGAAACGCTTGGCTCCGGCGGCATGGCGAACGTCTACCTTGCCCGCGATGTCGTGCTCGACCGCCCCGTTGCCGTCAAAGTCCTGCGCCGGGAATACTCTGCCAACGAAAACTTCCAAAAACAATTCCTGCTCGAAGCCCGCTCCGCGGCCAACCTGTCTCACCCCAATATCGTCACGGTGCATGACTTCGGCATTGCCGATAACCTGATCTACATCGTCATGGAACACGTTCCCGGCAAGGACCTCAAAGCGCTTGTGCGCGAACGCGGGCGTTATCCCTACCAACAGGCCATCCCCCTGCTCATTCAGGCCTGCGCCGGGGTGGGATACGCCCATCGCGCCGGGCTTGTGCATTGCGATATCAAACCGCACAACATGCTCGTCGCCAAGGACAACCGGCTCAAAGTCACCGACTTCGGCATCGCGCGCGCGCTTGCCACCATCAAACCCGGCGAACGCAACGACGTCGTCTGGGGTTCGCCGCTCTACTTCGCGCCCGAACAAGCCGCCGGAGAAACGCCCACCCCCGCTTCCGACGTCTATTCGCTCGGCATCGTCCTCTACGAAATCCTCGCCGGCACGCCGCCCTTCACCGCCTCCACTGCCGACGAACTCGCCCGCCTGCACATCTCCGCCCGCCCGTTACCCATCAGCGAATACGTCCCCGATATTCCGCCATCGCTCGAAGAGATCGTGATGAAGATTCTTTCCAAGGAACCTTCGTCGCGTTATCGCACCGCCGACCAACTCGGCCGCGTCCTGCAAAAATTTGGGACGGCTCCCCCGCCCGTCAAAGCGGCAAAAGAACCGGTTTCGACTCCGCCTGTGATTACCATCAAACAGGATATCGCGGAGCGACTCGCCCCCCAGCCTGATCCTGAACCGGAATATTATCACCCCCCATACACGCCTCCTCCTCCGCCCGAGCCCGCCCCGGCGTACCAAGCCGAATCTCCCTCCGAGCCGATTGACTGGGTGGCTGTCGGTTTGGGCTTGATCGCCCTGCTTGCCTGGGGCGGGTTAATTCCCTTTGGCTTGATGATCTACTTCAGTTACTTCCCGCCGGGTTAAA
>CAADGT010000230.1 GCA_900696595.1 uncultured Chloroflexota bacterium
GTCAGGTAACCTGCTCCCAGCGCCGTCCTCGGCGCGGGATTTCCCTCGTAAACCGCCGCCGCCCACAGGGGGCTTCGCACAGGACGGCGGCTTGAGCGGAGGCGCTGACAACCTTTGCTTGCACACATTTATTCCGCGCAAGGTTCATGCCTGAGACTCCGCTTCGAGCAACTCTTGAATATGAGCGAGAACTTTGGGGCTTCGCGCTCCGCCATACAGGATTTTTGCGGCGATCTCCCTGTCGAGTTCCTCCGACGCGCCGAGATCGGAGGCGATCATTTGCAGGATCTTCCGGTCGCATTTATCGAGCAGGTCGGCGGGGGATTGAAGCGCTTCGGGCAGGGACATCCTTCGATCCATGATGCGTTCGCTGGAGTTTTGTTCGAACTCGAAGCAGAAGGTGTGGAAAAGCTGGTGCGCCGTGTCGAGGGCGAGAACTGGCTCGATTTGCGGCGAGGCGTTTGCAAACAAGCCCTGGCATTTTTCCTTTAATTGATTGAAGGTGACGCCCGGATTCTCGCGCACAAGGTTGTACAATTTGTAGATCGCCAACGGGCGATGCGGGCTGGGAGTCAAACGGATCTTATGCGCCGCTAGAATGTTGACGTAGCGCTCCAGCCGTTTCTCCGCGGAGATGGGCGCGATGGGTTTCGACACAGGCGCGACAGGCGCGGGCGGATTCTGCGGCTGGGATTTCTCCTGTTTTTGCGCGGATGGACTCGCCGCTTTCGGCGCGGGTTGTTTCTGATTCTCGTTTGTGGAAGAATCCTTTTTGAATTTACCGACGCCCTGCCATTTGTCGTAATAGACGAACTTGTCGCAGGCGCTGACGAGGAAATCGGCCGTTGTGCCGCTGATGCCCAGCCCGATGACCGTCTTGCCGTTGGCGCGCAAACGATGGACGAGTTCGGTGAAGTCGCCGTCGCCGGAGACGAGCAGGACATGCGTAAAAACGTCCTTTTCGTTGTAGAGGAATTCCATCGCATCCAGCACGATGCGGATGTCGGCGGCGTTCTTGCCGCGTTTGCTGTTGACGTGGATCAACTCCACGCCCATGCCGAGCAGTTGGCGCTGTCTGGCGGCGGCTTCGGCCCAGTCGGCATAGGCGCGGCGCATGACCACGCGCCCGATCTGCGCGGCGTATTGAAAGATGCGATTCCAGTCCACGTCGGCGCTTTTGCCGAACGCTTCCTCCACGCTGATTTCGATGTTGTCATAGTCAATAAAAACGGCTACCTGGGTTGCCTGTCCCATAAAACTCCAAATTCTTTTCGTAATGTGCGACGGGAGTATAGCATAGGCGCAAAGTTCTGTGGCAAAATAAGCCCATGCCCGAACTGACCGCGCTCAGCCAGTCCTCCCTGCAGGACTACAACGATTGTCCGCGCCGATTCGAGTTGCGTTATCTGCAACGTTTGGCGTATCCCGCCATCGAAACCGAACCCGCGCTGGAGAACGAAAGACACCAGCGCGAGGGCGAGTATTTTCACCGGATGGCACAGCAATATTTCATCGGCATTCCTGCGGAGCAGGCCGGCAAACTTGCCAACTCCGATAATCTTGAACGCTGGTGGGATAATTTTATGACAGACAAAGACCTGACAGGTCTGCGAGACCTGGCAGGTCTTAGAACCGAAGTTACTTTATCCGCGCCGCTTGGAGCGTTCCGTCTCGTCGCCAAATACGATCTGATCGCGAGGGATGGGGACAGGTTTTTCATCTACGACTGGAAGACCTATCGCAAACGCCCGAAGAATGAATTTCTCGCCGTCCGTCTGCAAACGCGGGTCTATCGCGCGTTGTTGGTTCGGGCGGGCGCGTTTCTCAACGACGGCAAATCAATCGCCCCCGAACAGATCGAAATGATCTACTGGTTCTCAGACTTTCCCAACGACCCGGGACGATTCCCCTATCAGTCCGATCAATTCAAACGGGATTGGGACGCCCTGGCTCGTTTCGCGGAGGAAATATCGTCCGCTTCCGCCTACCCGAAAACGGACGACACGGCCCGATGCCTGTACTGCCCCTATAGATCGTACTGCAATCGCGGAGTCCGCGCGGGCGACGCGCTCGACGCGGAATTGGAAACAGAAGCCGAGGAATTGTTCGATCTTAATTTCGATCAAATCGGGGAGATAGAATTTTAAGAAATGAATCAAAAGAGCCTCCGGCAATTGCCAAAGGCTCTTCTTGTTTACCTGCTTACTTGTCTGATTCTCTTCCTGCTTACGCGCCTACGCTCTACGCCAGTTGCGGCGTGCCGCTCTTCTTGCCAAACGGCGGCGGGAAGATGGATTCAAATTCTTCGCGGGTGATCGATTCGACTTCGAGAAGTTTCTTCGCCACAAGGTCCAACTGTTTGCGATATTTCTTCACCAGGGCGCGGGCTTGCTTGTAGGAGTCCTCCACCAGTTTGCGGACTTCGCGGTCTATCTGCTCGGCGACGGCTTCGGAGTAGTCGCGCTGTTCGGAGATTTCGCGCCCGAGGAAGATCAATTCTTCTTTTTGTCCGTACGCCAGCGTGCCCATCTCCGCGCTCATGCCGAGGCGGGTGACCATGGCGCGCGCCATGCGGGTGACCTGTTCGATGTCGTTGGAGGCGCCGGAGGTGATGTCGTCGAAGATCAATTCTTCGGCGGCGCGCCCGCCCAGCGCCATGGCGAGCGTGGCGAGCATCTTCTTGCGCGACATGAGGATGCGGTCTTCGTCGGGGCGGAACCAGGTTACGCCGCCAGCCTGCCCGCGCCCGACGATGGTCACTTTTTGGACGGGATCGGCTTCAGCGAAGGCATTGGCGACGATGGCGTGACCGGCCTCATGGTAGGCGATGATGCGTTTCTCTTCATCCGAGATCAGTCGGCTTTTGCGTTCCGGTCCCATTACGACGCGTTCGATGGCTTCTTCCAATTCGGATTGCCCGATGGATTTTTTATTGCGGCGGGCGGAGAGGATCGCCGCTTCGTTGACGAGGTTTTCCAAATCTGCGCCTGCAAAACCGGGCGTGCCGCGCGCGACGGATGCAAGGTCGGCGGCGGGTTCGAGCGGTTTGCCTTTAACGTGAACTTTGAGGATGGCTTCGCGTCCTTTCACGTCCGGGCGGTCGAGCGTTACGCGGCGATCAAAGCGGCCCGGGCGGAGCAGCGCCGGGTCGAGGATGTCGGGGCGGTTGGTGGCGGCGATGATGATGACGTTGGTGTCGGTGTCGAAGCCGTCCATTTCGACCAGCATCTGGTTGAGGGTTTGTTCGCGTTCGTCGTGCGAGCCGCCGAGTCCGGCTCCGCGTTGGCGGCCGACCGCGTCAATTTCATCCACAAAGATGATGCAGGGGGAATGGCGCTTGGCCTGTTCGAACAGGTCGCGCACGCGGCTGGCGCCGACGCCAACGAACATTTCCACAAATTCAGAACCGGAGATGGAGAAGAAAGGCACGCCTGCTTCGCCGGAAACGGCTTTAGAAAGAAGGGTCTTACCCGTTCCGGGAGGACCCACCAACAAAACGCCCTTGGGGATGCGCGCGCCGAGTTGGATGAACTTCTGCGGCTCTTTCAGGAATTCGACGATTTCGGCCAGTTCCTGCTTGGCTTCGTCGGCTCCGGCAACGTCGGCAAAGGTAACGGTGGGATGCTCGCCGCTGAACATGCGCGCGCGCGATTTTCCGA
>CAADGT010000231.1 GCA_900696595.1 uncultured Chloroflexota bacterium
AGCCCGAGCGAGGCGATGTAATCGCGGGTCACGTTCGAGGGGCAGATCACAGCGTCCGCGAGGTGCAGAGTCGCAATCTCCTGCTCCTTGATCTTGGACAGCAACCCGGCATCCATGCCGGGGTAATGATATTTGAGTTCGATGGAGGGCAGACCGTTGACCTCGAAGAGCGTTTTGTAGCCGAACTTCTTTTTATTTTGCGCGATGTGAAAACCGTCCCAGATGTTGCGGAAGTGGACGACGTCATAGCCGGGGTTGAGCGCGAGATGCGCCATCACAGACCTGCCGAAATGCACGGCGCGGGCGAGGAAGTTTTGCGAAAGGTCCTGCGGAATGCGCGTGACCTGCGCGCCCTCGATGGTATCTTCGGGGGGGAGCAGTCCGTCGTTGGGCGTGATAAGATGGACGGCGTGTCCCCTATTGACCAATCCGCGCAGATTGTGGAGAATATGGGCGCTCGCCCCCTTGGGGCTTGGCACGATGTCGAAGGCGGTGTAGAGGATGTTTGGCATTTTTATTTGTCATTCTGCGCGGCGCCCCGCGCCGCGAAGAATCTCTACGGCTGTCGTAGAGACCCTCACCGCACTGCATCCGCACTGCGGTGCATGTGTCGCTCCGCTCAGGGTGACACAGTTTGGAAATTATAACCGGAGGCATGGATGGAAGGATTTCTTTGCGTAAGCGCGATCGCTGGCATCGTCGTTCTCGTATTCTTCTTTTATCTGCTCAACACCGCGCGTAAAAAGGGAAACAAGGATACGAACCAGTTCGGCAAAAAGGAATACACGCCGGTCTATGTCGCCATCGCCGACAAGCCGGACGCGATCATTCGCGGCATGAACAAATTCATCGCCGAGGCGCAGAAGACCGAAACCGCCGGGGATAAATGGCGCTGGATTCCGATGATGATCTTCTTCGCAGGCATCGGGCTGGCGCTGGTGGACGTTTTCATTATGCTGATCGGCTACTCCTCCGCGTTCGTCTTCTTTGCGGGCGGGTTTGCGCTATGGATCGCGGCTTTCATCATGGCGCGCAATTTGCGAAGAAGCGACCTGCTGGATTTTCACCCGCGCTATCACAAGACAAAGGACATCCTGCACACGCTGCGCGACGACCTCAAGCCGGGCGCGACCTTCCTCGGACATCTCGACCTGACAGGTTCCATGCTCCAGACAAAAGTGGCGCGCGAGACAAAGGACACGCAAAACCGCACCACGCAGATCTTCAACGACCCCTGGCTTTCGCTCAAAGCCAAACTCTACGACGGCAACGTCCTGCGCGTGACGGCCATCCAAAAAACGAAGAAGCGCAAATCCTACTGGAAGCGTTCGCGCATCAGCGGCAAGAGCAAACTCAAGCCCGAAAAGTTCAAAGGCTCGCAGCAGGAATTGAAAGTTCGCATCGTGGTCAACCCGGAGGCGTATATCATCAAACCGAACAACCAGTTCTCGCAGGGCAGGGACGTGGGCAGATACAAGATCGAACAATTAAGCGCCGAAGGCGGCATGATCAACGTCATGGCCGTCTCGCCCTTCGAGGAAGCCGACCACGAACACATTCTCGGATTCCTCAAATCGGCGTACACACTCCTCGAAAGAAAGGCGGCATAAATGAGTCGCAAAATCATCCCCTTCATCGTCGCGTTTGTTTTGGTCTGTCTCGTCATGGTCGTGGCGGGCGTGTTCTCGTTCAGCGGGTTCGCCGCCGCGGAAAAGTTCAACAGCCATGCCGCATGGTCGCAGTCATACGCCTCCGCCGAAAGCATGAAAGTCATTGACCTCGACGGCGACGGGCAGGACGAACTCTTCATTCAAAACACCGAAAACGTCAGCGCCTTCGACGGCGCGGGCGCCCTCGCATGGAGTTTCAATTACAACGCGCCCAAGACCACCCTGGGCGACGTGAACGGCGACGGCGTGGAAGATATCGTCGTGTATTACGTCGGCGCGGGTCTGGCGGTGGATGTCATCTCCAAGGGGACTCCGACGACCATCGCGCAGAATCTCAACATCGGCGCTCCTTCGCGCGCGGCGGTCGTGCGCTTCGCCTCCGGACCTCAGATTTTGCTCGGCGATTCTTCGGGCGGAGTCCTCGCTTTGAGCGTGGACGGGACTCAACTCTGGCAATCCTCCGTCGGCGGGGCGGAGATCCGCGGCATGGACGACGCCCGCATCGGCGGGGAAATCCACGTCGCCATCGCCTCCAACGACGGGACGGTGAAGGTCTTCGCTTCGGGCGGGGAAAATGTCTGGACGGCGAATCAGGAACAATTAAGAAGGATGCGGGCCTACGATCTCAACTCCGACGGGAACAGCGAGATCATCACCGGCGGCGAGAACGGTTTATTGCGCGTGTACAACGCGGCGGATGGGAACGTGTTGTTCGAAAAATCCATCGGGCAGGCGGTCAGCGAAGTGCGCGAGGTGGAGTTGAACGGCGAGCCGTCGTCGCGCGAGTTTGTGGTCGGCGGCAAGGAAGGCGGCATTTGGGCGTTCTCCTTCAACGGGACAACGGCGACTCAAATGTGGACGGGTTCGCTCTCCGATAAAGTGACCGAGATCGCCGGGCTGGACATCAACGAAGACGGCAAGGAAGAGGCGGTCATCGGCGACGACGCGGGCAAGGTGGCGGTCTTCACCGAAAACGGGACGCGCAACAACCTGCCCGCTCATTCCAGCGGCATCACGCGCATTGACATCGGCAAACTGGGCGGCGAGCGTTACGTCGTTATCGCGGATTACAACGAAGTGCAGACCAATAAAGTGACGTTCAGTTCGATCCCCGGTTTTCAATATACGCCGCTGGTGGTGGGCGTGATCGTCTCGGCGGTGATTTTGGTCATCGCGGCGATTCTCGCGTCCATCCCGCCCAAGCCGGAGATGAAACTCTCGCTTCAAGACAAGAGCCGCGAAAGTCTGGAAGCCGAGCGCCGCATGTTGAAGGAACACATCGCGGACGTGGAACGCCTGCGCAAGTCCGGCGAAGTGTCGGGCGAAGCCTATCTCTCGCGCCTCAAACGCCTGCGCGGAGACCTCGCCGAGAACGAGGCGGCGTTCAAGGCGGCGGGGTTCAACATCAAGACCGAGACCTTCGCCTGCCCCAACTGCGGCGGGACGCTGGAACTCGGCATGGATAAGTGCGAGTATTGCGGGCAGGTGATTCTTTCGTGATTAGAGAATAGAGATTAGAGATTAGAGATTAGAGAATAGAGATTAGAGATTAGAGATTAGAGAATAGAGAATAGAGATTAGAGATTAGAGATTGGTGAATTGGTGATTGGTGATTAAAAAGTGACGAGGCGACGGTCGCTTGCGAAGCGACCGTCGCCTGTTTGTTGTCCATTCAGGTTAACTCAAATTGAAAATAATGGAGTGATATAATCGTTTTACGTTTTCTTGTTCGATAGGAGTTTCGTATGGATGTCGTGACTGTTTCCCCAAAATACCAGGTCGTCATCCCGCTGGAAGCGCGCAGGCGGATGCGCGTCAAACCCGGGCAGAAGATGCATGTCATTTTCTATGACAATATGGTGGTATTCATCCCCGTCCGCCCGATCAAGCAGGCGCGCGGGTCGTTGAAGGGCATGGATACGAGAATTGAACGGGACGAAGCGGATCGCGTATGAACATTGTCGACTCGTCCGGCTGGCTCGAATACTTCGCGGAGGGCGATAACGCGGATTTTTTCGCGCCCGCCATCGAAGATACCAAAAACCTGCTTGTGCCTGTCATCTGCATCTATGAAGTGTTCAAGAAAATTCTCACGCAAAGCGGGATAAACGAGGCGCAAGTCCACGTCAGCGATATGAAGCAGGGACAGGTGATTGAGATAGACGAGTCGCTGGCATTGAGCGCCGCCAAACTTTCCACCGACCTGAAATTACCCATGGCAGACAGCCTGATCCTCGCCGCCGCCCGCGCCAATAATGCAGTTCTTTGGACGCAGGACGAACA
>CAADGT010000232.1 GCA_900696595.1 uncultured Chloroflexota bacterium
TCAATACGGATACCGCTCCCGAAAAGACCGCCGCCCAAATCGGTGTAGGTGAACGTACTGCTGTTATCCCCGTTGGAGATGCGCAGGTTCAATCCCGCCCCGCCGGAGGGAATTTGATACATGGGGGGGATAATGTCCGAGATGGTTATATCGAACGCGCCGTTGGGGCTCGATCCTTGATTTTCGATCACAATCGCAAATGTGACGAGGTCGCCCGCATCCACGCCAGTGATGTTGCTGTCCACCGGGGTGGCCGCAAGTCCGGGCGAATCGATGACTCCGCCCCAGCGCGCGCCAATTGTACCGGGCGCGTTAAACACAACGGGACCGACCGTCGGCGGGCTGAATGTGGCATTCGGGTTATCCGTCGCCACTATGCCTTTGGTATGAACCAACACCGGTTCAGTGAGAACAATTTGCACAATGGCATTGGCTTCGGACGTGCCGGAGTTGGTGGAGCCTTCGGAGGCATTCGCCTGATTGGTCAGGTAGAGCTGGTCGGCAAAGGGGTCGGCGGCAACGGTTACAGTAAACAGCAGGTCAACCGTGTAGGGTTGTTCGGTCGGTCCGTCGTAGTTTCCGTAAGTAAACGTCAGCCGGTTGTCCGTTGCGAATGCGCTCAATGCCGGGGCAATGGCGGAGTAGGCATAGAAGGTGTCGCTGGGACCAAACTTGGCAATGCCCGTTGCCGGAACGGCAGGGCTGACAGTCGGGTCAAAAGTCCATGCGGGTCCTGGCGCGCCGTTCGCATCCGGGTCGGCAACGTCAAAGACGGGCATCGGCAGGTAATCATTCAGCGCCAGGTTTTCCACGTCGCCGGTGGGCAGGGTGTACGTCAGGCGATACGTAACAGCGTCGCCCGGTTGGACCTCAACAGGTAAAGGCAGGACAGTATTTCCATTGACGGCGTAGATGGATTTTGCCAGCGAGCCGTGTCCAATCACCACGCTGGCGCCGGAGCCATCCGCTTCGCCCTGCCCTGTCGGAGTCGCTGCGTCCGTCACGGAGAGGATGTCGCCCAAAACGTTCTCGTTATTGATTAATTCATCGCCCTGATCCACGCTGGAGTCGCCGGAGGGATAGTCGTCGCTAAATTGGTCTTGAATAATGGTGCGGAAGACGATCTGCGCAGTGGTCGAACCATCATCGTATAAACCGCAATCCGGGTCGCCGCCGCCCGTTCCGCCCGTGGGAACGCATCCGCCGACCATGCGCCCGTCCTGCCCGCGCGAGATGATTTCATCCGAAATATTGAAGACGATGGTTGTCGAGCCATCGTTGGCGGCCGGGTCAAGACTATCGCATGATCCGGGAGGGGATGGAGGCGAAGCGACAGCGCCGGTGTAGTTACAGTCCACGTCCACGTTGGCGGCGTTCATTCCAGCCGAGGCAAGAACATAGGAATTGCCGTTGACTGTCATGGTTGGAACAAAGGACGCGTCAAAGCGCTGACCGTCGGAAAAAACGTCGGTAATCGCCAGATTACGAAAAACAAAGAAATCGGAGACCTGCACGTCGAGCGTATATTCCAAGATGCGCCCGGGGGCGGGATCGCCGCCGCCAACCACCGTTACGCTTTTTTGCGTGGCGATGGATTTATCGGTCAGGACATGTTCGCAACCCGCATCGTTCACGGTTTGCGCCCCGCCAGCGTCCCGCCCGTCCAGCGGAGTCCACGTCCCGCCGCCGCCGGCATTATTGCACGAATTTACATCGTCCCCGCTGGCGGGATCAATCACCGAAGCGCTGGATGCGTCGCGCAGTGGAATGTAATACTCGAAAGTCATCGTCACTGTTCCGCTGACCGCGCCGTATGTGCAGGTCAGCGTTCCGCCGGGAACAGCCGGGTTGGAATGGGAACACGCCGCCGCCGGACTTGTGCCGATGAGCGAAGTGAACTGCATGTTATCCGGCAGGGTATCCGTCATCGAAAAGGCCGTCAGGGACTGCCCGGGGGCGATCTCGGCCGTCACGGTATATTGGCGCGGAAAGTTGGGACCCGTCGCCGTTTCATCTTCGGGCCCGCTGTAGGTTTTTTCAAGCGTAAAGAGAGTGGGGGTAACGCTGTCGTTTGTCCAGCCGCTAAACGTCAGGTTGGGATTATCGCCGCAACAAAAATCGTTCAAGGGAGTGTAACCGAACTGATAACCGCCGCGCGCTTGAACCGTCAACGGCGTCCCCAAATCCGCCAGGTTGCTCATCGTGGCGGTCACGTCCACAACCGCCGGGGGTTGCCCGGGCGTGAAAGAGCCGAACGGCAGGCGCAAAGCGACAAAGGTATCGCCGGGCGTCAGTCCGCTCACGGTGATGAAGGAACCGCTCGCATCCACCATGTAGGGATGCGTAACCGTCCCCGAGCCGGGGACGGTAATAATCGTGCGCTCGACGCTCGTGCCGAGATAAGTTGCATCCACAAAAGTTAAACCGTCGGGGCTGGGCGCGCCGTCCGGTCCGCTGGTGGGCAGGACCAGGTCAATCAACGGCCCATAGCCCGGGTCTGTCGGGTCCGCATTATCGAACGTAACGGTGAAGTTCACCGTATCGCCGATGAAGGCTTCAGCAGGCAAAGCCAGCGAAACCGTAGGCGCCGAAGCAGCCAGCGGAGCCGCAACCGGCGCTTCATCAGCCCCGGAATTTGGCGCAGCCGAAGCGCCCCAGGCGGGGGTTAACCACGCCCACTGCGCGGCAACGGCAAAAAGCGCCAGCATCAACCGCAAAAAATATGACGACAAAGAAAAAGAACGGGAAAAAGGCTTTCTCATGAACATACTCCAAAACGATAAATTATTACAGAACCTTGCAGGTTTTTCCGCAAAAAAAAATGAAAGAATAGGCGGAACGGCGCGCAAGGTCTTGTAATATGAGACAAAGATGAACTTCCATTAACATTGTATAGCCTATCGGTACTGCGGTCAACGGCTAAAAATAACAATATTGCAATTTGCTTGCGGATTGGGCCCGCTCGAAAATTTCCCGCCCAGGGGCCGGCAAGTTCGCGCGAGCCTCGCAACTCCCGCAAACCTTCGGGGTGATAAAATACGCCCAATCATGTCCATCGTCCCGTCCATGCTCCCCGATTTCCGCGTGCGCCAGCGCGACTACCTACTGGAAATCGCGCGCCTGCTCACCCAGGAACTCGACCTGGAAAAACTCCTCGCGCGAATTTTGCGCGTCTCGATCGAAATGCTGGCCGGGCAGGCGGGGATCATCGCCCTCAAACTGCCCGACGGCTGGAAGGTGGCCGCGGCTCATGGCATCGCCCCGGCCTTTCTCTCCTACCTGACCCCGCTCCTCGCCGAAGAAAAAGTCCGCGAACTGGACGTGATCGAACTCAACCGCATGTTAAAGGAACTGACCTACACCGCCAGCATGGGCTTGCTCAACGGCACGGGACTGCCGCTCGCCGCGCACGGACAGGTCATCGGCGTCATCTTCATCTTCCGCAACTATGCGGATGTTTTCACCCCCAACGACCGCATCCTCCTGCAATCCTTCGCGGATCAAGCCGCCATCGCCGTCTTCAACGCGCAACTCTATGGACAGGTCTCCTACGAGAAAAAACGACTGGACGCGCTTCTCGACTCCGCCGCAGACGGAATCCTGATCCTCGACTCCGGGATGACCATCGAGCGCTGCAACTCCGCCTTTGGCAAACTGTACGGCGCCGCGCCCAACGACATTACCGGCAAACCGCACGTCGAAATCATCCGCTGGAAAAAAACGTCGCATGGAAAAACGCTCGAAGAATCATTCAATGACGGCTGGCCGCTCTCGCCCAACGCCAGCCTGTATGTGGAAGGCGACCTCGAGCGCCCGCTTCCGCCCGCGTTGCCGGTCGGCGTCACCTACGCGCCCCTGCTTTCCGACGAAGGCAGGCTTCGCAACATATTGATCTCCGTACGCGACATCACCCACTTCCGCACAGCGGACGAACTCAAATCCACATTCATCTCCATCGTCAGCCACGAACTGCGCACGCCCGTCGCGTTGATCAAAGGCTACGCATCCACGCTGCGACGCGGCGACGCCCAATGGGACAAACGCACCATCAACGACTCGCTGGCCGTCATCGAAGAAGAGGCGGATCGTTTATCCAAAATGATAGACGACCTGCTCGACGCCTCGCGGATGCAAGCCGGGGGACTCAGCCTGAATCATGCCGACGTGGTTGTACCCAGCCTCGCGTTAAGAGTGAGCGAGCGGTTCGCCTCCCAATCGCCGAAGCATACAATCGCCGCCGACTTCCCGAAAAATTTCCCCGTCATCCTCGGCGACGAAAACCGGCTGGAGCAGGTGTTGTCGAACCTCGTCTCCAACGCATTGAAATACGCGCCGGAAGGCGAGATCAAAATCTCCGGGGCGGTTTTGCCCGAACAAGTCATCGTATGCGTCAGCGACGAAGGACCCGGCATAGACGCAAAAGACCTGCCGCACATCTTCGACCGCTTCTATCGTTCCAGCGGCGCGGTTAAAGGGACGAAGGGCGCGGGGCTGGGGTTGTACCTTGCGCGCGCCATCGTCGAAGCGCACGGCGGCCGCATTTGGGCGGAGAGCAGAGGCGGCTCGAAATCAGATTCCGGCGCCCGAATTTGTTTCTCCCTCCCGCGTTGACGCAGCGCGCACTCGCAAATTAAAATTTGCGGTACGGCATGAACTGGTAAAATCAACCCAGCCCACATTTAAGAGGACGCAGACATGGCAAAGATTCCCGCGCGCAAGCAAGTAAACAAAAAATATACCTGGAACGCCGAGAGCGTTTTCAAATCTCCGAAGGAGTGGGAAGCCGCGCTGAAGGCGTTGATCGCGGACATTCCCAATGTAAAAAAGCACGAAGGGAAACTGGGCGTCAGCCCCGAGTCTTTGCTGGCGGGCATCAAAGCCATCGAAGAACTTTCCCTGCGCGCCTACACTGTTTACATGTACGCCCAGTTCGCCTATGCCGTGGACACGACCGATCAGGCTTCGGCGGCGATGGTCGGCAGGGCGCAGGGCATGTCCGGGCAGGTCTCGGCGGCAATCTCCTTCCTCAACCCCGAATTGTTATACATCGGCTGGGACAAACTCGATTCCTGGATGAAGGGCAATCCCGAACTCGAAACCTACCGTCATTCCTTCGCAGACCTTTTCCGCCAGCAGGCGCACGTCCGTTCGGCGGAGGTGGAGGAAATTTTGGGCATGACCGCCGACCCGTTCAGCGGACCTTCCGCCAGCACAAGCATGTTGGTCAACGCTGATTTTAAATTTGCGCCCGCAAAGGACAGCAAGGGTAAAAAGATAGAAATCACCCAGGGAAATTTCTACTCCACCCTGCTGGAGCATCCCGACCGCAAGGTCAGGCAGAGCGCCTTCGAAAATTATCACGACAAGCATATCGAGTTCAAAAACACGCTGGCGACCAATCTCTCCTCTTCCATCGCGGCAAACGTATTCAACATGCGCGCGCGCAAATTCGAGACCACCCTGTCGGCTTCGTTATTCAACAACAATGTGCCGGAAGAAGTCTTCCACAATTTAATCAACACGTTCAAGAAAAAACTGCCGGTCTGGCATCGCTTCTTCGAGATCAAACGCAAGGCGCTGAAACTGAAGGACATCCAATACTTCGACATGTGGGCGCCCATCGCCCGCAAGAAAGTCCCCGTATCCTTCGAGAAGGCGGTGGATTACATCAGCGACAGCCTCGCCCCGCTCGGAA
>CAADGT010000233.1 GCA_900696595.1 uncultured Chloroflexota bacterium
GCGGTTCTTGGCTATGGCGTGCAGGGCCCGGCGCAGGCGATGAACATGCGCGATAACGGCGTGAAGGTCATTGTCGGGCAGCGCAAGGGGACGAAGAATTGGGATAAGGCTTTGGCGGACGGCTGGGTGGAGGGCGAGACGCTTTTCGAGGTCGAGGAGGCGGCGGAGCGGGGAACGGTCGTTCAGTACCTTTTATCGGACGCGGGCCAGCGCTCGCAGTGGTCGAAAATTGTGGAGAATTTGAACGAAGGCGATATGCTTTATTTCTCGCACGGATTCTCGGTCACGTTCAAGGATGACACCGGAGTCGTCCCGCCGCCGCATGTGGATGTGGCTTTGGTCGCGCCGAAAGGATCGGGCAGAAGCGTGCGAACCAACTTTTTGGACGGCTCCGGCATTAATGCCAGTTTTGCCGTTCATCAGGATGCGACGGGCAAAGCCAGAGAAAGAACCATCGCGCTGGGCATCGCCATCGGCGCGGGCTATCTCTTTCCGACCACGTTTGAAAATGAAGTGTATTCCGATTTGACGGGCGAGCGCGGCGTATTGATGGGCGCGCTGGCGGGCGTGATGGAGGCGCAATACAACGTCCTTCGCAAAAACGGACATTCCCCCAGCGAGGCTTTCAACGAAACGGTGGAGGAACTTACGCAGTCGTTGATCCGCCTTGTGGGACAGAACGGCATGGATTGGATGTACGCCAACTGCTCCACCACCGCTCAACGCGGCGCGCTGGATTGGAAGGATAAATTCCGCGACGCGGTTGCGCCGGTCTTCAGCGATTTGTACGAGTCGGTCAGGAGCGGCAACGAGGCGCGCATTACGCTGGAAGCCAACAGCAGGGAAGATTACCGCGAAAAACTGGATCAGGAACT
Organism: uncultured Chloroflexota bacterium; assembly: GCA_900696595.1. Lineage (GTDB taxonomy): Bacteria > Chloroflexota > Anaerolineae > Anaerolineales > Villigracilaceae > Villigracilis. Next base: position 876 of record CAADGT010000233.1, read on the forward strand.
CGCCGCCATCCGCGATTCGGAGATGTGGCGGGCGGGCGCGGCGGTGAGGTCGTTGCGGCCGGAGAATTGGAAGAAGGGGTAGTCGGTTGGTCGCGTAGTTGATTAGTCACTCATGTTACGCACTTTTGCCATCCTCACGAACCGTCCACGAATAAAGTCACGAATTCGCGAATGTTGGCGCGCCTATTCGTTTATTCGTGAACATTCGTGGACGGTCACAGACTCATCGGCAGGCGCATTTCCCAACCCAATGCCATCTTGCGTAAGGTGAGTTAGTCACATAGTCGATTCGTGCGGCAATAGACTACAAGAATATGCGACCATTCGACAAGGAGACGATATGAGCAATTACGTTAAAATTTTTGACACCACATTGCGCGACGGCGAGCAATCGCCGGGGGCGACGATGACATCCGCTGAAAAGCTGGATGTGGCGCATCAACTGGCGCGACTCGGCGTGGATGTGATCGAAGCCGGGTTCCCGGCCGCTTCGCCCGACGATCTGGAAGCCGTCCGCAAGATCGCGCTGGAGGTGGGCAACCCGGCATCGGCGGAGTCGGAGGCGAAGATTCCCGTCATCGCAGGGCTGGCGCGGGCGAATAAATCCGACATTGATAAGGCGTGGGAGGCGGTTCAAGGCGCAAAGAAACCGCGCATTCATACGTTCCTGGCCACGTCGCCGATCCACATGAAGCACAAGTTGAAGATGGACCCGGAGGAAGTGGTTCAGCGCGTGAGCGAGATGGTGGCGTATGCGAAGTCGTTGTGCGACGATGTGGAATTTTCCCCCGAAGACGCGGGCCGCTCGGAGCCGGAGTTTTTATATGTCGTGCTGGGCGAGGCGATCAAGGCGGGCGCGACGACGTTGAACATCCCCGATACGGTCGGCTATACCACGCCCGACGAGTTTTATAAATTGATCGAAGGCATCATCAAAAACACGCCGGGGATGCACGACGGGATTACGGTGTCTGTGCATTGCCACGACGATTTGGGTCTGGCGACGGCCAACACGCTGGCGGGAATTCGCGCGGGGGCGAGGCAGGCCGAAGTAACGATGAACGGGATCGGCGAACGCGCGGGCAACACGTCGCTCGAGGAAGTGGTGATGGCGCTGAAGACGCGGCATCCCGTCTTTGGGCTGGAGACCGGGATTGACACCAGGCAAATTTCGCGCATTTCGAAACTCGTCAGCAATTACACCGGCATCCTCGTTCAGCCCAACAAAGCCATCGTCGGTTCAAACGCCTTCGCGCACGAAGCGGGCATTCATCAGGACGGCATGTTAAAGAATCAGGCGACGTACGAGATCATGCGCCCCGAAGATGTGGGCGTGAATCAGACCAACCTTGTGCTGGGCAAACATTCGGGGCGCGCCGCGCTGCGCAACCGCCTGGCGGAGATGGGTCACTCGCTGGACGAAGTTGAACTGGATAAAGCCTTTGCGCGATTCAAGGATTTGGCGGATCGCAAAAAAGTCATCACCGATTTGGATCTCGAAGCCGTCATCGCCGACGAGTTTTATCGCCCGCGCGACGTGTACTTCCTGGACGGGTTGCAGGTCACATGCGGGACGATGGGCATGCCCACCGCGACAGTGCGCCTGAAGGGGCCAGACGGCAAGGTTCACGCGCACGCCTCCATCGGCTCGGGTCCCGTGGACGCAACCTACAAAGCCATCCGCGCAATCGTCAACGTCCCCAATAAATTAATGGAGTTCAGCGTACACTCCATCACCGCCGGTATTGACGCGCTGGGCGAAGTGACCGTTCGCATTCAGGGGCGCGACAGCCGCACCACGATGGACGCTCAGACCGAAGTGCCTTACCCGCGCGTGTACGGCGGCCACGGCGCGGATTCGGATATCATCGTCGCCAGCGCCAAAGCCTACATCAACGCCCTGAACAAACTCATCATCGCTCAAACCGAGGGGACGGAAAAAACGAAGAACGATTTTGGCGTGATGTTGGGGTAGGGGGATGGAGAATGGAGAATAGTGAATAGTGAATGGAGAATAGTGAATGGAGAATAGTGAATAGTGAATAGTGAATAGTGAATAGAGGATAGTGATTGGAGATTGGAGATTGCGCTTCTTTCCGCCCTGAGAGTTGATTCTGTCCATTGGGCAATTTCCTTCGCTGAAAATGAATCTCACGACAGGTACACGTTATAAGATACAAGGTGCAAGATACAAGATACAAGGTACAAGATACAAGGTACAAGATACAAGATACAAGGCGCAAGATACTGAATACGTGATGCTCAACCCGTAACCTGTAACTTGTAACCCGTAACTTGTAACCTGTAACTTGTAACCCGTAACTTGTAACCCGTAACTTGTAACCCGTAACTTGTAACCTGCAACCTGCAACCTGCAACTTGTAACCCGTAACCTGCAACTTGTAACGCCCCCCAACAGGAATTATGACTACCACACCTAAAACCCTTTTCGACAAAATCTGGGAATCGCACGTTGTAACGCAACAGGACGACGCGCCTGCGGTTCTTTACATTGACCTGCACCTCGTCCACGAAGTGACCTCCCCTCAAGCCTTTACCGGACTGCGTCAACGCGGGCTCAAAGTCCGCCGGCCCGAAAAAACGCTGGCGACGATGGATCATTCCATCCCAACCACGCCGATAGACGTTCCCATCCTCGACCAGCTCGCCGCCGCGCAGATCAAGCAGATGGAAACCAACGCCAGGGAATTCGGAATCGAACTGCACGGCATGACCAGCCCGCATCGCGGCATCGTCCACGTCATCGGCCCCGAACTGGGGCGCACCCAGCCCGGCATGACCATCGTCTGCGGCGACAGTCACACCGCCACGCATGGCGCATTCGGCGCGCTTGCTTTCGGAATTGGCACCAGCGAAGTGGAGCATGTGCTTGCGACTCAATGCCTGCTCCAAAAGAAACCCAAAACATATGAAGTCCGCGTGGAAGGGACGCTCAAACCCGGCGTTTCGGCAAAAGACATCATCCTCGCGCTCATTGCCAAAATCGGCACAGGCGGCGGGACGGGTCACGTCTTTGAATACACCGGCTCCGCGATCCGCGCGCTGACGATGGAACAGCGCATGACCGTCTGCAACATGTCCATCGAAGGCGGCGCGCGCGCGGGCATGATCGCCCCCGATGAAACCGCCTTTGAATACCTCAAAGGACGCGAGTTCGCCCCGAAAGGCGAAGCATGGGACAAAGCCGTCGCCTACTGGAAGACTCTCGCCACCGACGAAGGCGCGGTCTACGACAAATCCATCACGCTCGACGCCGATGAGATCGAGCCGATGATCACCTACGGCACAAACCCCGGCATGGGCATGGGAATCACGGAATCCATTCCCACGCTTGAATCGTTCAGCGACGCCGCCCAAAAAGCCGCGTTCGAAAAAGCGCTGCATTACATGGGGTTGAAACCCGGTCAATCCCTGCTCGGTCAAAAAGTGGACGTGGTCTTCATCGGTTCCTGCACCAACTCCAGAATATCCGATTTGCGCCTCGCCGCCTCGTTCTTGAAAGACAGAAAGGTCGCCGACGGCGTGCGCCTCATGGTCGTCCCCGGCTCGCAGGATGTGAAGAAACAAGCCGAGCAGGAAGGACTGGATAAGATTTTCAAGGAAGCAGGCGGCGAATGGAGGGAAGCGGGATGCTCGATGTGTATCGCCATGAACGGCGATCAATTATCGCCCGAACAATATGCCGTCTCGACCAGCAACCGCAACTTTGAAGGTCGTCAAGGCAAAGGCGGAAGGACGTTCCTCGCCAGCCCCATCACTGCGGCAGCGACTGCAATTAACGGCGTTGTTACTGACCCAAGAACAATCACTGCAGAATGAAGAATGCGGAATGCAGAATGAAATTCATCATTCATCATTCATCATTCTTCATTCATCATTTGGAGAACCATGGCTCAATTCACCTCCCTCACCTCCCGTGCGCTGCCCCTCCCCGTCAACGACATAGACACGGACCAGATCATCCCTGCGCAATTTCTCAAAGTGACCGACAAACACGGCCTCGCCGACGCGCTCTTCTTCAACTGGCGTTACAACGACGACAAAACGCCGAAAGAAGATTTCATCATCAACAAGCCCGGGTCGCAGGGCGCGCAAATTCTACTGGCGGGCGACAACCTCGGCTGCGGATCGAGCCGCGAACACGCTCCCTGGGCGCTTACCAGTTGGGGCATCCGCGCCGTCATCAGCACATCCTTCGCCGACATCTTCCGCAACAACTCATTGAAGAATGGACTCATCCCCATCATCGTGGATGAAGCGACTCACAAACTGCTCTTTGACCTTGTGGAAGAAACGCCTCGCGCCGAACTGACGGTTGATCTTGCCTCCCAGACCGTTTCCTTCCCCGGAGGCTCGTTCACCTTCCCGATTGACCCCTTCAACAAAACCTGCCTGCTCAACGGCGTGGACGAACTTGGGTACATTATGGGATTTGAGAAGGAAATAGCGGAATTTGAGAGTAGATAACTAGATGACTAGAGAGTAGATAACTAGATGACTAGAGAGTAGATAACTAGATGACTAGAGAGTAGATAACTAGATGACTAGAGAGTAGATAACTAGATGACTAGAGAGTAGATAACTAGGTGATTAGAGAGTAGGTGAGTTACTAATCTCTAATCTCTAGTCTCTAATCTCTAGTCTCTAATCTCTAGTCTCTAATCTCTAATCTCTAATCTCTAATCTCTAATCTCTAGTCTCTAATCTCTAATCTCTAGTCTCTAATTGCTACCCGTCACATGAGTGCTGACAAGTAACCGCCAGATGAGTGCTGACAGATGGAAAAGCTAACCGCCATGAGATCGTTGACAGTATCCTTCGAGAGATGGAATTCATCTTTCTGGAGGA
>CAADGT010000234.1 GCA_900696595.1 uncultured Chloroflexota bacterium
ACCGCCGTCCTCGGGCGCGATGATAAAGGCGCCTGGGATTTGAAGAGCCGCGTCAAGGGCAATTTGCTGGCGTTCAGCCTGCAAGACCTCGACGAAGGCTTGAACGGCGCGTATTTGCACGACGGTCTGCTCAGCCTGCGCGATGGATATGCCTACGTCCCGCTTTTGACGCGCGAGAAAGTTCAACTGCGCGGCGATCATAACGTGGCGAATGTCCTCGCCGCTTTTGCCATCGGTCACGCGGCTGGTTTCAAACTGGGCGACATGCTCGAAGCCGCGGAGGAATTTCGCGGCGTGCCGCACCGGCTGGAATTTGTCCGCGAACTGCGCGGCGCGCGCTGGTACAACGACTCGATCGCCACCGCGCCCGAAAGAAGCATGGCGGCGGTCCATTCTTTCACAGAACCCATCGTGCTGATGCTCGGCGGGCGCGATAAAAAACTTCCCTGGGACGACCTGGCAAAGTTAATCCATGAACGGGTGGATCATGTGGTGGTCTTCGGCGAGGCGGGGGAAATGATTCAGAAAACAGTGACCGGCTACAGCGGAGTCGGAGGCGCGGACGTCCGCAGGGCGACGACGCTCAAAGAGGCGGTTTCGCTTGCGGCGGAGGTTGCATCCGCGGGAGACGTCGTCCTTTTATCGCCGGGCGGAACGAGTTACGACGAGTTCGATGATTTTGCAGAGAGAGGAGCCGCGTTTCGAAAATGGGTCTCGGAACTGCCGTAAAGGAAACGCCCACACAAACTGCCAGCCGCGCCGCCTTCGGGTTCGACATGCCGTTGCTGGTGATCGTGGTCGCGTTGATCGTGTTTGGGCTTGTCATGTTGTATTCCGCCTCGTGGGATTTCTCGCGCGCGGCGAACGACGGCGACGCGATGTTCATGTTCAACCGCCAGTTGATGTGGCTTGGGCTTGGGTTGGCCGGCGCGGCCATCCTCGCCTTTTTCGATTATCACCGCTGGCGGGGCTTGATCGTGCCAGCCATGGCGTTTACCGTTTTGATGTTGATCGTCGTGCTGGTGTTGAGCGAAGTGCGCTTCAACGCCCAGCGCGCGGTCTTCAACGGTTCGATCCAGCCTTCGGAATTGGCGAAACTGGTTTCGATCCTTTATCTCGCGGTCTGGTTGTACGCCAAACGCGACATGCTCAAGGATGTCACCTTCGGCTTGATCCCGCTCGGCGTGATTTTGGGAATCATCGGCGGCTTGATCTATCTTCAGCCCGATTTAAGCGCCGCCGCCACCGTGTTGATGCTCGGCGGCTTGCTCTTCTTCCTGGCGGGCGGCGACATGAAGCAGATCGGCGGCTTGCTGGTCGTCGCCGGACTCGTCGCTTACGTCATCGTTTCGGCGAGTCTCACCGGGCAGCAGCGCGTGGATGATTTTCTCGCGGGCATCAAAGACCCGTTGCAGGCTTCGTACCATGTGCGCCGCTCTTTTGAAGCCATCGTCAACGGCGGATGGTTCGGCGTGGGCATCGGCAAATCGCTTTCCAAAGTGACCGGCTTGCCCGTGCCGCCCACAGACAGCATCTACGCCGTCGTGGTCGAAGAACTCGGCTGGGTCGGCGGCGTGAGTTTGCTGGGCTTGTTCGGCGCATTGGTCTGGCGCGGGCTGGTCATTGCCCGCCGCGCGCCCGACATGCTCGGCACGCTCGTCGCCTCCGGACTGGCAATCTGGATCGGCTTGGAGGCGCTCATCAACATGGCGGTCATGGTCGGGCTGCTGCCTTTCGCGGGCAACGCGCTTCCCTTTGTAAGCGCGGGCGGCTCGAACCTTGTCACCACGCTCGCCGCGCTTGGAATATTATTCAACATTTCCCGTCAGGGAAGCGCGGCTCATGTGTCGGATCATGAATGGAGGTCTTTCGGTGCGGTTGCTAATCTGCGCTGGCGGAACGGGCGGGGGAGTGTATCCCGCGCTGGCCGTTTACGAAGCGTTAAGAAGTGAATATGCCAGTTTCGAAACCCTGTGGGTCGGCTCTGAAGGCGGCATGGAGGAGGGACTCGTGAATCGCGCGGGCATCCCTTATCGCGCCATCCCTGCGGCGGGCATTCACGGCGTCGGCTTGCGCGCCCTGCCCGGCAACATCGGCAAACTGACGCGCGGCATGATGCAATCCCGCCGCATCTTGAAAGAATTCAAACCCGATGTCCTCCTCTTCACTGGCGGTTACGTCGCCGCGCCGATGGCGGTCGCCGCGAGCGATTACCCCATCGTTCTATACGTCCCCGATATCGAGCCGGGACTCGCGCTTAAATTTCTCGCATATTTTTCGGATGTCGTCGCCGTGACCGCGCCGGACTCGAGGAAGTTTTTCCCCAGCCCGGAGAGAATCGTCCTCACAGGCTACCCGCTTCGCCCCGGACTTTTGAACTGGTCCCGCGACCAGGCCTTGTCTCACTTTGAATTGAATCCCGCGATCCCCACCCTGCTGGTCACCGGCGGAAGCAGGGGCGCGCGCTCGATCAACACGGCGGTCATGAAGCGCCTCGAAGCGCTGCTCGACATGGCGCAGATCGTTCACATCACCGGTTCGCTCGATCATGAAAGCGTAAAAGCCGCGGCGGAAAAACTGCCCGCCGATAAAAAAGCCCGTTATCGCGTCCTGCCGTACCTGCACGAAATGGGCGCGGCGCTCTCCGCGGCAGATTTGGTCCTCTCGCGTTCCGGCGCGTCTTCGCTGGGAGAATATCCCCTGTTCGGTCTGCCCGCCGTGCTTGTTCCGTACCCGTATGCGTGGCGCTATCAAAAAGTCAACGCCGATTATCTCGCTCAACACAACGCCGCGGTCATCTTGCAGGATGAATTGTTGGGTGATAATCTTTTGCCTGTGATCAAAGACCTATTGCTGAACGAACACAAACGCGACGCCATGCGGGCGGCAATGAAGCGCCTTTCCATGCCCGATGCGGCGAAGGCAATAGCCAGCCAGTTGGTGAAACTGGCAGGAGACGAAACCCCATGATGAGCGTTATCTACATTTTCTGGATGTACGTCTTTCTCTTCGGCGTCATCGGCGCGATGCGCGGCTGGGCGAAGGAATTGATGGTCATCTTCAGCGTGATCACTTCGCTGGCGGTCAACCTGTTGCTGGAGAAATACGTCCCTCTCGTGCGCGACCTCGACAAGACCACCGCCTCCGTGTTCTGGATCCGCGTCCTGATCCTGATCGCCCTGGTGTATTTTGGTTATCAGACCGTCAACATCTCGCGGCTGGCGGGAAAAGCCCTGCGCGAAAACCTGCAAGACACCCTTTTTGGCGCGGTGCTGGGCGGCGTCAACGGTTATCTGGTGGCTGGCTCGATCCTGTATTACAACCACATGGCGAACTATCCCTACCCAAAAGCCATCAGCCGCGCCACAGACCCCGCCGTCGCTGAAGCCATCGAACGCTTGATGGCTGTCATGCCTCCGCGCTTCCTCGGCGAACCCTGGATCTATTTCGTCGTCATCGCCATTCTCATCTTCATTATCATCGTTTACATCTAACCTCATCAACACAAGAGCGCCGACCACCCGACCACTCGACCACCCGACCACTCGACCACCCGACCACCCGACCACCCGACCACTCGACTAAAAGACTAAACCATGACACGCTATCACTTCATCGGCATTGGGGGTTCGGGGCTTTCCGCCATCGCGCGCCTGCTCAAAGAGAGCGGCTGCGAGGTGACCGGCTCCGATCAGTCGCTTTCCCCCTTTGCCGCTGAATTGCAGAATCTGGGCGTCAAGATATTTATCGGGCATCACCCCCGCAACATCTCCGGCGCTGAAGCGGTGATCCGCTCCTCCGCGATCAAGGACGACAACCCCGAGGTCGAAGCGGCGAAGCGCGCGGGCATCCCCGTTTATAAGCGAGCCGACTTCCTCGGTCAACTAATGGAGAAGAAGACCGGCATCGCCGTCGCCGGAACGCATGGCAAGACCACCACCACCGCCATGATCGCATGGATGCTGACTGCGCTCGACCGCGACCCGTCGTTCATCGTCGGCGGCGCGCTGAACAACCTCAAAGCCAACGCTCACGCCGGGCGGGGCGAGACCTTCGTCATCGAAGCCGACGAATACGACCGCATGTTCCTCGGTCTCAAACCGCAGATCGAAGTGGTCACCAACCTCGAACACGATCACCCGGACTGCTTCCCGACCTTCAACGATATGTATTCCGCTTTTGAAAGTTTTGTGAACCTGCTCCCGCCCGACGGCTCGTTAATTGCATGCGCGGAAGACGAGGGCGCGGCGATGTTGGTCAATCATGCCCGCCGCAAGGGATTGAGCGTCGTTTCCTATTCGTTGCAGGGCGAGATGACCATCGTCAGCCCGCAATGGACGCAGGCGCGCGCGGCAAAACCGAACGAGCGCGGCGGTTTCGATTTTTCGGCGACGACCAACATGGGCGGCATGGCGCGCGCCTTCAATGTTTCGTTGCAGGTTCCGGGCGAACATAATGTTCGTAATGCGCTGGCGGCGTTGTCTGTCGCCGCGCTCCTGGGGCTCCCCATGCAAAAAGCGGCTGAAGCGCTGGGGCAATTCACAGGGACCGGACGCCGTTTCGAGACGCGCGGCGAACCGAAAGGCGTTTTGTTGATTGACGATTACGCCCATCACCCCACCGAGATCCGCGCCACGCTTGCCGCCGCGAAAGCGCGTTATCCCGAACGCCGCATCTGGGCGGTCTGGCAGCCGCACACCTACTCGCGGACGCAAACTCTGCTTTATGACTTCTCGCGCGCATTCAACGACGCCGATGAAGTTCTCGTGACCGAAATCTACGCCTCGCGCGAAGCGAAGCAGGATTTTTCCTCCGCCGAAGTGGTGGGAGCGATGCCGCACATCTCCGCCCGCTACAGCGGCTCGCTGGCGGAGACGAAGAAATATCTTTTAAACCATCTGCGCTCCAACGATGTGGTCATCGTCCTCTCCGCGGGAGACGCCGATGGAATTACGAACGATTTATTGAAGGAGTTATGAGCGCAGGGGCGACCTGTCAAGGTCTTAAAAACGCCTTGTTTCGCAAAAAAGGGCCGCCCCGCTGTTACCGAGAACAAAAGTGAAATGTTCATGACAACCGCCGCCTCTCCCGTTGAAATCTTGCGCCAGACATTTGGCGCCGCCGCGCAGGAGCATGTGACTCTCGCGCCGTATACCTCCGCGCGCATCGGCGGACCGGCGGACGTATTGCTCACCGTCAAATCGGCGGATCAACTCGCGGACGCGATGCGCTTGATCTGGGAACACGACCTTCCGCATTATGTTCTCGGCGGCGGATCGAACGTGCTGGTCAGCGACAAGGGCTTTCGCGGAGTTGTCGTCTTGAACCGGGCGAAGGAAATCCGCTTCGAGACGGGCGACCAGCCTCGAGTCTGGTGTGAGTCGGGAGTCGTCATCAGCAACCTTGCAAAGCGTTGCGCATCCAAAGGGCTCGGCGGACTCGAATGGTCTGCGACCATTCCCGGCACGGTCGGCGGCGCGGTATACGGCAACGCCGGCGCGTTCGGCGGCGATATGACCCATAATCTCATCTCGGCGGAACTGCTCACGAAGAACGGACGCGAAACCTTCACGCTCGAACAATTTGGTTATGGTTATCGCGCCAGCGTATTGAAGCGGCACGATGTTGACGGGATCGTATTAAGCGCATTGTTGAAGTTAAAAAATTCGACCGTTACGGAAGCCTCTGTTAAAATCGAACAATTCAGCGAACGCCGAAAAGCCACGCAACCGCCCGGCGCCAGCATGGGTTCGATGTTCAAGAACCCCGCGGGCGACCACGCCGGACGCTTGATCGAAGCCGCAGGTTTAAAGGGGACGCGCGTCGGCGCCGCTGAGATCAGCAGGATGCACGGTAATTTTTTCATCAACCACGGCGAGACCAAAGCCGAGGACGTTCGAGCGTTGATCGCGCTTGTACAAAAAACCGTTTTCGAGAAATTTGGCATTGAACTCGAACTGGAAGTTGAGTTGATTGGTAATTGGTAATTACCAATTACCAATTACCAATTACAAAATGACCTCTCTCACTCCCTCCCCCCGCCCCCTTCGCGTCGCCGTGCTTTTCGGCGGACGCTCCGGCGAGCATGACGTCTCGCTGATGTCCGCGCGTTCGGTGATCTCGGCGCTTGACCCCAAACGATATGAAGTGACCCGGATCGGCATCACGCTCGACGGCGAGTGGTTTACAGGCGCAAATGCTCTTGAAGCCTTCGAGCAGGGAAACCTCAAAGGTCTGAGCCGCGTCATCCTCCCCGGCGACCCTTCACATGCTGCGGCTTACGCATTACGGATGCCTGCCCTGAGCGAAGCCGAAGGGACGGATCACGGCGAAATCCTCCATAAACTTGCCGATATTGACGTCTTCTTCCCGGTTTTACATGGTCCGTTTGGGGAGGACGGCGCGATTCAAGGATTGTTCGAAATGGCGGACGTCGCCTACGTCGGCGCGGGCGTGGCGGGGTCAGCCGTCGGCATGGACAAAGCCATCTTCAAGGACGTCATGCGCGCGAACGGAATTCCGCTGGTCAAATCGGCGTTGATCCTGCGCGGCGAGATCGAAAACGACATGGCGTCGGTCGTCGCCAAAGCCGAGGCGCTGGGCGCGTACCCGCTTTTTACCAAACCCGCCAATCTCGGCTCCTCGGTGGGAATCAGCAAATGCAACTCGCGCTCCGACCTCTCCGAAGGCTTGCTGGACGCCGCGCGATACGACCGCCGCATCATCGTCGAGGCGGGCGTGAAAAATGCGCGCGAGATCGAAGTCAGCGTGCTGGGCAACGAAGAACCGCAAGCCTCCGTCTGCGGAGAGGTCGTCCCCAGCCGCGAGTTCTATTCTTATGAGTCCAAGTACGTTGACGGCACATCCGGCTTGATCATCCCCGCGCCGTTGCCGGAGGATGTCGCAAATAAAATCCGCGAGTATGCGATCCGCGCCTACAAAGCCATTGACTGCGCGGGCATGGCGCGCGCGGACTTTTTCGTCGAAAAAGAAACGAACAGGGTTTACCTGAACGAATTGAACACCATACCCGGCTTTACATCCATCAGCATGTACCCGAAACTTTGGCAGGCAAGCGGCGTGACGTACGCCGACCTGGTTGACCGCCTGATCCAACTCGCGCTCGAGCGCAAAACCCAGCGCGACCATACCGAACACCGGAGGACGGCTTGAACGATAAACGTCAACCCACGCGCGCGGAAATCGTGAGAAGACGCCGCGCCGAACGCGCCGCAAAGGAACTTCAACAGGCGGCAAAGCAAGCCACAAAGCCGATGGTCAAGGTTTCTGCGCGCGCGCCCACACTGCCCTATAACGCTTCGCCCAAACCCGTTGAAAAACGCAGGTTCAACATTGCGTTGGGCTTGCCGCAGTTCCATCTCAAGAAACCGAAGTTCTCCCTGCCGCGCCTTCCGCAATTGCCGCGCCTCCCCCGCGCGCATACCAACTGGCGCATCGCGTCCGTCGCGTTTGCGATTCTCCTGACTGCGATGCTTGTGCTTGCTGTCCAATTGCCTTATTTCTATGCCCCGTCTGCCTATGTGTTCGGCAACACGCGTATCTTAAGCGAAGAAATCAACAGCATCATCGGTGTGAGCGGGCAAAATATTTTCACCGTCCAGCCCGCCGAACTCGAGCGCCGTTTGCGCTTGAACTATCCCGAACTGCTTTCCGCGCAGGTGGAAGTGTACCTGCCCAATTACGTTTACGTCACAGTCGCCGAACGTCAGCCGCTCATCGTCTGGAATCAAAACGGCGGATACACCTGGGTGGACGAATCCGGCGTCGCCTTTCGCCCGCGAGGCGACGCGGCGGGCTTGATTCAAGTCAACGCGCTGGATGCGCCCCCGCCGGGAATCCAAACCTCCGACGACCCATACAGCCCGCCGCCCTTCATCCAAAAAGATTATGTGGACTCCGTTCTCGCTCTTGCCCCGCTCGTGCCGGCTGGCTCGACCCTGACCTTTTCCTACGCCGACGGTTTTAACTGGCAGGACCCGCGCGGCTGGACTGCCGCGTTTGGAACGTCATCGTCCGACATGGCGTTGAAAATTCGCGTGTACCAGGCGCTGGTCGATTTGCTCATCCAGCGCGGAACGAAACCGGTTTACATCAGCGTTGTTTATCCCGACGGCCCGTATTACCGCCTGGCGGAAGCGAGCCTCGAAGAAACGCAGGAGATCGTTGCAGAGAATCCATAAATTGCGTACTCGGCGTAAGAGAACGCCGAGTACGCAAAAAACGTAGCGCGCGTTCTCTTACGCGCGCGCCGATAAGGTAAATCATTCATTTATGGACGAGATCGTTGTAGGCATTGACGTCGGCACGACAAAAGTCTGCACCCTGGTGGGTCGGGTGGAGGACGATAAATCCATCCGCATCCTCGGCGTGGGCATCGAACCGTCCGAGGGCGTCCGCAAGGGAATCGTGGTGGACCTCGCCGCCGCCTCGCGCGCCATCAAACGTTCGGTCGAAAAAGCGGAAGGCACTTCCGGGTTGGAGATTACGTCGGCGTTCGTCAGCCTTGCGGGGGCGCACGTCTCTTCGGTCAACAGCCGCGGCGCGTCCGGCATCCCCGGCGGAATCATCGAAATCCACGACCTGGCGCGCGCGCTCGAACAGGCGCAGGCCATCGCCATCCCGCACGACCGCGAGATCGTTCACGTCATCCAGCGCGGCATCACCGTGGACGGACAGGAGGGCGTCAAGACCCCGGTTGGGATGCACGGCTATAAACTTGAAGTGGAGACGCACATCATCACCGCCGCCAGCGCGACCGCCGATAATCTGCGTCAATGCGTGGGCGCGGCGGGGGTGGAGATTCAACAATTTGTATTGAACCCGCTCGCCTCGGCTGAGATCGTACTGACCGAACAGGAGCGCGAAATGGGCGTGGCAGTCTGCGACATCGGCGGCGGCACGACCGACCTCGCGATCTATGTGAACGGCGACGTCTGGCATACGATGGTGCTTGCCGTCGGCGGCAACCACGTCACACAAGACATCGCGCACGGTTTGCGCCTCTCGCTGGCGCAGGCGGAAGAAGTGAAAAAACAGCAGGGTCACGCCATAAAGACCGACATCGGACCCGATGAATACTTTCTCATGCGTCCCTTCGGCGAGGAGAAGGACATCCGCATCAGCCGGCAGGATTTGGCGATGATCATCGAGGCGCGAATCGAGGAGATCTTCAATTTGATTTTGCAGGAGATCAAACGCTCCGGCTACGACGGCTTGCTCCCTGCGGGCATGGTGTTGACGGGAGGTACGTCCGCCCTGCCGGGCATCCATCGCGTCGCCGCGGGCGTGTTGGACATGCCCGTTCGCACCGCCCAGCCGCAAAACCTGAAAGGGCTGGTGGACAAACTTAATTCGCCCATGTATTCCACGAGTTTCGGATTGCTGCAATGGGCGATCAGTATGCACGATCACCAGGTCGCCGTGACCGGCGGAGGCAAACGCCGCAAGCCGCGAGGCGAAAAGAATGCGAATATGGAATCTGTGAAGAGTTGGTTTAAGAGGTTGTTGCCGTAATATTGTCATGCTGAGCCCTTCGACAGGCTCAGGATAAACTCCGCGAAGGGTCTTTGGTTGACGCAAAGACGCTTCGCTCAAGGCGACATATAAACAATGAGAAAAGATTCACAACCAAGGAAATTTGGGTTGCCCCAACCCTGTTAAAAAATCGGATTGTCGTTTAAGATATGGCATATTCCTTGCCAGGAGGAAGAAATGGACTCGAACAAAAGAACGTTGCAGACAGAAGCCTTCGCGCGCATCAAAGTGATCGGCGTGGGCGGAGGCGGACAGAACGCCGTCAACCGCATGATGGAAGAAGGCATTCAGGGCGTCGAATTCATCGCCGCCAATACGGACGCGCAGGCGCTGACGCTTTCGCGCGCTCCCCTGCGTGTGCGCCTCGGCGATAAAATCACGCGCGGACTCGGCGCGGGCGGCGACCCCGAGGTCGGGCGCAAAGCCGCGGAGGAATCCTCCGACGAACTGTATAACGCGCTCAAGGGCGCGGATATGGTCTTCGTCACAGCGGGCATGGGCGGCGGCACCGGAACCGGCGCGGCCCCCGTCGTTTCGCAGATCGCCAAGGAATGTGGCGCGTTGACCATCGGCGTTGTGACCCGCCCGTTTACTTTTGAGGGTGGCAGGCGTTCGCAGTCCGCCGAGGCGGGTGTGACAAAGATGAAGGAACATGCGCACACGCTTATTTCGATTCCCAACGACCGTTTGCTCCAACTGGCGGATAAAAAATCCTCGCTGCAAGACTCCTTCCGCCTGGCGGACGAAGTTTTGCACCAGGGCATTCAGGGCATCTCCGAATTGATTACGACCCCCGGTTTGATCAACCTCGACTTCGCCGACGTGCGCGCGATCATGTCCGAAGGCGGCGCGGCGCTCATGGCTGTCGGGCGCGGCTCCGGCGACGACCGCGCCAAGACCGCCGCCGAGCAAGCCATTTCGAGCCAACTGCTCGACATCACCATTGACGGCGCGCGCGGCGTGCTCTTCAACGTCACCGGCGGACCGAACATGACTCTGTTTGAAGTCAACCAAGCCGCCGCCATCATCCGCGAGACGGCTCACCCGGACGTGAACATGATCTTCGGCGCGGTGATTGACCCGAACATGGGCGACGAGATCCGCTGTACGGTCATCGCCACCGGCTTCGAACGCAGCGGGGTCACCCGCCGCGTATTGGAACGACTGCCGCGCACCAACGAAAAACCCCTCTCCGCGGCGAACACGCCCTTCACCCCGCGTCAGGCTGAATCGGTCAACGTCAACGCCGAAACCCGCTCCTCTGCGGATGTCAAGTCCCAGCCTGCGCCGGGCATCCTCAACGAGGATCTCGACGTCCCGACGTTTTTGCGGAATCGGAGATAAGCCAGTTTTCCTAAAAAGACTTTACCTCATCAAAACTTAAAGAGCAAAAAATACGCTCCGGAGAATTCCGGAGCGTATTCGATTACCCCTTGGCTTCGCCGGTTTCGCCGCCGCCGCTCTTGGTTGGCGCGACGATCTTCTTTAGCAGGTCGTACCAGAACGACGAGCCCTGCGAGACTGCCGCGACGGTCAAGCCCAAACCGAGCGTTTTCATCAAAACGAACCCAGCCCAATCTTCCGCCCCGGCGGACGCTTCGGGGCGCTCGTTCAAAAACCAGCCGACGTTAATCACCTTTAAAGCGCTCAAATCCGTTAATAATTGTTCGACATCCTGCTCTTCGCCGCCCACCTGAACGGTCTCCTCGGCTTTGGCGACCACCAGGGCGCGCAAGCCCGCGTTCTCCCACAAAGCCTGCGCCATTTTGATGCTGTCCGTGCCAAGCAGGAGCGTCAGGAAGAATGAAAGCATGATGACAAAACTGCGCGCGTTCGATTTGAAGGTCGCCGCCGCCTGATCCATCACGCCGGTGAAGTAGGCGGTGACGCGCTTGCGCAGGTCTTCCACTTTCGTCACGCCCTGTCCCACCCATTTGAGCATGGCTTGCTTTCCCTCCGATTCGGGGAAGGCGTTGATCAGCGCCTTGAGTTCGTCCAGTTCGAATTCCTTCGAAGCCAGCCCCACATAATCGAAATACGAATCGACCAGCGTGGCGACCGGGATCTTCTCCAGCTTCTTCGGTTCGGTGGCGGAGAGGACGACCCCGAGCGGGCCTTTATACCGGATGGGCCGAAGCGCCTTCAACTGCGGAAGCGCGACGAAATCTCCCACATGTTTATTGCCGACAATGCGCTCCAAATGCTTCTCCAGCGACCTTCCACGGGTTTCGAACGCCTCGTTGATCAATTTCGTGATGAGGGAAACGATCGAACCCAGCGCGTAATAAATGAAGATCAACCCGATGACGACTTCCAAAGCCTGTGAAAATGACATGATGTTCTCCTGTGACGCGCATTAATGTGAATTCTTCTCCAGTTGCGCAAGCCATTCCAGGGGCTTGCCCCACCGAATCCGCTCGCTTACGCCTGCCTGGTTTCTCCTGGGCTTGTCCCATTTCGGACCGGAGGGTCCCGACTCCTCGCCCAACATGCTCTTTACGCCCCACAACCCCTTATATTGTACCCATCCCGGCTCGGAATTCAAGAGGATGGCGCGCCACTCCCGCGCCGGCGGCTGGGAGACTTTTCGCTCCGACATGACCCGCTTCAAATAACTCGACGATTTGATCATCGGCTCCAGAGAGTTGCCTCCCTGAAAGCCGATTCGCAAGCCGTCGCCGGAGGCGATCTCCATCGGCAGGCGCGCGATGTAATGATCCGTTTCGTCGCGCAGGGCGTCGAAGGCGTGTTCGTCCAACAGGCGCGCCGGGTTAAGGCGCATTTCCTCCAGGGCAATGTGACGCGCCTTCTGGCTTGGGTTGAACAAAAGGAACAGGTAGTGGATCAACCCGTCGAACCAGAAGAGGAAGCGCTGAAGCCGGCCGGGCTTGTACATCGCGGGCGAACGGATGACGTCCGGCTTGCTGTAATTTGCGTGCGAGCCGAGCGCCGCATAGACGATGGGATGCGTCGTCTCCCTCCCCTCTCCGTCCTTCGCCTTGATCGCGTCCTCCCAGCGTTCGATATCCCCCGCGCCGTGCTGCGAAAGCAGGAGCGCATACGGCGCGTCGTTCTTCAGGTAAACGGCTGACATCTCCCAATCGCCTTCGTGGTGGTTGAATCCGTTCGCCGCCAGCCGCCAGTCGTTGAAGGCGTAGAAATAATGATATTGCAGGATCGTCCAGCGATTCCCGTCAGGATCCTCTTCGCGCATCGTCCGCCCGTAATAGACCGGCTGTGGATGTTTTTTCAAAATCCCGGCGTACAGGTTTCCCGCCTGTCTGGCGATGGTCTCGGTGGCTTGCGAGAGCATGTCCATGACCAGCCCCGGTCCCTCCGGCAGGATCTTCTCAATGAGGCGCTTCAACGTTCGCATGAGGAGATAAAACAACAGGAGAAGATAAACTGGCAAAAGGACGAGATACTCCACGGCAACGCTGATCCCCGGCATGGGGCGCAGGAAAAACCAGACCGGCGCGACGCCAAGCGCGATGAAGACAAACAAAACCAGCGTCGCCGGGATGATGCGCCAGCGGATCGGCGACGCCAGCATGAACAGAATCAGCGCGGCGGCAAGCGCGGCGGCGATGGCGATCTCCAAACCCGCCAACCCAAGCGCGAACCAGCCGGCGATCAAGCCGAGCGCAGACCCGGCTCCCCACCACACCCAGGCGTCGAAATCATACAGGGGAATATTCACGAAGCGCAAAAAATACTCGCAACTTTCCAGCCTGCCGATCCGGTCAATCAGCGGTTCGTTGAAGTGACCGAACAACTCCGCCGCGCCGAGCGGACCGCTGGGGAAGAGGGAACATTTTTCCAGATACGGCTCCACCGCCATGGGAAAGAAACGCTCGCTTTTGGCAAAGCGCAGGACCGGCTCGTATTTTTTCAACAACTCAAGATCGTCCATGCAGTCTCTATGGTATAAAAGCGGGTATGGATGTTGCGACTCTTGCGGCGCAGTTTCAAACCCATTTTAACGCCAAACCGGGCTTCATCGTCCGCGCGCCGGGGCGGGTGAACTTGATCGGCGAACATACCGATTACAACGACGGATTCGTCCTGCCGATGGCGATTGACCGCGCGGTGTGGATCGCGCTCCGCCCCCGGACGGATTCGACCGCGCGCATTGTCTCGCTCGATATCCCGTCCCGCCTCGAACCCGGACCGGGGAGCGAGTCGTCCTTCGAGTTACATTCCCTCATCCGGGACAAAGGCTGGCTCGAATATCCGAAAGGGATCGCCGACGCCTTGATGAAAGCGGGGTATGACTTGAAAGGCTTCGACGCCGTCATGACGGGCGACGTGCCGCGCGGGGCGGGGCTTTCCTCCTCTGCGGCGGTGGAGTTGGCGGTGGCGCGCGCCTTCGCCTGTTCCTCCAATTTCGAGTGGGACGCCGCGACGATGGCGAAACTTGCACAGCAGGCGGAGAACGAATGGGTCGGCGTCAAGAGCGGCATCATGGATCAGATGGCGAGCGCCGCCAGCCGCGAGGGTCACGCGCTCTTTCTGGATTGTCGCTCATTGGAATTTCAACATGTCCCGCTTCCCGATGGAGTTTCCGTCGTCGTCCTGGATACATCCACGCGGCGCGGGTTGGTGGATTCGGCGTACAACGAAAGGCGGAGTCAGTGCGAGGAGGCGGCAAAGTGGTTTGGGGTGAAGGCGTTGAGGGACGTGGGAATAAAAGAGATTAGAGATTGGAGATTAGGAGGCGGATTAAGCGAGGTTGCTTTCAAGCGTGCGAGGCATGTTGTGACCGAAAACGCGCGGGTGTTGGAGGCGATTGAGGCGATGAAGGCGGGAAACATAAAACGCCTGGGCGAGTTGTTCGACGCCAGTCACGACAGTCTGCGCGACGATTTCGAGGTTACGAACGACGCGCTGAATATCATCGTCTCGCGCGCGCGGGAGCAGGAAGGCTGTTATGGCGCGCGGATGACCGGCGCGGGCTTCGGCGGGTGCGCGGTGGCGCTGGTGGTGGAGGAGAAGGTCACAGCGTTTACCAAAGCCCTTTCCGCCGCATACCGCCAACGGTCCGGGTTTGAGGCGAGGGTTTACGTCTGCAAGGCGGGGGCGGGGGCGGGCGTTATCCCGATGGATTGACCCGGTCGCGGCGCGGCGGTCAACATGCGGCGCGCAATTTTGTTGACGACTCTCGCGCCTTCATGGTATTATTCGCCCGCTAAAAACCAGCCAAGCGCTGGGTTTGTTTTTTGTCTGTAAGCATGAGGAGAAGCATATAAGCGCCAACGAATTTCGAGTTAATGAGGGCATCCGCGTCGCGGAGGTGCGCCTGATCGGTCCGGATGGAGGCAATGTGGGGGTTGTCGGCATCAAGGAAGCCTTGAAGATTGCCCGTGAGGCGGAGTTGGACCTTGTGGAGGTCTCGCCCGGGGCGAACCCGCCTGTCTGCCGCGTGATGGATTTCGGCAAGTTCATCTACGAAAAAGCCAAGAAGGAACGCGAAGCGCGGAAGTCGCAGACCAAGATCGAGGTCAAGGAGATTCGCCTGCGCCCGAAGACGAACTCTGCCCACCGCGGTTTCAAGGTGGACGACGCCCGTCGCTGGCTGGGGCAGGGACATAAGGTTCGTGTAACGGTCAAGTTCCGCGGGCGCGAGATGGATTATCCCGAGATCGCGCTCGAAGACTTGAAGGAGATCGCCGCCGACCTTGCCGATATCGCTGTCATCGAAGTCCCGCCGCAGATGGAGGGGCGCACGATGCTGGTGGTGATGGCTCCGGCAAAAGCCGGGGCGGCGAAGAAGAAAGAGAAACCCGAACAGGCTGAGGCGGCGAAAGAGTCGTCCGCTTGAGGGCGAGGCAAGACCCAAAGATGTTGATCCGTCCGCGGGCAGTGAAGTGTCCGCGGATTATTTTGTCTGAAAGGAGTTAATGCGATGCCACGCAAGGCAAAACCCGGCAAAAAATATAAATTGAAGACCCACAAGGCGACGTCCAAACGCTTTCGCCTGACGGGCTCCGGCACGCTTGTCCGCACGAAAGGCGGCAAGAGCCACCTGCGCCGACGCACGTCGGACCGCACCAAGGCTCTGTTGAGCGAAATGGTGACAGTGCAGGGACGCAAGTACGTGAAGCGCATCAAGCGCCTCGCGCCGAACATGGAAGAGTAGAACAAAATTTATTTTGTCCGAGCAGGCAAAATGAATTTTGCCGCGCGAAAATGGCAAAATGAATTTTGCCGTACAAATTAGTTGCGGCTTACGGGTGTGCGCAACTGTCGCGTCAATGGCGCGACGACGCCCGCGAGTTTGCAGGAGGCAGTAAACAATGCGCGTTAAAGGAGGCCCGCAAGGGCATCTACGTCACAAGAAAGTTTTGAAGTTTACCAAGGGGCAACGCGGAACGAAACACTTTTTGTTCCGGCGCGCCAACGAGGCGATGCTGAAAAGCCTGTGGTACGCGACCCGCGACCGCCGCGTGCGCAAGCGCGATCTGCGCAAGTTGTGGATCGCCCGCATCAACGCCGCGGCAAGGTTGAACGGCACGACGTACAGCCGTCTGGTCGCCGCGATGAAGAAGGCGAAGATCGAGATCAACCGCAAGATGCTCGCCGACATTGCCGTGAAGAATCCGCAAGCCTTCGCCGCCGTGGTGGCGCAAACCAAATAAAACCCGCAGCGCGAGATTAATCTCGCGCTGTTTTCTTAAGGGGGTAAAATGGATTCATGAATTCCATTCTGGTCGAAAAGAAATTTCAATCGGGTCAGTCGCTGCAAATCGCGCAGGGCGACATCGCCGCCGAAGAAGTGGATGCCATCGTTAATGCCGCGAACGAATATCTCGCGCACGGCGGCGGGGTGGCTTGGGCGATCTCGAACAGGGGCGGACCGAAAATTCAGGAGGAAAGCGACGCCTGGGTTCGGGAGCATGGACCCGTTTCTCACGCGCATCCCGCCTGGACTTCGGGCGGGCTGTTGCCTGCGAAATTTGTGATCCACGCTGTAGGTCCCGTGTGGGGGGACGGCGGCGAGGACAAAAAATTATCCGACGCTGTGACCGGCTCATTGCGGGTCGCGGATGAATTGAAGTGCGAGACCGTTTCGATGCCCGCAATTTCCACCGGCATCTTCGGCTTTCCCAGGGAGCGCGCGGCGGGGATCATCTTCAAGGCTGTGGCGGCGTACTTTAAAAAGAACGCGAACTCCGGTTTGAAACAAGTTCGCGTTGTGTTGTTCGATCAGGCGACCGTTGACGCCTTCCTGAACGAGTGGCGGAAGTGAACGGGAGGACAAATCTATAGACTTGCGCCATCGCCGCTGGTAGAATCCTTCAACGAGTTCAGGACAGGTTTTTCGCATAAATTCATCCGCTTCGCGCCTTTCGCGTTGAGAGGGCGTAAACAGGATTGCTCGATTAATTTGGAAAAGTACAATAGGCTTGTCCCACAGAGCGGCGAACCTCATTGGAAGCGTTGAACGCCTGGCGGTTGCGTCGCTCCATCCTTGCCCGCTGAAAACCATCCACGAATAAGACCAGCCGCGAATACGCGAATCTCCAGCAGCCGCCGCCCCAACCGACGAGCGCTCGTCCTTGTTCGAGTATTCGCGGCTTTTCATTCGTGGACGGTTTACCCCCCGCACCGCCGTTCTTTTTCCACTCCCACCCCCGTCATCACTCAGGGCAAGCCTTTGTTATACTTCCCCTCCATGACCCAATCCCTTGAATCCCTCGCAAGAAAAATCACCGGCATCCTCTTCGCCCAGCAATCCCTCGCCTCCGCCGGGTTCATCGCCGCCGCCACGCTCAACTCCATCGTCGGCAAGGAACTGACCGATCACGCCAACTGGGCGGGCGTGCCGACCGCCGTCTACCTGCTGGCGGGCGCCTTCTCCGCGTTTATGTGGGGCTACGTCTACGATGCCATCGGCCGGCGCAAAGGGCTGTCCCTCGGACTCTCCTCCGGCGTAATCGGCTCCAGCGTCACCTTCTACGCAATCGCCATCCGCTCCTTCCCGGTCTTCATGCTCGGCATGATCTTCATGGGAATCGCCAACGCCGCCGTGCAACTCGGTCGCTTCGCCGCCGCCGAAGTTAACAAACCCGAACATCGCGGACGCGCCATCTCCAACGTCGTCATCGGCGGCACGGTCGGCTCGGTCATCGGTCCCTTCGTGGCGGGCCCGGCAGGCGCATTGGTTGGCTCATGGGGCATCAACGAACTTGCGGGCGCATACATGGTGGCCGCGATCCTGTTCGCCATTGGCGCGGCAGTTGTATTTGCCGGACTGCGCCCCGACCCGCGCGAGATCGGCAAACAAGTCGCCGAACAATTCCCCGAAACCGTCGTCACCCACACCCACGAAAGAGGCCTGCTCGAAATCTTCCGCCAGCCTGCCGCGCTGGTCGCCATGTCCAGCATGGTCTTCGGGCAAATGGTCATGGTATTGGTCATGGTCATCACCTCCCTGCACATGCGCGGACACAACCATCAACTGACCGACATCTCCGCCGTAATCGCCTCGCACACCTTCGGCATGTACGCCTTCTCCATTCTTTCAGGACGACTCTCCGACCGCTGGGGGCGCGGAACGATCATCGCCATCGGCGCCGCGACTCTGATCATCGCCTGCATCGCCGCGACCATCTCCCCCAATGTCCTCCCTCTTGGCGTCGCCCTCTTTCTGCTCGGCTTGGGCTGGAACTTCTGCTTCGTCGGCGGCTCGGCTTTGCTGGCCGATCAACTCTCTCCGGCGGAGCGCGCGCGCACGCAGGGCTTCAACGACCTGCTGGTCGGGCTCGCCTCCGCGCTTGGCAGTCTCGAAAGCGGATTCATCTTCGCCTCGCTCGGCTACAACACAATGGCCTACGTCAGCGCCGCCGCCGCATTCATCCCGCTCGCAGCCGTCCTCTTCTGGATGATTAAGAACCCCGCCTCTTCCCGCCCTGCCGCATGATCCGCCTCCCCAAGACCCGCCCGCCCTTATTCCTTCTCTTCTTTATCGCAGGCTTCGGGCTGATCCTCCTCGTCGGATGGCTGACCGAATTCCACGCCCTCAGCAACGACTACTGGAACATCCTGTACTACGGCAGGAATATGACCCTCTCCCGGCCGGAGTCTTTATACAACGGATTCTATCCATTTGGATACGCCTTCCTCATCGGGCAGATGCCCTTCACCTATGTACTGCCTCTCTCCTATTTATTAAACGCGCTTCTCGCCGGACTTTTAGTTGCCTCTGTTTCGACGCTTGTTTCCTGCGCCGATTCCATTCCCGCCACCCTCACCGCCTTCTGCGCGACGGTCGCCGCCCCCTTTGTTTATCAAAACGCCATCACCCTCAGCCCCGACATCGGCGCCGCCGCCTTCACCGCCTTTGCGGTTCTTTTGCTGACAAAGGACTGGCTCGCCCCCGAACCGCAAACTTCAGTATTGCAAACTTCAGTTTGCCACCCCGACAAACTGAAGTTTGTCGTACCCATCCTCATCGGCGTATCCCTCGGACTCTCCTTCCTCTGGCGGACTCACGCCCTCGTCTCCATCCTCGCCATCCTGATCGGATATTTCCTCCTCGCCGGTATCCGCCCCCTCCGCCCGCGCTTGATATTGATCGGCTCGCTTGCGATGACAGCCGGTCTGCAAGTCGTCGTCAACCTCATCTCCGGTCATGGCGCGTTCGAGACCGGGCAGGCGTTCAACTTATATAAATTCTTTCACGGCGTGGACTGGACTCACCCGCCCACGCCCGCCGACATAAAAGGCTTTTCCGTCTTCCAAACCATCGCCGACGACCCCGCCCGCGCATGGGATTTGTATCGTCCCTTGCTTTACTATTTTCTTTCGCACGCCTGGGCGGCGGTTTTATCCCTGATCCTTGCGCCGAAGGGACGGTACGCCCGCTTCTCTCTGTTCTCGCTTCTCTTCATCGTGTTGTACGCCGTCCCCATCTCCCTCAGCGACAGCGCCCGCTCGCCCGTGATTCTGATGTGCGTCTATCTTGCGTCCGTTGCAATCCTTCCGGCTGTGTTGAGCGAGACCGCGAAGAAATTTCTCCCGGGCCATGCCCGCCCCGCTGTCCCCGGCGGCGCGAACGCCCGCTCCAGGCTCATCGAATGGATGGTCTTCGCCGTTTTCATTGCCTTCGGCTTCCGGACATTCTACAACTGGGCGGCGTACGACTTCGGCATCACCCGCGCCGCAATCGCCGAACGCAGGAATTTGACCGCCGTCGAACAGGCGTTGCTTTCAAACGGCATGACATCCCCCTCCGAAGTCTTCGCAGACCGCTACGACTTTTACACGCCCAACACCATGCCCTATCGCTCGCGCCAGATCGGCAACTGGTCCGCCGGGTGGGTGTGGGGCTACGCCGAAGAATTCCCCGAACTGCCCAACGACTCCTGGGAGTCCTTCGCCGCCGCCTGCAGGGAACAAGGCGTGCGCTTTCTTGTCCTTTCGCAAAATAGCCATTATCGCGGAGCGTTCTTTCCGCCCATATACAATGAAGAGGCGGACATCACAGCCCTGGGTCTGCGATTCATCGCCCAGCGGGGAAAGATGCGGCTCTACGTTTTCGATCAACCTTGAGAATCAAAAAGAGTCCGCCGTCCCGCGCAGACTCTTCCCTGCGAATCGTTCAATTGCCGCGCTATCTTTTCGCGTCAGCCCATCTAACTTTCAGATTTGTCCGAAGTCGTTTTCGTTTCAGTCTTGGTCTCGCCGGACGCCTTCTTGGCCGTCTCGCCCGAAGGCGATTTATGATCGGTGGCGTAAAAACCCGACCCCTTAAAGATGACCTTGCTGGGGGTGATGACTTTCTTCAAAGCCTTCCGGCGGCATTCGGGGCAGGTCTTCAACGGCGAATCGGTGAACGATTGCTGGCGCTCAAACTGCACTCCGCAATTCTCGCAACGATAAGTATAGACGGGCATACGAACTCTCCTTGCTTCTTTCTCTTTTGGTTACGACGCCGGGCATTATAGCGTGCAAGGGTGGGCATGACAAGCCTCGCAAAGCGGCATGTTATAATTTTCTTACACATCGAATAAACCTGACAGGTCTCCAAGACCTGTCAGGTTTCCTGGAGAAAACTCAAGTTGAAAATCGAAATCGTCTACTGCGCGGTCTGACATTACACAAACCGGGCCGTGAGCCTGGCGGATGAACTGTTGAAGAATTACGAGCATGTCATCGAGACATTGACTCTCGTCCCTTCCGACGAAGGGCGATTCGAGGTCAGCGTCAACGGCGGGTTGATCTTCTCCAAACTCCAGTCCAAACGTCACGCCGA
>CAADGT010000235.1 GCA_900696595.1 uncultured Chloroflexota bacterium
ACCCTGTGCAACTGGTTCGGCGTGGACTCGGTCGGCGTGGAGGCGGCGAACCGCTACTTCCTCAAACGCGCCCGCCTGTGGTGGAACATCCGCGAGACGTTTGCGATATTCCAATCCATGTGGGATCTGCTGGTCGCAAAACCGTTACCCGTCATGGGCGAGCCGGAGCCGATTTTTGAGTAAAATCAACCCCGTTGTCCGACAACTCCCCAAAATCACCCTAAATTAGGGGAGTCGACTCCCCTAATTTGTATAAATTGGGGGAGTTGGTCATCTTCAAGACAAAATTCATTACCGGAGAAATTTCATGAACCGCGATGAAGCGTTATCCATTGTGCGCGAACACGTCAAAAACGAAGGGCTGGTGCGGCACATGCTGTCCGTCGAAGCCGCAATGCGCTTCTACGCCGATAAATACGGCGAAGACACAGAAGCCTGGGGCTTGATCGGTTTACTGCACGACTTCGATTGGGAGATACACCCGACGCTCGAAGAACATCCGCAGGCGGGCGCGCCCATATTGCGCGAACGCGGCGTGCCGGAGGATATCGTCCAGGATATTCTGAGCCATGCCGACCATCTCAACCTGCCGCGCGACACCGTCCGCCGCAAAGCCCTCTGCGCCTGCGACGAAGTGACGGGGCTGATCACGGCGGTCGCATTGGTGCGCCCCTCGCGTTCGTTATACGACCTCGAAGCCAGTTCGGTCAAAAAGAAGTGGAAGGACAAAGCCTTCGCCGCCGGGACAAACCGCGCGGAGATGGAACGCGCCGCGAAGGAATTCGGCGTGGAGTTGTGGGAGCATGTCGGCAACGTAATTCAAGCCATGCGCAAGATCGCGCCGGAACTGGACCTGGTCGGAAACCTGGGATGAAGCGGCTCCTCCTCTCTTTTATATTCGCGCTCTTCCTAACCTCATGCGCGGCGGAAGAAACGCCCCCGCCTTACAACCCGCCCACGCCGATCGTGGATCACGCGCCAACCGTCTTCGACATTGACATCGAATCGCCCGCCTCAACAGCGCGCTTCGACGACCCCCGCCCCAACATCATCCTGATCGTCGCCGACGACCAGCCCTACCACACCGTGGACTACATGCCCTTCGTCAAAACGGAGATGATGAAAAACGGAATTGTCTTCGAGAACAGTTTCGCCACCACGCCGCTGTGCTGTCCGGGCCGCGCGAGCATTTTATCCGGGCAATACGCGCACAACCATCAGGTTCTCACCAACACCCCGCCGTTGGGCGGCGCCGCCAAATTCGATTCCGAAACGAGTTTTTCGATCCGCCTGCAGGATGCGGGATACAAAACGGCATATCTCGGCAAATATATGAACGGCTACGACGACCTGCTCCCGACCGGCGTCGTCCTGCCGGGCTGGGACGTTTGGAATGTCTTCGTCGGCAAGAACCTGCCCGCAGACGAGGACGCGGGCAACCTTCAGTATTACTATAACTTCAGCCTTTCGCAGAACGGCGCGATCGCGGACTATAAACGCAACGATCTCAATTTCAGCGCGGATGTCGTCACGCGCATGGCGCTGGAATTCATCCGCGATTCAAAAGACGCCCCCTTCTTTCTGACCGTCAACTACTACAACCCACATTCGCCCTATATTTGCGCGCCCCGCCACAAGGAGTCCTTCCGCGCAAGCACAGGCTGGGACTGGGTGCAATACCGCCCGCCCAACTTCAACGAGGAAAACATCCGCGACAAGCCGGATTACATCGGGGAACTTTCGCCTCTTTCCGACGCCGAGCTGGATACCGTCCATTTGCAGATTCTACGCTCGCTCCTCTCCGTGGACGACGGCGCCGCCTCCATCGCCGCCGCGCTGAAAAAAGCCAGGCTGGACGACGACACCATCGTCATCTCCACCTCCGATAACGGCTTGACCATCGGCGATCACCGCTTCGGCGCGACGAAAAATTGTCCCTACGAGGCTTGCGTCAAGGTCCCGTTCATTGTGTACGCGCCGGGGCGCTTCGAGCCGCGCATCGATCCGAATTTGGTCGCCAACATTGACCTGTATCCCACCATCGCCGACTGGGCTGGTTTCCAAACGCCCGAAACGGTTGACGGGACCAGTCTCGCCCCATTGCTCGCAGACCCAGCCGTCCCCTGGCGCGACGCGCTCCTGATCGAACATTGGCCCACCGAGGGCGGGGTCGGCTCGATGATTCCCGAGTTTTATTCCATCCGCGCGCGGGAATGGAAATATACCGAATACTCCACCGGCGAGACGGAGTTGTACGATTTGGTCAACGATCCTTACGAATTGCAAAACCTGGCGGGGAAAAGAGACTACCGCGAAATTCAGGCCGAACTGGCGGCGCGGTTGCAGAAGCTAAAGAAGGAGTGATTCCCCGGGAAAGCGTAGGCGACATTCTCTACGTCGCCCGCCGCATAACCTCGGTTACCTAAAATACGCCTCGTACCACTCCTCGCGGACAAAAAACAACCCCTCCGCGTCGCGGTAAACAAGACGATACCCGGGCAGTTGATCCTTATCGGCGTCCACATAGAATTGATAAATGTCCTCGAAGGAAGCCGGGTCGGCGGCGTTTTCGCGCGCGCCCTGCTGGGTGTAATCCCAAATGCGCTGGGTCCAGAGCAGGATCAAGTCCGGCTCGATCTTGTTGACGACGCTGTATTTGATGTTCCAGTAACTGCGCACCACCCAGCGTGAATCATCCGGCAGGTACATGCGCACATCGCGGACGACGACCAGCGTTTCGCCGGTCGGGATGCGGGGAAGGATGTTCGCCTCCAGTTCCCGGTAAAAGACCAGCGAGGCTTCGTGTTCCTCGCGCGTCAAGACCTCGCGGTACAGTTCGATATCTTTTTGCGCATAAAGCGCGAACTGCCAGCCGATCACGACGAGGATAAGCGCGCCCATCAACCAGCGCGCCGGGTTTCTTTTCGCTTCAAAAACAGGAAGGTCGAAAAGACCCGCAAGACTGCTGTAAACCGGAAGAAGAATCGGCAGAAAGAAATGCGTCGGCTTGATGGCGACCGCGAACAGAATGTACAACCCAAACGGAAGCGCCCACAAGGCGATCACCAGACTGCGCGCCCGGCTTTCGGCGCGGAGCAACCCGAAGGCGAGGGCGAAGACCGCCAGCGCGATGAAAATTAACTCCCCGTACAACGATTCAATGATCGGCATCCACGAGGCGGGACCTTTGGCGTAGGACAGCACCCAGCCTTGATTCTGAAGCGAAGACTGGCGCGAAAGAATTTCGACCATATCCATCCGCTGGCTTTTGTAGACAAGAAAGGGATTGCTGAGGAAGATCGCCGCCGCCATGATTCCGACGAAAGCGCCGGCGCGGACTGCGGCGGTACGCCAGTCAATTTTCTTTTGGAGAATCCCCAGCAGGATGTAAGCCGGAATGGCGAGGAAGAAAAACAAACCGATGACCTTCGTCCCGGCGGCGAGACCCGTGGCGGCCGCGGCAAGATAAAAGTCCCGCCCGAAGCGCAGTTCGTCCTTATCCAAAAAGAAGATCACCAGCGCGACGAAGAAAACAGCGAGGCTGTCCGCATGCCACCACAGGTTGTTCTCCACCACCGCCGAAACGGCGAGCAGAAAAATAAACAAGCCGATGGATTTCAGGGGGGATCGAAACTTGGTTTGCGTATAAACCAGCAGGAGCAGCGCCCCCAGCATCGGTAATACGCCGATGAACTGCCGAAGCAGAAGCATGTCCCGCTGGACGGAGTTGCCGATCAACACGAGCAGCGCGCTGGAAGCGTAGAAAAGCCAGCCGTAGTAGTAATGACCGTAGATGAAAAAGTTGATCAGAACCTGTTTGGGCGAATCTTCGCGCGCGACCATTTTGGCGGCGATGGGATACTGCGCGAATTCATCCGGCTCGAAGAGCGAAATCATCATCTGGTCTTTTGCGCCGGTGTTGTTGGGCGGAATGAACAGGATGAAATAAAGCAGGCTGACGGCAAGCAGGATGAAGAAGGTTCGTTTTTGCGTCGCAGTCATGAGGCAATCATACCATCGCGGCGTTTTCCCCATCGCGCCGGTTGCGACAGATATAACGCAAAAGCGTCGCGGATGGCTCTGGAGCAGGTTACTGCCAGGTTCGCGCCAGACACGGACAGTCTACGCCGCCTGCTGTAAATTGAGCAACGTCTCTATAAAACGCTTCTGCCCCGAAGCATAATGCGCCGCCAGCGTATTCAAACGGAAAACGACAGTTCCGCCGTCCTTGAGTTCGAGGGCGATCATTTTCTGGTTGAGAAACCCGCCCGGCTTGATGGACTTGATGTCCGTAAAGGGAATGGCGCTCAATCCTTTGTTCTCCATTTTCAGCGAAGCGACCCCCATCTCTGTGGCGATGATGAACATCCGTTTGCGGGTCAGGGCGGCAAAGTAATATCCGTCGCCGATCAGGCTCAAACCGCCGGTCAGGATGACGGTTTTCAAGGATTTGGTGTAGAGAAAACCGGTGAGTTCGATCCCCTCTCCGGGGTCGAGTTGAGGCGCGACTTCCTGGTGGATGAATTCATCGTATTTGTGCATCTTATCTCCTTGTTTCTCCGCTCAATCCAAAATCCCAACCCCTGCCAGTTTTTCGATTACGCCCACCACCGCCGAGTTATCCAGTTCGCCCATGCCCTGCTCGATCATCATCCTGAAGAATTTTGTGTGTTCCTCTGCCGCCGAGATGGGGATATCGTATTCCTTCGCCGTATCCAGCACAATCCCCATATCCTTCAATTGCATGTGCGCCTTGAACCCCGGGTTGCGATTGCCGTCGAATAGACGCGGCGGCTTGACGTCCAGCGTCCAGCATTGCGCGGCGCCGCCCTTGATCGCCTCCACCACCTTGCGCGGGTCCACGCCCGCCTTCTTCGAGAAGACCAGCAACTCGCCCATTGCCACCATCTGCGCCGCGACCATGATCTGATTCGCGGCCTTCGCCACCTGCCCCGCGCCCGCTTCCCCGACGTGAGTGACGCTCTTGCCCATCGCCAGAAGGACCGGCATGACTTTTTCCAACGCCCCCGCCTCGCCGCCGACCATGATCGTCAGCGTGCCGTTTTTCGCGCCGACATCGCCGCCTGAAACGGGCGCGTCGAGAGCGGAGATTCCTTTTTCCCTCAACTTTGCCGCGATCATGCGGGCCGACGCCGGTTTGATGGTCGAATTATCCACGAAGATCAGCCCTTCATGCGCGCCTGCGACGATTCCATTTTCTTCAGCCAAAACCACTTTTTCCACGTCGGGCGAATCGGGCAGGTTGGTAAAGACGATATCCGCCTGTTCTGCAACTTCCCTGGGAGAGTTCGCCGCCGCCGCCCCCTCCGCGGCCAGTTCATCCACCGCCGCGCGCGAACGGTTGTGTACGACCACGGGAAAACCCGCCTTCAAAATATTCCGCGCAATGGATTTGCCCATCAACCCCAGTCCGATGTACCCGACTCGCAGCATCTAATTCTCCTATCTTGCCAGTGTATATTGCAATTATAACTTGCCGGTCGGATCACGGAGTCAAAAGCGCCCGACATTTGACAGCCAGCGACGGGAGCGTTGGACCCCAAACGCAAAAGCCTGCCCCTTTGCAGGGACAGGCTCGCAATCTGATAAGAGGCGGGCTACTTGACCGTATAGGTCACGTTGACCGTCACCGTCACCGCCAGTTGACCGGGCTGGATCGGCACAGCCACTTCCGCGCCGCCGCCCCCGCCGCCCTTGCCGCCGTAGTAGTAGGGCGAAGCGCCGCTTTCATAGTAACTGATCTTCTGTATCTCCACCAGCGAAAGCCCCGCCACATCCGCCAGGTCCTGAGCCTGAGACTTCGCCTCCTCCACCGCTTTGGCGCGGGCTTCCTTGTTGGCTTCGGTCTTGTCCTCCACGTCGAACTGGATGCTGTAGATGCTGTTCGCGCCCGCGGAGATCGCCGCGTCGAGCAGGTCGCCAAGTTTTTCGATGTTGCGGACGGTCACATAGACCGTATTGTCCACCACATAGTTCGTGCCGCTGATCTGACCGAGATCGTCATAAGTCGGGTTCGACCAGATGCTGAAGTTCGTGGTGCGAATATCCTTCTCCGCCACGCCAAAATCGCGAAGCGCCTGAATGACAGCCGTGGTCTGTTCCTTGTTGATCGAAACCGCCTCCGAAGCGTTCTCGCGCGGGGTATTCACACCGATATTGATGTACACAATATCGGGCGTCAGGTAAACCACGCCCACGCCGCTCACGTCCAGCGTCCGCAAATTCTCAGGCGCCGCCTGGTTGATGGTGGTCGGTCCGCAGGCGCTCAGGACGAGAGCCAGAACCGCCAGAACTGCAAAAGCAAAATATTTGGTGCGCATTGTTGTCTCCTTTATGCTTCTATTTTACTCACACGACGCCCGCGCTTCACAAAAAGTTCCCGCGCCCGTCTTGAAATTTGGCGCGTTTGCGGCTAGAATTGCACAAATGTTCTAATACAATAAACGTAGAGCCATGCCAATCAATTATCAGGAAATCTACACACAGACCAAACAAATTGGTTCGGGCGCGAAGGAAAGGCAAAAGAAGAAAGAGGAGGCGCAGGAACTCGCGCAAAAACTCCTCGACCAATTTTCTTCCAATTTGGATTTCCTGCGCTCCAAAGTGGATTCCGCCAAAGCGGCTGACCCCAACCTCCGCTGCGCCGTCCCATTGGATGAAGCCCTCGCCTCTCGCTACCCCGCGCCGGATCCTGTTCCCGCGACCTTGATCGCCGCCGACGGCTCGCAGATCGTCCCCAACCGGCACGACCCGTTTCAATATTATGTCATCAATGTCGGGGCAATCGCCATGCAAATGGGCTCGGGCAACGCGCCGGAAACGGAGGCGGAAACCCAATTAAAAGTTCTGGATGAATTCGACGATACACACTTCAGCGACAGTAAAATCGCCTTGATGCGCGACGTCGCCGAGCGCAAGAAACTGCTGACAATGTCTGAAAAATTCACCGGCTCGGTCGTCGCGCTCACCGAAGGTCAATTGGAATTATGGGGCGCGATGGACAGCGAAAACGCGCGCGCATTCGAGCAAAACCTGCAAGATTACCTGGACACGCTCGCATCCATGCGCGAAAAAGGGGTCATCGCAGGCGGGTATGTGGATAAGCCCTCGGCGAACTGGTTCGTCAAACTCCTTGAAATCGCCGCAACCCCGCAGGACGAATTGCAGAACATCCGCAAGAACCGTCTGCTGACAGGCGCAACCGACTATTGGATGTTCAGCCAAATCCTGGGAGAGCGCGAACGCTCTGCGGTCTTCGCCCTGCAATCCAAATCGGCCGAAAAATACAAGGGCGCGCTCGCCCTCCATTTCTTTTATTTGAACGTGGGCAGCGTCAAATATCCAAAGATCGCGCGGGTGGACGTGCCTCAATGGGTGGCGGCCAGTCCGCCCATGCTGAATGCGTTGCACGCCGCGCTTATCGAACAATCCAAAATCATGGGCGACAAACAGCCGTTCCCCTACATCCTGCATCGCGCTCATGAAATCGCCGTTGTAACCCACCGTGACAAGGAAGAAATTGACCGATTGCTCGCTCGGGAATTTCCTCCCGTCGTCGGCGAGGCGAGGGAGAAATCCGCCAAACAATCCGCGAAGGATTTACAAGGAAGGAGCGTTTATAAATGACAAGTCGTTTCACAGTTTTCGTCGTCGCCGACTATCAGGCTCCATATCCAGACCCAATTCAGGCCAAGGCGGGAGATATTGTCGTCCTCCATCCCGAAAAGAAGACCGACATACAAGGCTGGGTCTGGTGTTCAAACTCCGCCGGAAAAAGCGGATGGGTTCCGACAAAATATATCGCAGCCGGCGGAGACCGGGGAAAAATACTCCATGACTACAACGCCATCGAACTGACGGTTCGCGTCGGCGAGACGCTGACTGTCCATCGGGAAGAGAGCAATTTCTATTGGGTCGAAAATCAAAAAGGACAACAGGGCTGGGTTCCTGTTGGGAACGTCGAACGCTTGAAGGCGAATCAATAACAAGGCAAGGGATGCATGACACAACCAATCGAAATCGGACGTTTACTTCGCGCAGGCACAACGGGCTTCATCGCGGGCTGTCGCGTCAACCAATTAAGCGCGCCTTCGTTCGGGGCGCTGGTCCGCGCGCCGCTGACGGACGGCTACCAGATCTATGGCTTGATCCACGACATTCACATAGACGACGACGGGCTGGTAAAGCAACTCGTCACCGCCGAAAACGGGAGCGAGGAAGTGATGAAGGACAACCGCGAGCGCCGCATCGTGCCGGTCGAAATGTCCGTGCTGGCGGTGGGCTATGAGCAGGATGGCAAAATCCATCACCTGTTGCCGCCGCGCCCGCCGTTGAGTTTGGACGCGATCTATGCCTGCGATGAGAAGGATATTATTCGCTTTACCGGGCGGTTTGGATATTTCCGTCACATCCTGAATTGCAAGGACGCGCCAGTGGGCGAAGCGATCGCGGCGCATATTTTGCAGGCGGGCAGGGCAAGAGGAGCGGACGGCGCGCGATGGATCGAGGCCGCGACGCAGGAAGTGATTACGCTGCTTCGGGATGATTACCCGACGTTGATGTCCGTGCTGGGGGCGCTGGCGGATATTTCATGATGTCGCGGCGAGGAGGGCGATCTCCCCGACGAAGCAATCTTCTAGCGAGCAAGAGCGCCCTCGCAACGACATGATGGCAAAGGAGAATTTATGAACAATCAACGGACGCAAATCGGATACTTGGTCGGCGGGGGGTTGAAAGAAAACTTCCGCGTGCGGCTGACCGTCTCTCCGCAGGAGATTCAAGAGGGGGCGTTCGTCGTCATACAAAGCGGATGGTGGAATTATTACGGCATCGTGACCGACATCCAACTGGGCGCGACAGATCCGCGTTTTGCGGATGAGCAGACCGAAGCCCGCTTCCCCGCGCATATCGCCAAAGCCCTGCACGGGCAGACGTTGTACGCCAATCTCGAAGTCCTGCCAAATCTGATGCTGGAGGTGGGACCCGAATTGGGCGCGCCTGAGTATAAGGATTGGCAGGCAAAAATTGACGCGGGCTTGAAGGACGCGCCGCGCATTTTGCCCGTCAAGAATGTGCCGCCGCACCACGCCGTCGTGTCGCTGGCAAACGAGGGCGATATCGCGGAGATCTTCGGCAAGGACGAAAAAGAATATTTTGAAATCGGAAAAACCCGCGAAGGCGATTTACCCGTCCGAATTGACCTGAAAAAGTTTGTGCGGCGCTCCTCCGGTATTTTTGGCGCCACAGGCTCGGGGAAATCCTTCCTAACCAGGGTAGTGTTATCCGGCCTTATCCATAAAACAGACGTTTCTTTGCTTGTTTTGGATATGCATAATGAATATGGTTACACCTACAATCCACCCGAAGGCGGAAATGCCGTTCCGGGCTTGAAAGACATGCTGGGGTCAAAAGTCAAGATAGTTGGGTTGGGTCGCGGTCAAGACGCAATGTACCAAGGTCTTGCGCCAGACATCAATTTGGAAATCGCCATGAACGACATACATACCGGCGATATCGAAATTTTGTCGCGAGAATTAAGTCTGCGGGAGACAACGCCAACAACTCTGGCGGCGCTGTTTGGCAGGTTTAAGGAAAACTGGTTTCGAGAATTTGTGAAGATGGAAAGTATGCCAAAACAAAAAGACGAAGATGGAAATTCGTTTTATCCAGACGGCAGCCTGGAGGGATGGGCTGAAAGCGCAGGCGTTCACCCTGAAGCGGCAAAAGGCTTGCACTCTCGGTTAAGTAAATTAATTAGCGGACGGACTTACGTCGTCGAAAAATCTGATAACGACGGAGTAAAACAAATTGTAAACGCCCTCCAATCCGGACAAAGCGTAATATTGTCCTTCGGAAGGCACGATCACGACCTTGATTATTTGCTTGTCTCGAATATTCTAACCCGCCGTATTCGTGAAGTTTGGGAGGAAAAGACAAATGAATACCATCGCGTCAAAGACGCGACGGTTTTGCCCCGCCCGCTTGTTATTGTGATTGAAGAGGCTCATAAACTATTGAACCGCGAGATGGCTTCGCAAACGACTTTCTCGACGATTGCCAGAGAACTTCGGAAGTATTATGTGACGCTCCTGATCATTGACCAGCGACCGTCTCAAATTTACGACGAGGTAATGTCTCAACTTGGCACGCGCATCAGCGGCTGGCTTGGCGACGACGCCGACATTCAGGCTGTATTATCCGGCTTGTCAGGGCGGGAGGCGTTAAAAGGCATGTTGGCTCGTCTTCAATCGGGCAAAGAGGTTTTGCTTTTAGGTCCCTGGGGCGTTCCCATGCCATTGCCTGTGAAGTCTCGAAGATATGACGAGGATTTCAAAAAGGAATTATTGAGAGATAAGCCAAAGAAAAGCAGGGAGCAAAACATGAAAGAACTTGGCTTTTAAAGTTCTTCGGGATTAAGCGGGACGAAAACCCCTTTTATCGCTGAGGACCTGGAGAACATGGAGATGTTAGGACGCGCTCACTTTACACATGACTCCGTAATCTGCGATGAAAACGGATCCCCGACAGGGTTCGTCGTGTCGTAAAGCGGTTTGGGTTCTGTAAAATAAAGAAAGACTCCGCCAAGCGCCCGAGCGCATCTATTCGCCCATGGCAGCCACAAACGCAATCGCCATATTTTCCGCGTGACTCAAACTCACCGACCAGGTCGTCAGACCCTGTTCTTTCGCCAGCCTTTCCCCTTCCCCGGCGAGGACGAGATACGGCGCCCTCCTCGCATCCGAGCGGATTTCGATCTCCAGCCAACTGACGTCGCCAATGCCGCAACCCAACGCCTTCGCCGCCGCCTCCTTTGCCGCAAAGCGCGCCGCCAACGAAGAAGCCCTCCCCGCGCAATCCCTTTGTTCCAACCCCGTAAAGACGCGATTCAAGAACCGCGCCCCATGCCGTTCGATCATTCCCGCCACCCGGCTGATCTCAATCAAATCAACGCCTGTTCGTAGAATCTCCAATTACCAATCTCCGAGCGCCAACCCTTCGACCATGCTCAGGGCAAGTCTCCAACCACCAATTACGAATTACGAATCACGCATTACTCGTCCCTCATCACTCATCCCTCCCCTACGGCCCCGCCGTCGCAATCACCAACCGATCCGGGTCAATATACTTGCGCGCCACTTCGACCACATCGGAACGGGTCACGCCGCGCACCAAACTTTCATAACGCTGGTAATAATCCATGCCGAGGTCGTAACGGTGAATGTTGAGGATCGCGCCAGTCACGCCGCCGTTCGACTCCAGGCTCAACGGCAGCCGCCCGATGAAATTCGACTGGCTGTCGGCGAGTTCCTCCTTCGTTACGCCGCTCTTCACAAAACGCCGCAATTCCTTTTCGATGAGACCGAGCGCCTTCTTCAAATTCTTTGGGTTCACCCCCGCCGAGACCTCCCAACTTCCGGGCCCGATCCCCGCGTTCAAACTCGATGAGGCGTAATCAGCCAGCCCGGCTTTCTCGCGCACCGAATCGCCGATGCGCCCCATCATCCCAAACTGACCCAAAACCGAATTCCCCAAAGACGCCGCCATGTAATCGGGGCTTTTGCGATTCGGTCCCAGCGCGCCAACCACCAGATCGGATTGCGCCTTGCCTGGGATGGGATGATGTTGCGCGATGCCCTTCTCCACAGGCTTGATCGGTGGAAGTGGAGGCGGCTCTTTCTGACCCGCGGCCTGCCAGCCGCCCAGAACTTTTTCCACCGCCTCAGCCGCTTTCTTCGGGTGAATCGCCCCAACGATGGCGATGACCAAGCCCCGCGGTCCAAAGTGCAGGCGGTGAAATTCTTCCAAATCCTTGCGCGTGATTGACTGAATCGTTTCCACGAATCCATCGGTGGGTTTGCCGTAGGGATGGTCGGGATAGAGAAATTGCTCGAAGATCAAATCCGCCATATCGGATGTATCCTGCGCGCGCAGGGCGAGACCCGTCAGCAGTTGCGCGCGCAGGCGTTCGGTTTCATCGTTAGGGAAGATCGGCGTTTGCAGGGATTCAGCCAGGAGTTTTAAAAGAAGCGGCGAATCCTCCGCCAGCGCGCGCCCGCCGAAGTTGGCATTGTGGACTCCCGAGTCGAAGCCGAGGCTCGCGCCGACCGACTCGAGTTCATTATAGATCGCGTCGAACCCGCGCGTTTGTGTGCCGCGCATCAACATGCTGGAGACGAAATCCGCAAGACCGAGTTTGTCGTCCGTTTCGAAGATCGAACCGGCAGGCAGGTAGCCGCCGATATTGACCGCGGGGCTGTTAAAATTGGAACGCGCCAGGACGGTGATGCCGTTTGGCAATGCCGCCCGGTAAATATCTTCGGGGCTGGGGAAGGATGTTTTCGGTTTCAGAGCCATTTACGCCACCTTCCCGGTGGGCAGATACAAGCCCACAACGCGCCTGTTGGTTTGAAAATACGTCTGCGCCGCTCGTTGAACGT
This sequence comes from uncultured Chloroflexota bacterium, assembly GCA_900696595.1. Taxonomy (GTDB): domain Bacteria; phylum Chloroflexota; class Anaerolineae; order Anaerolineales; family Villigracilaceae; genus Villigracilis. The sequence goes on from CAADGT010000235.1 coordinate 12,459, forward strand.
CGGCAGGCGTCACTTTCGCAAGTCTGTCCAGATACTTCGTGTACCAACTGTAATCGGAGAACATCGCGGTATAGCCCATCCAAAAGGCTTGATGCGTGATGTTCTCGCTGCCATAGGCGAAGACCGCCCGCGCCTGCTTGACCGCGCGTTTAATCTCTTCCTCGGGCGCAAGTTCATCCTGCATCCTCTTTATTTCGTCGTCCAAAACGGTTAGCGCTTCCTCCGGTTTTTTATCCGGCGGGTGGACGATGGTAAAGCGATACAGGTACGGGTCAATCGTCGCCTCGCTCCAGCCGGAGACGTCCACGGCAATCCCGGTGTCCACGAGCGCGCGATAAAGGCGGCAGGTTTTGTAGGAAAGCCCGCTCGCGCCGTTGAGCAGGCTTTCCAACACTTGAAGCGTAAAGTAATCGGCGTGGGTCGCATTCGGGAAGGGATAAGCGACATGGGTAAACGTCGTCTCGCCGGGACCTTCCAGCGTCAACCGCACTTCGCCCTTGCGCTCCGGCTCGGGGCGGGCAAGCCGCGGCGGGACGCTCCCTTTGGGGATCGGCTCGAACAATTCCCGGATGCGTTTGAGCATGGACTTTGTCTCGAAATCCCCCGCAAGACAAAGGACGGCGTTGTTCGGGGCGTAATAAGTTCGGTAATGCCTGTAAAGGTCTTCGCGCGTGATGGAATGCAGGTCCGCCATATCGCCGATGATCTCATGATGATAGGGATGCACGCGGAAGGAGGCGTGTTGCACCGCCTCGCGCAGGCGGAACATCGGCTCGTTCTCGGAGCCTTCGCGTTCGGAGATAATAACGGTTCTTTCGGATGCGACTTCTTTGGGGTCGAAGAGGCTTTTGGTCATGCGATCGGCTTCGAGGCGCAGGGCGAGGTCTACTTTGGCGGCGGGCATGGTCTCGTAATAGCGGGTGGAATCGCGCGAGGTGGAGGCGTTCCAGCGTCCGCCGTCGCGCGAGATGGCTTTATCCAGCAAGCCGCCGGGGAATTTCTTCGTGCCTTTGAAGAGCATGTGTTCGGTCCAGTGCGAGATGCCGGTCCTGCCGGTCGGTTCGTCGCGCGATCCGACCTTGTACCAGATCCACGACGAAATGATCGGCGCGGTGTGAATCTCTTTGAGCATGACCTTCATGCCGTTCTTGAGCGTGAGTTGGGTGACGGGGTTTTTCATTTAACTCCAGGGGGGTGTCAGGTCTTCCTCATATATTCACGGGCAGATCGGCTGGCCGTCCATGTCCACGGCTTCGGGGTTGGTGACGCAGTAAATGGGACGGACGACGTCCTGCAAGCCGATGAAGGGGTCGTTCAACGATGTGGCGCTGAGCGGGATGTTGACCGGCACGTTCAGCGTGACGGGAACCTGCTTGTCCACGGGAACCGTCAGGTTCAGCATGATCGGCAGGACGGTTCCCGCCGGCAGGACGATGGTGGTGTTCGCCTGGGTGATGTTCAAGCCGCCGGTGTTGACGGTGACGAGGGCGTTGGTTATGGTGACGTTTTCGCTAAGGGTGACATTGGTCTGCTGGTTCAACAGCAGGTCAAACTTGACCGGGATGTCGGCTTGCACGGGGATGTTGGTCTCGATGCTGGCGCGTTCCATCAACTCGAAGTTGGAATACAACCCGCCGGGCAGGTCCATCAAGGCGGTCCCGGCGCTCAAAACCTTCGCCATATCCAGTTTGAGGCGATAGACGCTGATGACGAGGACGATGAGGATGACGGTTATGATAATGTTGATGGTAAGCGAGATGACGCTGGCGGTCGTCCAGAAGCGGGGCGCCCAGGCGGAGAATCCGGCTCGGGGAGCGGAATCCAACTTCGGGCTGGGGCTTGAGGCGGGCTGTCCGGGCTGGGAAGCGCCTCCCGTAGAATCGGCTTGAGGAGCGGATTCGGGTTTGGGAGCGGCATCCTTCTTTTTGGGCAGTGAATTTAATTTGCCGTCTTTATCCGCGTTCTTGCGAGGCAGGGCAGAGAGGGGGTTCTTCTCATCGTCCATCTTGACCTCTTTCTTGGGCAGGCGCGAAAACGGGATGAAACTCGCGATGAGTTTCCTGAATTTTTCCACAGGATCTTCTTTGATGGGTTCTTCTGTCATGGCGGCTCCTGTTCAAAACATTACATTCGTTACATAATCGTAACATAGTCCGGCAATATGGACGCGGTCTGATTACCTTACACTCTTAAAATCAGGACGCGGACGAGCGCTGAAACGCGGATTCAAGGCGTTTTGTCAAAAAATCAGCGTCCAAAAAACAAAGTGAAGGTAATCAAGGACGCGGTTTATTGTATGATGATATGAGGATGAAAACGGCTTGTGAGCGGCTTTGTTTTCACATATAATGCGATGGTTTGTGTCTGAATTTAAGGAGGAAGAACGTGGAAAATCAATTTTCTGTTGCAGTGATCGGCGCGGGACCGGCGGGACTCTTCGGCGCGCGCGAACTGGCAAATAACAAGGCGCGCGTGACGCTTTTCAACCGCGATATCAAGGCGGGCGGTCTGGCGGAGTACGGCATTTATCTCGAAAAACATACGATGAAGGAAGGCTTGCGCAGGCAGTTCCGACAGGCGCTGGATCTGCCGAACATCGTGTATTACGGCAATGTAACGGTCGGCGCGGGCGGGGATTTTACGCTCGACCAGATTCGCGCGCTCGGTTTCGACGCGGCGCTGGTCGCGGCGGGAGCGCAGGGGACGAAGAGCCTGGGACTGCCCGGCGAAGAATTGGAGGGAGTGTATCACGCCAAGGATGTGGTGTACCACTACAATAAACTTCCGCCGTTCAGCCGGCGCAAGTTTCGCTTTGGGAAGAAATGCGCCATCATCGGCGCGGGCAATGTGATGGTGGATATTGCGCGTTTTTTGATCAACCATTGCGGCGCGGAGGAAGTGACCGCGGTCGTGCGGCGCGGTCCCGCGGAGGTGAACTTTACGAAGGAAGAGATGAAACATTTGATCTCATATCTTGACATGGATGAGTTCGAGAGCGAGATGAAACGCGCGCAGCCCGCGCTCGAAGCGATCAAACAGGACCCGCAGATTGGGCGCAATAAGATCATGGAAGCGTTCGCCAAGGCGGATCCGAAAACGCAAAACGCAACGTTCCGTTTCGATTTCCTCGCTTCGCCGGTTGGGATGATCGGCGGAAACGGCTCGCTGGCGAAACTCGAAGTGGAGGAGAACATCCTGACCGAACGCGACGGCAAGACCAGCGCGAAAGGCACGGGGGTGAAACGGACTCTGGATGTGGATACGGTCATCTTCGCCATCGGCGACCAGGTGGATGCGAACTTCGGTTTGCCCGTGGAATGGGGCGAGTTTGTGAAGAATAAGGAGCCGAAATTCCCGGTGGAGGGCAACTCGTACGAGTCGCCCATCGAAGGCGTGTTCGTCGGCGGTTGGTCGCGCAAGGCGAGCGAAGGACTGGTCGGTTATGCCCGCAAGGACGGGATCAACGCGGCGAAGGCAGTTTTGCAGTATCTGCAAACGAAATCTCCCGCCAATATCCGCGCGGAGGCGGTTGAAGAATGCGTGGACGCCCTTCCCAAACGGGCGGTGAGAAAGGAAGACCTCAAACGGTTGGAGGCGATCGAAGCCAGGGAAGCCAAAAAGCGCGGGCTTGAAGAATTCAAGTTCTCAAGCAACGAAGAGATGCTGCAGGCGATGGGTTTGATCGAAACGGCGTAAGGTCACAAACCTCCGAAGTCTTGAAGACTTCGGAGGTTTGGAATCGTCTCATGAATTCAATTTATCCCGTACCCATGCAAGGACTTCACCGGGGGGTCCAATTTTCACCCCTGCCTTCTCCGCGACTTTCGGAACATCCAGAAAATGTTTACGATCGCGCGTTGCAAGATAATCCACTTTGGCTTTGATCGCGGCAAGCAATATCGGGACATCGTATGGATCGCCCATCAAATATAGATTTGCCTGAATTTCTTCACCGGTCGGGTCGTCGAGAATAACAATCCTTGATCTTTCGATTTCCTTTTGAGCGTTTTCCAGATTTTCAGGGGATTTTCTGCCGATGGAACGCGTTGTTTCATTGAATACCAGTTCGCTGATCATCAGCGTGATATCTTCGGTCTCGCCAAGTTGAAGTAAAACATGAGCCGCGCCGGTTTCGGAAATTACCCCTGCGATCAGGACGCTGCTGTCTAGAAAAATTTTTACCGCCTTCATCGGCTATTGCCCGAAGGATTTACATCGCCGTATTTTTCTTGAAAGAACTTTTTTCGTTCCTCTTTTATAACCGGCAGCCACGTCTCTATATCGAAATCCTCCTCCTTAGGGCTTTGGGCTATTCGCCTGGAAAGCGCGTCAACTTCCAGCGTCTTTGGCACGAGCATAAAAGACCCACCGCCCAGGTCAATAATGGTGAAAACCTCCCCCTCCTGTAACTTGTATTTTGAGCGTAATTTTGCCGGGAAGGTGATCGTTCCCTTGCCGCGCATTTGGACCGTGGTCATATTTTTTCTCCAGAAAATCGGAATTTCCTATTTTCTGGAACTATAGCGCTGTCGAATGCCCTTTGACTTTGGCGAATCTGCCAAAATAGTCAGGCGCATCCCTGCCGCAGGTCAATCAACACCCTGCCCGTTCGATCAACGTGATATATCCGGTCGTTTCATAGAGGCTTTGTGCCTGGTTTTCCTCTTGCAGATATTCCGCCAGCAGGGGCTTGAGGGGGTAATATGTGAAGCGATAACAAGTCCCCGATTCGATTTTGTCCCATGTGTTTTTTGAAAGCCCAAACACGTAATATTTTTCCCCGTCGGTGGTTTCAACGGCATATTCAGTGCAATATGTCTCGTTGCATTTGACGACCCTTTCGGTCTTTTCCAGCGCCTGCACCCGGACGGTTTTATCCCCGTATTGGTAGGCGTTGAAAGTGACAACCGCAGTGACTCCTCCGATCATCAATAGAAGGACGGCAATGCAGCCGGGCGAGCGGCGTTTGAAAAAGCCCTCCCTGCGTTTTCGCTTGGGAAGGTAGTTGAGCAGTAAATTCCCGACTCCGAGGACGAGGCAGAAACCGATAAGAAATAAACTGCCCGAAAAAGCCTTGAGAGGGGACGCGGTGAAAATAATATCCATGGTTGAACTCCAACAAAATGATCCTTTGTAAAAATGGTTGGATACGCGCTGCCCAAGCGGCGAGAACCATCGTACAATACGGTCCAGCCAGCACACGGCTGAGATCCAACACACGCATATTTTGCAAGGGCTGCATGGGACTCCTGATCATCGTCATTGCGAGGAGCGCTCTTGGTCTTTGCGACGAAGCAATCTCCTAATTGGCTGGCAGATTGCTTCGTCGTCGCTCCGCTCCTCCTCGCAATGACGAGACTATAAAATGAAACGCGACTTGTATTTTAGCAAATCTCTCATCAACGCGGCGGGGTCGTTGGGATTCGTTCCAGACTTCCGAAGTCTTGGGGACTTCGGAAGTCTGGGTCAATTGGGCGCGTTTGTGACCAATCCGATTTCATTTCGCCCGCGCCTGCCGACTGCGCGCCCGGCTGTGATCGAATTTCCCGGCGGGTTTCTCATGCACACGGGGCTGCCCAACCCGGGGTTTCATGCGGCGTTGAAGAAGTATTCCGCCAAATGGAACCGCGCGGATATTCCCATCATCGTCCATCTGATGGCGGATCGCCCCGAAGAGACTCAAAAAATGACGCGCGAGTTGGAGACGGTCGAAAACGTCATGGCGGTTCAATTGGGTTTCGCTCCCCTGCTGGCGGACGACATCATCCTCTTGAATTTGGAAATGTGTTTGGGGGAAATTCCGCTCATCTTTGTCCTGCCGCATGAGCAGGTTTTGACTCTGGGTCGTCAACTGGCGGACGGCGGCGCGAGCGCGATCAGCATCGCTGCGCCGAGGGGCGCATTGCGCGATAAGAATGGAAATTTGGTCACAGGCAGGATGTATGGGCAGGCGCTGTTCCCGCGCTCGCTGGATATCCTCCGTTCGGCGGCGATGATCGGGCTGCCGGTCATCGGTTCGGGCGGGGTGTGGTCGCGGGCGGATGTCGAGTCCATGCTCGAGGCGGGGGCAATCGCCGTCGAAACAGACGCCCGGCTCTGGACCCCCTCCCAGCCTCCCCCAAAATCCGACTGAACTACCGTCGGATTTTGGGGGAGGCGCCCGCAGGGCGGAGGGGGGAGACAAAAAAGAGCCCCGTCTCACGACGAGGCTCTTTCATCAGGTTCAGTCTTGACTAGAGAACCACAACATCCGCGGCTTGCAAGCCTTTGGGACCGTTCTCGATGGTGAATTCCACCTTCTGGCCCTCTTGCAGGTTTTTGAAGCCGTCGCCGCGAATGGCGGAGAAGTGAACGAAGACGTCGGGTCCGCCTTCTCGTTCGATGAAACCGTAGCCCTTGGTTCCATTGAACCACTTAACCGTGCCGATGATACGTTCAGCCATATTTGCCTCCTGAGCAAAATGAAAATGGGGTGACGCAGTTGTGTTCATCGGGTGGTAAAAAAATACGGCTCAAGGTCTTGCTTTGAGCCGTCGTCTTCTTCCTTCCGCAACGAAACCTCTTGCATCCTTCAGGGCTTAATTTATCATGAAACTCTAATCTTGGCAATTATTTGGCGCTGGCGATTGCCCGCATCTTGCGCGTAATGCGCCCGGCAATGTTAGAGAACGTTGCCTACGCGCTGTGGGCGGTCGCCAGTTTAGCAGGCTCAAGAAGCATGACCGGGATATGCCGGTGGGAGGCGCGTTCCTTGTATTTTTCGTAGCCTGAGTAATAGGAAAGCGCCATTTGCCAGTATTTGTCACGTTCGTGGTCGAAGACCTCGCGGGCGATAAAGCGCGACGTTCTGCCGTCTTTGACGACCTCGCATTGGGGGTGCGCTGTCAGGTTGTAATACCAGCCGGGGTTGTGTTTTTGCCCAAAATTCGAGCCGATCAGGGCGATCTTTTCGCCATCGAACAAACCCACCAGCGGGATGGAGCGCGGCTGTCCGGTCTTTGCGCCGATGGAGATGAGTTGAATGATGGGCAGTCCGACGATCTCGGCGACGCTGTGCCGGCCGCCCGTCAGTTTGAACAGGGCGCGGTCGGCATGGTGAAGGACGCGCGCCAAAAGCGCCGTCACCGGGCGGAGCATGAGGAAGCGGTGGATGAATTTTTGGAGGGCGTTCGGTTTTTTGTCCATCATTTTTCGAGCCAGATCGTGACGGGTCCGTCGTTGTGGATTTCCACTTCCATGTGCGCGCCGAATCTGCCGCCCTGGGTCGGGACGCCGTGGGAGCGCAGGAGTTCGATGAAGCGGTTGACAAGCGGTTCGGCGACGTCGGGCAGGGCGGCGTCGAGGAAGGAGGGGCGGCGTCCCTTGCGGGTGTCGGCATAGAGGGTGAACTGCGAAACGACGATGGCTTCGCCTTTGACATCCAATACCGACAGGTTGGTCTTGCCGCCTTCGTCCTCGAAGATGCGCAGGTTGGCGGTCTTTTCGGCGAGGAATTGCGCCTGCTCCTCCCCATCGCCGTGACCGACGCCCAATAGAATCAACAGACCTTTTCCGATGCTGGAAACGGTCTGTCCTTCGACGACGACGCTGGCTTTGGCGACTCGCTGGATGAGGATGCGCATGAGGGAAATATCAGGTTTTGCGGTTTGTTTACTTATCGCTTCGTGATCACGCGATGCACGCCTTTGCGGATTGGAACGACGTCCACGATTTGCATGGAGCCTAAATCCGCTTCGGTGGTGATGTGTTTTTGGAGCCAGGGTCCGAGCGGTTTGCTGAGTTGGAATCCGACCAGCGCGAAAAGCAAGGCGAAGGGGGCAAGCAGGAGTCGCCACAGCGTGGATTTGGTCCCTCGCAGCGGGAACCAGGCCAAAGTCGCGGAGAGAAGCGCGGTAGCCGCCAGGTTGGTGCCGCATCCCGGATGAATCGCCAGTCCGCTTTCGCCGGAATTGAGTCGCGTCTGTGCTTCCGTGACCGATTCCCAAATTTGTTGGGCGGTGAGATCGCCGAGCAGAAAAAATCCGGTGGGGTTGGAATGTCCCGCCATGCGTTTGCCGGGATGTTTGCGCGCGAGCAGGTGGATGGCGGCGTGTTCGAGCGCGTGGTTGCGCCGCGTTTCAAGGATGAGGGGCAGGTCGAGGAGCATGGGGTGATTATAAGTTACATTAAGACCTGACAGGTTTTAAAAACCTGTCAGGTCTGGAGCATCGGCGAGTCGTAAATTCTCTCGAGCAGTTCCAAAAATTCCGCCGATGGGCGCGAGCGGAGGATCTCGCGGCGTTCGTCGCGGGTGAGGTGATTCATCATCACATATTGCACGGCGTTTTTGCGAAAGAGGCGCGCGCCGTCCTCTTCGCCGTAGAATTCGACGCTTCTTGCAAGGTGTTTGCGGATGGTTTCCTTGACCGTCTCCGGCGGGACCTGGTCGCGGTCGAGGCGTGAAAATATCCAGGGGTTGGGAATCGCGCCGCGCCCGATCATGACCGCGTCCACGTTGGTGTGGGCTTTCATGCGGTCAATGTCGGCGACGGTTTTTATATCGCCGCTGCCGATGACGGGGATTTTTACAAGCGATTTGACTTCGGCGATGGCGTCCCAGTCGGCGCTGCCCGCGTAACGTTGTTCCTTTGTGCGCCCATGCACGGCCACCAGCGAGCCGCCTTCCTCTTCGATGATGCGGGCGATGAGTTTGTAGTTTTTATTTCGATCCCAGCCGAGGCGGATCTTGCCGGTGACGGGGACGCGTAAATTTTTTATCAGTTTGCGGAATGTCCGCGCGATACGAAGCGGAGACGGCATCATGCCCACGCCCGCGCCGCGATCCGCGATGGTTTTGGCGGGGCATCCCATGTTGAGGTCAATTGTGTCGGGATTATTTTCCTGGATTTTCAACGCCGCTTGCAGGATGAGATCGGGGTCGTCGCCGTAGATTTGAAACGCAATGGGGCGCTCCGGCTCGGTGAAGTACATGCGTTTGGCGGGCTGTTTCGATTTGCTGAGGATTTTCTCGACCTTGATGAACTCGGTGTAGCTCATGGCCGAGCCAAGTTCGCGGCAGATGGAGCGAAAGGGCCAGTCGGAATAGCCGTCCATCGGCGCAAGGATCGCGTCGCCGTAGATGGGCAGGTTTTTAATATAAAAGTTGGGCGTTCTGCTTTCGTTCATACGCGCGGGAGTATAACAAAAAAAACTTCTTGAGAGAGCGTCTGAAAAGCCATGTCATTGTCATTTCGAGCGCTAACGGGAAATCTTTTCCCGCAAGCGCGCAAGATTTCTTCCCGCTCCGCTCGTCGAAACAACAGTTTGCAGGCGCTTTCTGAATCTTAAAGGCTTCGGAATGCCGAACGGCGCCTACGCCTTCCGCCACAACTCGCGGTAATCTTTGCGGAACTTGTTTACCTTCGGCGCGACGACCGCCATGCAGTAGGGTTGATACTGATTGCGCGCAAAATATTCCTGGTGATAATCTTCGGCGATATAAAAATCCTTGACCGGCTCCACCTCGGTGACAATCGGATTATCCCAGATCTTCCGCGCGTTCAAATCCGCGATGAGCGCCTCGGCGATATCCTTCTGCTCGGGGGTGTGATAATAAACGCCCGAACGGTACTGCGAACCGACATCCGCGCCCTGACGGTTCAAGGTCGTCGGATCGTGAATGCCGAAGAAGATGTTTAGAATATCGCGCGCGGAAATGATGCCCGGGTCGAACTTGATCCGCACGACCTCGGCGTGACCTGAATCCCCTTCGCACACCTGACGATATGTCGGGTTGGCGAGATGCCCGTTGGCGTAGCCCGACTCCACCGAAAGCACGCCCTTTACCTCGTCGAAGACCGCCTCCAGACACCAAAAGCACCCCCCCGCCAGCGTGATGGTTTCATAATTCGCGCTCATGATAAATTCTCCTTTTTGTCCTGCTTCAGCAGGATTCAACGTACATGACGCGGCGTGAACGGAAAATATTCTTAAGAGCAGGTGATAGGCTTGGATGGAATCAAAAAGCCCGCCTCGCGCGGACTTTGAGCCTTCCCTGCGCTTCGAGCCTTTATCTCGTTCCGGAGACGGTCACCATTCCGCTGGTAACCTTAACGCTGACCAGAGCCAAGCCAGGAGCCTGCGCGTCAATCTCTGCGCTCAACGCCTGATTCAGCCACGCTTCCATCTGCGACAGAAAAACCGCCGGAATCGTCTGCTGCCCGACCTGCACGGATTCAATCACGATGTACGGACGCTGGTCTTCACCGATGGTCAACTCGCACACGGCCAGCGCCGCAGTGGATTCTTCGCTTCCGTTCACCATACCCCAAATTTGCACCTTGCCATCGCGCAGGTAAACCTGCACTTCGCTCAACGGGAGATCGGGGCTGTTTTTCATCTCCATGATAAGCCATGAGGTGATCTGTCGTTCCGTAATGGTGACGGTGGACATGCTCCCTGGTTGGGGCAGGCTGGCCGCCAGCATTTTCTTCGCTTCGATCCCAGCCGTATCAGAAGTCAGGATTCGGTCGCCGGGTCGTTCCGGCGCGCCATCCAGGCCGTTTTTGGCGTTTGAAATTGCATACCCCAGCAGGGCGTCCACCAGCGGAGCATACTCTGGATATTTTTTGCCGACCTCGGCGCGAGTATCGGGGGCAACGTCGTCCGGCAATGGAATTTCGGCGGCAGGCGGGTTTGCGGTGGACATGGGCAAAATCTGCGCGACGGGCGACCCAGGGTTATTCCGCGCAATGACGTAGGCGCTGGTTCCAAAAAGCATGAATGCGAGCATGGCGGCAAGCGCTCCGCGCGCCAAGCCGCGATACGGGTTGCGCGGCGGCTTTATTTTTCTAATCTCGTTCAGCGGCAGGGTGGGGTTGAGCGCGGCGCGAACGCGGGCAAGCGCAAGTCTGGCCTCCTCGTTCTTCGGGTTGATCTTCAACACACGCTCGAAACACTCGATCTTGCGCTCTTTTGCCTCCGTCACGCGCGCAAGGAGCATCCAGGCGGCTTCGTCGTTGGGGTAAGCGGCGAGCAGGTCGGAGAGATATTTCTTCGCCAGTTCGCGGTTGCCGCGCTGAAAGTTGTAATCGGCTTGCTTTAACAGTTCTTGTTTGTTCATGTTTAAGAGTTCTGACAGGTTTCCACTACCTGTCAGAACTGTTCGTTATAAACTCGGTTCGGCGACCGACTCGGATGATTTCACCAGCGCGATCTCGCCGTCGTCGTCCACTACGATGGTGATGCTGTCGCCGTCCACGAACTCGCCGGAGAGCAATTTATCCGAAAGCGGGTCCTCGATCTTCATCTGGATCACGCGGCGCAACGGTCTCGCGCCGAACTCGGAGTCGTAGCCCTGTTCCGCCAGCAGGGATAAGGCTTCGGGAACGGCGACCAGGCTCAGGTCATGATCTTTGAGGCGTTCGGAGACTTTATCCAGTTCGAGGCTGACGATCTGTTTGATGTCGTCTCGGTTCAGGGCGCGGAAGATGACCACCGCGTCCACGCGGTTGATGAACTCGGGGCGGAAGGCGCGTTTGAGCGATTCGTTTAATTTCTTGCGCATGTCTTCGTAGGACAGTTTTTCCTCGGTTTCTTCGTCGCGTTTGAGGGCAAAGCCGAGGTTGCTCTGACGTTTGATCACGTCCGCGCCGATGTTGGAGGTCATGACGATGATGGCGTTGCGGAAGTCAACCTTGCGTCCCTTCGCGTCGCTGAGGTGTCCCTCCTCCATGATTTGCAAAAGCATATTATGGACTTCGGGGTGCGCCTTCTCGATCTCGTCGAAGACGATGATCGAATACGGTCGGCGGCGCAGGGCTTCGGTGAGTTGACCGGCGTCTTCGTAGCCAATGTATCCGGGGGGGGCGCCGACGAGGCGCGAGGCGGTGTGCCGCTCCATGAACTCGGACATGTCGAGCATCACGGCGGCGTCTTCGCTGCCGAACATGAATTTGGCGAGCGCCTTCGTCAATTCCGTCTTGCCGACGCCGGTCGGTCCGAGGAACATGAACGAACCGATCGGGCGTTTGGGGTTCTTCAACCCGGCGCGGGCGCGGCGCACAGCGCGCGAGATGGCGACGATCGCATCCTCCTGCCCGATAATGGCTTTGCGAAGTTCTTCTTCCATCTTGAGCAGGCGCTGGGATTCTTCCTCGGTGAGTTGCATGAGCGGCACGCCCGTCCACATCGAGACGACTTCGGCGATGTCTTCCGCCGAGACGACGGGGCTGTTGGCGCGGTCCCAGCCGGTGCGCAGGCGTTCGATCTGGGAGGAGAGGTCCATCTCGCGTTCCTCCCATTCGCGCACGTCTTCCGCGTTGCCTTCTTCGTTTGCAAGCGAGCGGTTCTGGCGCGCCTGGCGCAACTGGCCAAACAAGTCCTTGGCCTGTTTGGCGGCGGGGCTTTTATACATGCGCACGCGCGAGGAGGATTCGTCAATCAGGTCAATCGCCTTGTCCGGCAAAAAGCGTTCGGTAACATAGCGCGACGATAAATGCGCGGCGGCTTCGAGCGCGCCGTCGGAGATGACAAGGTGATGATGTTCCTCGTAGGCGCTGCGAATGCCTTTTAGAATTTGTATGGTTTCTTCTTCGGAGGGTTCGTCCACCTGCACGGGCTGGAAGCGCCGTTCGAGCGCGGCGTCCGATTCGATGTGCTTGCGGTATTCGTCGAGCGTGGTCGCGCCGATGACTTGAAGCTCTCCGCGCGATAATGCCGGTTTGAGGATGTTGGCCGCGTCCACGGAGGAACCTGCGGCTCCCGCCCCGACGAGCATGTGGACTTCGTCTATGAACAGGATCGCCCCCGATTGTTTCAACTCATCTATGATTCGCTTGAGCCGTTCCTCGAATTGACCGCGATACATTGTGCCAGCCACGAGCGAGCCGACGTCGAGTTGCAGCAGTCGCTTGTTCATCAACGGAGCGGGGACGTCGCCGTCCACGATGCGTTGGGCGAGTCCTTCGACGATGGCGGTCTTGCCCACGCCGGGTTCGCCGATCAGGGCGGGGTTGTTCTTGGTGCGGCGCGCCAAAATTTGAATGACGCGCTCGATTTCCATTTGACGGCCGATGACCGGGTCCAGTTTTTTTTCTTCGGCTTTGGCGGTCAGATCTCCGGCGAGTTGATCGACAAGCGGGGTTTTGGGGTTGGCTCCGGCGGGACTTCTGCCCGGTTGGGGGCCGGCAGGCGTCGGCGTGGAGGATGAGGTGGACTCGTTCAGGACGCGCCGTGTCTGGCGGCGAATCTGATCGGGGGTCACGCCGAGTCGGCGCAGGGCTTCCAATGCGGTTGAATCCACGCGGACGAGCCCGAGCAAAATGTGTTCGGTGCCGATGTAGTGATGTCCGAGTCGACGCGCTTCGTCCACCGCATATTCGAGGACTTGCTGCGTCTCGGCGGCGAGTTCGACGCGACTGGGGTCGAAGTTTGAGATGCCGTTTGAAATACGGCTGATGACATCGCGCACGCGGTCGGAGGACATGCCCAATTCGCGCAGGACGCGTCCCGCGACTCCGCCCTCTTCGTCCATCAAACCAAGGAGCAGATGTTCGGTGCCGATGTTATTTTGCCGGGCGCGCTCCGCCTCTTGATGAGCGAGGGAGAGGACGCGCCTTGCTCGCTGCGTAAATCGTTCCATGCCAGCCATGATTTTTCTCCTGAATAACTGCCGGTGATTCTACCAAAAAGCCAAATTCCCGTTGTAGGAAAAAGGTTAGAGTTTTCTTGCGGTTGCCAAACAACCCGCCCGGCGCGGTTGGCGCGCGATACGGTCGCTTGACATCCGTCATTTTCAATTGTAGACTCGCAAATAAAGAAATACTTAATCGAAATGCAAAAAGTCGAGTCTGTTTCCTCGTTCGAGAAGATCAAACTGCTGGCGGATTCGCGCCGTTTGGATATTTTGCGCCTGCTGATGGCGGCGCCCGCCACGCTCACGCATCTGGCGCGGACGATGAAGCAGTCTCCTGCCTGGGTGCGGCATCACATCCTGGCTTTGGAGTCTGTCGGGCTGGTTGAGATCGGCGAAATTCGCAAGACGGGCAGGGTGACGGAAAAATTCTATCGCGCCAAGGCGGACGCGCTTTTATTACAGGAGGTCATCCTGCCCAGGGCAGGGAAGCCTTCGGTGGTTTTTTCGGGCAGTCACGACCTGGCGCTCGAGGCGGTCGCCGCGAATCTCGAAAAGCATGTGACGATGTTGAACATGACGGTCGGCTCGCTGGATGGGCTGGTCAATTTGCGGCAGGGCTTGTGCCAGGTCAGCGGCGCGCATTTGTTGGATGAAAGCGGCGAGTACAACACGCCTTTTGTAAAGCGCCTCTTCCCCGACCGGGAGGTGGAGATTGTCACGCTCGCCCATCGCACGCAGGGATTGATGATGGCGGGCGGCAACCCGAAGGGGATTAGAAAAATTGCGGATATTGCCGGGCAGAACGTCCGCTTTGTGAACCGCAACCCCGGGTCCGGCACGCGCCTGTGGCTGGACGCTGAACTGCGGAGACTCAAACTTCCAGTGGAGAAAATCTCCGGGTACAAGAATCAAGTCAAAACACATAGCGAAGCGGCGAATCTCGTCGCCCAAAACAAGGCGGACGCATCCCTCGGTTTGCAGGCGGCGGCGATTCGATGCGATCTCCATTTCATCCCGCTGTTTGAGGAACGCTACGACCTCGTCCTGCCGCGCGAGAATGAAAAGAATCTCAACCCCCTGCTCGATTACATCCAGACGGCGGATTTTCGTCATTTGTTGAGTTCGTTGCCCGGTTATAACGCGCAACATAGCGGGGAGCGGGTGTCGGTCTAGCATTTTTTATTTTGCATTTTCGATTAAGGTTTTCCTTAATCGTTTAATGAACATACATCATCGAAAGGAAGAAAGAATGAACAACTCCAAACGCAATACGCTCCTGACGCTTATGCTGGTCCTCGCCATGTGGCTGGCGGCCTGCGGAGCGCCCACCCCCGCCCCAACGGCGGCTCCCGCCACCGAGGCGCCGACTGAGGCTGCGACCGAAGCCGCCACCGAGGCGCCGACCGAAGCGGCGGCGCCCGCCAACCCGAACATCATCCTCGCCACGACCACCTCCACGCAGGATTCGGGTTTGCTGGACGCGCTTGTGCCGATGTTCCAGGAACAGACCGGCTATGTCGTGCAGACGATCGCCGTCGGCACGGGCGAGGCTCTGAAGATGGGCGAAGAAGGCAACGCCGACGTTCTGCTCGTCCACGCGCCATCCTCCGAAAAGACGTTTATGGAAGGCGGGCATGGCAAGGATCGCCTTCTTGTGATGCATAACGATTTCGTCATCGTCGGTCCCGCCGCGGACCCGGCCGGGATCAAGGGTATGGCGACCGCCAGGGAAGCCTTCACCGCCATTTTTAACGCGGGCGCGGTTTTTGTCACGCGCGGCGACGATTCCGGCACGCATAAGAAGGAACTCGCTCTGTGGAAATCCGCCGAACTCGACCCCGCCGGACAGACCTGGTATACCGAGACCGGACAGGGCATGGGCGCTTCGCTCACGGTCGCTTCTGAAAAAACCGCCTATATCCTTACCGATCGCGCCACCTATCTCGCCAACAAGGGTAATTTGCAACTGGAAATACTGGTGGAGGGCGAGCCCGGCCTGTTGAACGTCTATCACGTTATGACGGTCAACCCGGAAAAATCCGACAAGATCAACTACGAAGGCGCGCTGGCATTCGCCAACTTCCTGGTGGATGCCGCCACGCAGGAGGTCATCGGACAGTTTGGCGTGGATAAATTCGGCGCCCCGCTCTTTGTGCCGGACGCGGGCAAAGACCCGGCGGAACTGGGTCTCGATAGTTAATCCCATTCTTGTCCCCGCCGTCTTCCCCGGCGGCAGGGACGACGACGCAAACGTTTCATTCATTCGGAGGCGGCTTATGCGCAAGCCGCCTCTTTTTTATGGGCAAACCACGACAGCGAACGCCGCATCGTTTTGAATCCCATCCGCCGCCGTTTCGTTGCGGTCATCCGCCAAAAAAAGTTTGACAAGCCGCAAAAAGCCATATATACTCATTGAGTGAGTATATATGGCTAAAAGCAATCGTCAGAGCGGAAACCTGTCCCCCGAGTTCGCCCTTCTGGGCTTTCTTGTCGAAAGACCCAGCCATGGCTATGACCTGCACCAAAAGTTTGTCGCCGAGTTGGGGCATGTCTGGCATTTGAGTCAGAGTCAGGCGTATGCCATCTTGAAGCGGCTGGAGAGTCGCGGCGACATTTCCGCTCACGTTGTGGAGCAGGAAAGACTTCCCGCCCGCCAGATGCTTCGCATCACAGCGCAAGGAAGAAAGCGATTCTTTGAATGGCTTGAATTGGGCATTGGCACAAACGCTCGCTCCATTCGGCTGGAATTTCTCACACGCTTGTATTTCACTCACCTTCACCGACCTGAAAACATTTCACAAATTTATCAAACGCAATTCGCCGAAACTGAAGCGCGGGTCGAACAACTTGAAATCCTGCTCCAAAACTTACCGCCCGAACAAATCTACAATCGTCTAAGTCTTGACCTTCGTCTCCAACAAATGAGATTGATTCAAAATTGGATGGCGGAGATAAGAACCCAATTTCACATTCCCAGGGAAAAAAGATGAAACGTTTTCTAAATATTATTTTGTTGCTCGCATTACTTTTAGCAGGATGCGCTCCCGCTTCTACAAATGAACCTGTTACATTAAATGTCTTCGCCGCCGCATCATTGACGGATGCCTTCGCTGAAATCGGAAAAAACTTTGAAGCGGATAACCCCAACGTGACCGTCACCTTTAACTTCGCAGGCTCGCAAGCCTTGCGAACTCAAATCGAAGAAGGCGCGCCAGCGGACGTGTTCGCCTCCGCGAACAACAAAGAAATGGACGCATTGATTGCAGGCTCGCACGTTGCGAAAGACTCCCCTCAAATTTTCTTGAGCAATCAATTGGTTGTTATTCTCCCCGCCAGTAACCCCGCTGGAATTGATTCGCTGGAAGATTTGGCAAATACTGGAATCAAAATTGTCTTAGCCGCTGAAGAAGTCCCTGTGGGCAAGTATTCACGCGAGGCGCTGGAAAAAATGAACGCTTCCTTTGGAGCAGACTTCAAAGATAAAGTGTCCGCGAATGTCGTCTCAAATGAAGATAACGTCAAACAAGTTGTCGCCAAGGTTCAGTTGGGCGAAGCGGATGCGGGCATTGTGTACACATCCGACGCCGTCGCCGCGCCCGAATTGAAGATCGTCGAAATTCCCGTCGAGTTGAATGTCATTGCGAAATATCCCATCGCGCCGCTGGTTGATTCTGCAAACGCAGACCTTGCCCAGGCGTTCGTGGATTATGTCCTCTCGGAGGCGGGGCAGTCCGTCCTCGAAAAATGGGGGTTTGGTCCCAAACCGTAATCAGGGTAACATCCATCGCGGAAGGGTTGCCTTCCGCGATTTTTTCTTTACTCTGCAAATCGGACCATGAGTAAATTTTTTTTGCGTTCAAAATGGATTTTCATCCTGCCCGGCGCCGTGATGCTGGCTTTATTTCTATTGCCGCTTTCCGCCATCCTGATCCGTTCGTCCGGGGACGATTTCTTTGCAAACGCATTTTCGGGGCAGGCGCTCAAAGCCTTGCGGCTGAGTTTCATCACAAGCGCCGTCACAACGCTCCTTGCCATGTTGTTCGGCACGCCGCTGGCGTACATGCTCGCGCGCTGGAGAATACGCTTCAAGACGGCGCTTGAACTGCTGATTGACCTGCCCATCGTCCTGCCGCCTTCCGTGGCGGGGCTCGCGTTGTTGATCGCCTTTGGCAGGCGCGGAATCTTCGCCCCCGCGCTCGAAGCGCTTGGCGTCAGCCTGCCCTTCACCCCAGCCGCGGTTGTGCTGGCGCAGTTATTCGTCGCCGCCCCGCTCTACATCCGCGCGGCGCGAATCGGCTTTGCCGAAGTGGACGCGCAACTTGAAGAAGCCGCCAACGTGGAGGGCGCCAATCCATGGCAGATGTTTACCGCCGTGATGCTGCCCCTGTCCGGGCGGGCATTGCTCAGCGGCGCCGTCCTGACGTGGACGCGCGCGCTGGGCGAATTTGGCGCGACCATCCTCTTTGCAGGCAACCTTGAAGGGGTGACTCAGACCATGCCCATGGCCATTTATCTCGGCTTCGAACGCGACCTCGGCGTTGCGCTTGCTCTGTCGGCGCTTCTGATCGTCGTTTCCGCCCTGCTGTTGATGCTCGTCAGGCGGCTCGACAGGCAACAACACGATTAAGTTTTTCCTTATATAATCGGGGGCGACGCATAAGGAAAAACGATGGGCTTTGACGCTGACGTATTCGCAATCACATCCCTCTCCCTGCAAGTCTCCCTGATCGCCACCGCCATCAGCCTGATCCTCGGACTGCCGTTTGGAACCTGGCTGGCGCTCGGCAATTTTCGCGGGCGTTCGTTTTTGTTAAGCGTCGTCAATACCGGCATGGCCTTGCCGCCCGTTGTGGTTGGGCTGGTCGTGGCGATGACTCTCTGGCGCAGCGGTCCGCTGGGCGATTTGCGGCTGATCTATACGCCCTGGGCAATCGTCATCGCGCAGACGGTCATCTCCGCGCCGGTGGTGATGGGGCTGACCGCCGCCGCGCTGGAGGCGCTCGACCCGCGCCTGAAACAACAACTGCTGGGATTGGGCGCGTCGCGCCTGCAAATGATCTGGCATCTGTGGCGCGAGGCGCGGCTTCCATTACTGGCGGCGCTCATGGCGGGATTTGGCTCGGTCATCTCGGAGGTGGGCGCTTCCATGATGGTAGGCGGAAACATCAAAGGGCAGACGCGCGTGCTGACGACGGCCATCGTACTGGAAACATCGAAGGGCGAGTTCGAGCGGGCGCTGGCGCTTTCGGCTTTGTTGCTGGTCATTACCTATCTGATCAATCTCGCGCTGACGTGGATTCAGCAAAAGGGCGCGAAGCGCTGACGCAAAGCGCAGTCAACGAAAAGAAAACCAATGGCGAACCTTATCGAAATTAAAGACCTGCTCGTCCGGCGCAACGGACGGGACGCGCTCAAAATCGAATCGCTCGACATCCGACAGGGCGAAACCCTGGCCGTGGTCGGTCCCAACGGCGCGGGCAAAAGCACGCTTCTGCTGGCGCTGGCGCGGTTGATCAAGGTCGCGCAGGGCGAAATTAAACTTCATGGCAAGCCGCAAAAAGAATGGAGCGACCTGGAATATCGCCGAAGGTTTGCCTTCGTTTTTCAAGACCCGTTGTTGCTCGACATGTCCGTCCGCGACAATATCGGGCTGGGGTTAAAGTTCCGGGGCGCGGAGAAACACGAATCGCGCAAGCGGGTTCTTAAGTGGGCGGAAGCCATGGGCGTGGAAAAACTTCTGGAGCGCAGAGCCGGGCAACTTTCCGGGGGAGAGGCGCAGAGAGTCAGCCTGGCGCGGGCGTTCGTTCTCGATCCCGAAGCGCTTTTGATGGATGAGCCTTTTTCGGCGGTGGATCCGCAGACGCGGGCGAATTTGATCGAGGATTTGTCGGCGGTATTGGCGCAATCTCATCGCACGACGATTTTTGTCACGCACAATTTGAAGGAAGCCGCGCAATTTGGCGACCGCGTGGCGCTGATCATGGATGGCGGACTGGCGCAGGTCGGCAAGCCGGAGGAATTAAAGCAAAACCCCGCCGACGAGCGCGCGCGGAGTTTTGTGAGCGGAATGTAACAGCCGCCTATTTTTCGGACAGGACGTAGATGTTGCCGTTGTCGCTGAGGAGATGGAGTTCGCCGTTTTCGTCTTCGCCGAAGGATGTGATCGTCACGCCCGCTTCAAACAGGACCCGGGACTGCCACTGACCATTGGACAGAATCAACCCCCAGATTTTTCCCGAGCAATAATCGCCGTAGATGTAGACGCCGTTCCATTCGGGCATGGAGCCGCGATAGACATACCCGCCGGTGACCGAGCATCCGAATTCGTGGCTGTATTCCGCGGCGGGCAGGAGCAGTTCCGGTTGCGGCAGTCCGTTATAGCCGTGCGCGCCTTCCATGACGCTCCAGCCGAAGTTTGCGCCGCCCGGCGAACCAGCGGGGAGGTAATTGATCTCCTCGTATAACTGTTGCCCCACGTCGCCGATCCATAGATCGCCGGAGGCGCGGTCGAAGGAGAAACGCCAGGGGTTGCGCAAGCCATACGCCCAGACTTCGTTGCCGAAGGGGTTGTCGGCGGGGATGTTGTACGGGTCGCCGGTGTTTACGTCAATGCGCAAAATCTTTCCCAACAGGACTTGCGTATTCTGCCCGTTCCGGTGCGGGTCGCCGCCCGATCCGCCGTCGCCAAGCCCGAGGTAGAGATAGCCGTCGGGTCCGAAGACGACCGCGCCGCCGTTATGGTTTGGGTATGGCTGTTCAATCGTCATCAACACTTTCTCGCTGTCCGGGTCGGCGGCATCGCCCTCCGCCTGAAAGCGCGAGATGCGCGTGTGCCCGCCGTCGCCGGTGTAGTTGACGTAAAAATATCCGTTTTGTTCGTAGTCGGGGTGAAACGCCAGTCCCAGCAAGCCCATCTCGTTTTTGGAATTATCCACGCGATTGTCAATGTTCAAAAAAGGCTGGTCGTACAGGTTCCCGTCTTTGAAGATGCGAATGGCGCCGTATTTTTCGACGACGAACAACCGCCCCGATCCGTCGAAAGCGGATTGCGCATCCACCGGGCGGTCGAGCCCGCCGACGATGCGAGTCCATTCGTATTGGGTTGAGTCTGGGAATTGCCCGGGCTGGAGAATCGGCGTCTGGGAGGCTTGGGGAGTGGCGGTATCCGGCTGGGAGGGGGATTCGGTCTGCGGGGTCGAGTCAGCCGTCCGAGCCGGAAGAGGCGTGTTTGTCGGCGCGGCGACAGCGCTCCACCTGCAAGCCATAAGGGGGAGGGTCAAAAGAATCAAAAGGCGTTTCATCGTTTCGTTTGGGCGTTTTGCGGGGGAATTCGGTTCGTTTGCATAACGGCATACGCCGCGCAGTGCGCGGCGCAGCCTTTGAACCAACTCAGAGGGAGGAGAGAGTTTGGATGAACAGCGTTTGCGACGCTGTTATTCAACCGGGTCAACGTCGGGGTTTGTTCCGCTCAGGGCGCAGGCTGGGCGTTCGATGCAATTACATTCCAGCGCTTTGGAGCAACGCCTGGCCCGAATGCGGGGGGCTTGCTCGGAGAGGTAATCAGCCGGGTATATCACCTCGACTTCGATGGCAATTTCTTCCTGCATGTGTTCGCAGTATTTGGTCTTTTCGACCTGCCATGCCTTCTTTGCCATACTGCCTCCTGACTCCGACAAATCAAAGTTTATACGGAAACGATGCGTCCTGCCAGTGACGAGCGTCATAATTGCGAATGACGAAACGCCTATAACGATATTATACGCTGTTATTTCCTTGCAAGGATGTAAACCTTGCCGTTGGGAGCATTCAAATTCTGTAGAATCAAGCAGCCAACGGCAAGGCATCCCATTGGCGGCTAATCCAGGCGGCTCGAGCCTTGGCAACCATGGTAGCGCCCTCCTTTGTCCAGCGCGCGCCGGGAC
>CAADGT010000236.1 GCA_900696595.1 uncultured Chloroflexota bacterium
ATTACGCTGGAAGAATCCCAAAATCGTCGCGCCAATGCCGGTGAAGGCGACATAAGGCAACAGCAAAAACCAGCCGACGAAGGGCAGGGCGCAGGCGACGCACAGGATGGCGGAACTCCACAGGTTGCGCTTCCAGTTGGGCATGTCTGGGAAGAGGCGCCCGGCAAGGTGTTGGACGGCGGCGGCGAGTCCCACGCTTAAAAGAATCGAGAGAAAGGCGAGGATGAGCAGGGCGGGGACGGTCAGAATCCCTTTGACAAAGGAGCCTGTGCGCTCGGCAAGCGAAAGCATGACGAAGGCAATCAAGCCAAAGAAAAGAAAATTCACCAGCCCCAATCCAAAGGAGCGCCCTGGGGTGAGGGCGAAACTGGCTTGCGTCTTTTCAACGCGGCTGGCGAAGAGCGCGCCGACGACGAGGAAGTAGGCGCTGAGGGCGACGGTCAGCAAGAGGATGACAAGGGTAAAGCGAAGGATGTCGGTCATGGAAGGCTCCTGGGCGGCGCGGGGCGCGCTCTAACGATTTTGATTTCTTAACAACCACCCATTCCCCAAGACCCAAAAGATGGAAACGACGGCGAGGGGGATGAAGAGGGCGGAGAGTTCGGCGATCGGTAATGGGTAATCGGTTATTGGTAATTGAAATTCTTCTACGGGGTTTGCCGCCAGAGCGGAAAGGGCGTTTAAGAACATTGTCCACCGGGTTTGAAGTTGCAGGAGCAGGGTTGTGAAGGACGGCGTCTCTATTTGCGAAAGCATGATGGAGAAGAATGGGGCGGCGACGACGAGCGCAGTCAGCGCGGCGGCGGCTTGCAGAGTCGTCGTCAGCGTGAGCCAGCGCGGGGGTTGGAGAATCAGACTGGGGCGGGGAGAGAAGCGGGCGGCGATGTTGGCAGATAATTCCACGTCGGGCAGAGAGTCCAAATCCGCGAACAGGGATTGGAGGTCGGAGAGTCGCGCCGCGCATTTTTTACACGAATGCAGGTGCGCTTCGATCCCGGCTTTGTCGGCGGTTTCGTTGTCGAGATATTCGTTGAGGCGCTCGTCAGTCAGGTGCATGGAGTTTCTCCGCGAGAAGTTTGCGGGCGCGGAAGAGATGGCTCTTCACGTCGCTGAGGGGCAGGCTGAGTTCTTTTGCAATTTCGTCGTAGGATAGGTCCTGATAATGCCGCAACTCGACGACGACGCGATAACGCGGCGGCAGGGATGCGAGGGCGGCGCGGATTTGTTCGCTTCTTTCTTTGACCTCGGCCTGTTCGCCGGGACTTTGAGTTTTGTCTTCGTCCCGTTCTTCGTCGAGCGGCGCGGTGGGTTTTTGCGCTTCGAGGTGGTTCAGGCACAGGTTGGTCGCCACGCGGCGGATCCAGGGTCCAAATTCGCGTTCGGGGTCGAAGGTGTGCAGGCGGTCGAGGGCGCGGATGAAAGCCTCCTGGGCGAGGTCTTCGGCGTCGTGGCGGTTGTGCAACATGCGGTAGCAGACATTGAACACGTTGGTCTGATGGCGCGCGACGAGTTCGCCATAGGCTTCGGTCTCGCCGCGACGGGCGCGCAGGATCAGATCGCGGTCGGCGGGCGCAGTCATGGCTGAAGTGTAATACAGATGGGGGATGGATAAAGTTGCAGAGAGTTGCCGCGCAAAATATATGCGCAAGCCCCGGTCTTTTATCTTGGAAAGCGGTCTGTCAGTTGGTCTTCCCCCGATCCAGCCATAGTTCGCGGTATTTGCGATTCCAGTCAATCAGGAAGCGGAAGGCGATTATCGCCCCAACCCCGCCCCCCGCCCAAAAGGAGGCGTCGCGGATATTGAACAACCAAAGGGTTGGGGCTATCAAGATTCCGGCAAAGACGCTTGCCCGCGCCGAGTGGCGGACCGTCAACACAAGCAAAATCAATAAGCCCAGGCAGATCAAAAATCCGAGCGGGTTCAGCGCAAGGATGCATCCGCCGGCTGTGGCGAGTCCCATCCCGCCGCGGAACTGAGCAAACAGGGGCCAGCAGTGACCGATGACGGCGGCTGTCGCAGTGAGAGCGATCGCCCAAGTCTCGCCGGAGTATTTTGCCGCGAGCCATGTTGGGATAAATCCCTTTGCGAGGTCGAGAAGGAGAACCAACCCTCCCCAGCCAAACCCCGCCTGGCGGATGGTGTTGGTCGTGGTGGCGTGACCGGAACCGGAGTCGCGCACATCCACATTTTTGACGAGACGCGTGACCCAGACTGAAAAAGGAAGCGAGCCGGAAAAGTAGGACAGGAGGGGGAGGAAAATGGCTGGCATGGGGGAAATAAAAGCAGGCAGTTGAAAGGCGGAGGATTAGTAGGCCCGAGACAGAACGCGGGCGCGTGAGACAAGGCGGCGGGTGAGTCCGTCGAAGAGCGGCTTGTGAAAGGGCCACATGGCGTACCAGTAGAGAAACCCCCAGAACCCGTGAGAGGCGAAATAGGCGGTGACGGTGAAGAGGGTTTTTTCCTTCCCGTTTTGCATCGGCTCGGATTCGAATTGAAGCCAGGCCCGGCCCGGCAGTTTCATCTCCGCCCGCAGGCGCATGAGGCGGTTTTTTTCCACTTCCTCCACGCGCCAAAAGTCGAGCGACTCTCCGGCGTGAATATCGTCGGGGTGTCGCCGCCCGCGCCTCAGTCCCACCCCGCCGAGGGCTTTGTCCAGCCAGCCGCGCATGCCCCAGGCCCAGTCCATGAAGAGCCAGCCGCGCTCGCCGCCAATGCCAGTATAGGAACGGAAGACTGTCTCCGGCGGAAGGTCAATCACAACCTGGCGGCGCTCGATGTACATGCCGTCTTCGACGCTCAGGCGGTAGGGCTTTACGTCGCCCAGCGATGTGACGAGTGCGTCCGTCCAGGAGGTTTCCACGCTGTCGCGCGCGATGCGCCCGAGGGCAAGGTGGACGGCGGTTTGAAAGTCGAGCGGCTGGATGTGGGGAAATAATCTTCGCGCGTTTGTGTCGTGGACGATGAGGTTGGCGCGCAGGCCCTCGATCAGCGGGGCGACTACGCGCCAGTGAATCGGCGTGATCATGTGAACCCAGTAGGCGGAGAGTTTCGGGGCGTTGAGGGGCGCGCGAATCAGCCATCGGCGAAGATTGCGCTCGCGGGCGTAGATCAGGCACATCTCGGCGTAGGAGAGGCGCGAGGGGCCGCCGATTTCGACCACCCGTCCGGTTGCGTCCGGCGTTGTGAGCGTGTCCAGCAAATAGGAAAGAACGTCGCGGATGGCGATGGGCTGGGCTTGCGAGAAGAACCAGTCTGGGCAGGTGAGGACCGGCTGGCGTTCGGTGATATAGCGAATCATTTCGAAAAGCGCCGAACCGGAGCCGACGATCATGCCGGAGCGCAATTCAGTCACGGGGGTTTTCCCGTGCCGGAGGACAAAACCAATTTCATGCCGCGAGCGCA
>CAADGT010000237.1 GCA_900696595.1 uncultured Chloroflexota bacterium
GATTTGGCGCGCGGTTTGCGATCCATGATGTCGGGGTCGCCCTTTTCCATGGCGAGCGCGAGCGCGGGGGCGCCGTCGGTGATCAGGTTGAGCCACAGCAGTTGAATGGCGGTCAGCGGCGCGGGCAGTCCGGCAAGGGTGGCGAGAAAGATGATCATGATCTCGGCCACGTTGGAGGAGAGCAGGAAGAACACAAATTTGCGGATGTTCGAGTAGATGATGCGTCCCTGCTCCACAGCCGAGACGATGCTGGCGTAGTTATCGTCGGTCAGCACCATGTCAGCCGTGCCTTTGGCCACGTCCGTGCCGGTGATGCCCATCGCCACGCCGATGTCGGCGCGTTTGATGGCGGGCGCGTCGTTCACGCCGTCGCCGGTCATGGCGACCACTTCATCGTTGGCTTGCAGGGCGTCCACGATGCGCATCTTGTGTTCGGGCGAGACGCGGGCGAAGACGTCGGTATCTTCGATGACGCGCTTGAGTTGGATGTCGTCAATCTGATCCAGTTCGGACCCGGTCATTACGCCTTTGCCGGGTCTCAGCAGCCCGATGGATTCAGCGATGGCTCGGGCGGTGTTCGGGAAGTCGCCGGTGATCATCACTGTGCGGATTCCGGCATGACGCGCTTTTTCGAGCGCCGGTCTCACTTCGGCGCGCGGCGGGTCAATCATGCCCATCAGCCCGACGAAGACGAGATCTTTTTCCAGTTCCTCGGTTTTGACTTCTTCGATGTTGTCTGGTACGTCTTTTTCGGCGCGGTAGGCAAAGCCCAGCACGCGCAGGGCGTCCTGGGTCATGGAGTCGTTGGCGGCGAGGATGCGCCGGCGCATTTCGTCGGTCATATCGCGCGGATGGTCGTCCATGCCCTGGTATTTGGAGCAAAGCGTCAGCACAATGTCGGGCGCGCCTTTAACGGCGATCACATCCCAGTTTTTTTGTTTTTCAGTGTGGAACGGCGAGAGATCGTTCGGGTCGGGGTTGGCGATGTCGTGAATGGTGATCATGCGCTTGCGTTCCGAGTCGAACGGCACTTCGTTCTCGCGCGGGTAGGCGTCTTTGATGTCGAGATACACGGCTCCGGTTTTGGCGGCGGCGACAAGCAGGGAGCCTTCGGTTGGGTCGCCCACAATGCGATACGTTTTGGAGGATTCGCTTTCGCCGGTGGTTTCGATCAGAGAGTCGTTGTTTAGCACGCCCAGCCAGAGGGTGGAGAGGATGGCGGGGTATTGGCGCACGTCCACAACTTTGCCGTCCACGAGGAAATCCCCTTTGGGCGTGTATCCGGTCCCTGAAACGCTGACAAACTGCCCGTCGGCCCAGATGCGCGTGACGGTCATTTCGTTTTGGGTGAGAGTCCCTGTTTTATCCGAACAAATTGTCGTTGCGGAGCCGAGAGTCTCCACCGATGAAAGTTTGCGGATGAGGGCGTGGCGCTGGATCATCTCGCGCATTCCGAGCGCGAGGGAGATGGTAACGACGGCGGGCAACCCCTCCGGCACGGCGGCGATGGCGAGGCTGATGGCGATGATGAATACCTCGGTGATTTGTTCGGCGAAGGTTGTGAAGTAGTTGAGCGGGTCGGAGAACAGTCCGCCGATTTCGGTGTAATTGACGAGGGCGGCGATGAAGACGATGAACACTAATATCAGCGAGCCGATGCTTAATGATTTGCCAAGATGGTCGAGGCGGCGTTGAAGCGGAGTTTCTTCGGCTTCCACATTTTGAAGCATGGTGGCGATCAACCCGAGTTGGGTGTTCATGCCGGTGCTGGTGACCACGCCGCGTCCGCGCCCGTAGGAGACGACGGTTCCCATGAAGGCGGTGTTTTTGCGATCGCCCAGCGGGACGTTTTTATCCATGACGGTCGCGGCGTTCTTTTGCACGGGGAGCGATTCGCCGGTGAGCGAGGCTTCTTCCACGCGCAGGTTGACGGCTTCGAGCAGGCGTAAATCGGCGGGGATGAAATTGCCCGCTTCGAGAAAGACGATATCGCCGGGGACGAGGTTGTAAGCCGGAACGGACTGGCGCGAGCCGTCGCGCATCACCTGAGCCTCGGGCGCGGCGAGTTTTTTCAGCGCCGCCAGCGCCTGTTCGGCGCGCTGTTCCTGAATGATGCCCAGCACGGCGTTGAGGACGACGATCAGCATGATGGCGATGGCTTCGACGTAGTCGCCGAGCAAGGCCGAGACGACCGAGGCGATGATCAACAGCCAGACGACAAAACTATTGATCTGCCCCCATAACAGCGCGAGAAAGCCGGGGCGCGGCGCTTCGCGCAGTTGGTTGGGCCCGTAATGCGCCAGCCGTTTTTCGGCTTCTGCGGCGGTCAAGCCTGCTTCGTGAACTTCGAGATGTTCAAGCGTTTCTTCAGCGGTCAGGGCGTGAAAATCCTGCCGGGTCGGTTCTTCGAGCGCCATGCGTGACTCCTGGGGCGAACTCTTCGTCCGCGTGAAAATAGACGAGCGCACTCCGTCTCATGGAATGTCTCGCCTCCATTTGGAATGTTCATTTATTTAATTGAATTGTCCTGCGAGCGGTCGTGAGTCTATTCCCAGACAGGGCGCTTGTCAAGCAATGCGCGCAGATGCCTGACATGTTTTGCGCGCACACCGGGGTGAAACCCTTTCATGAATACTCTGTTGGATGGGTTACAATTCAGCCCACAACCGGATATAAAACGCCGTTCGTTTATTTGCACGGAACCCCCTGCCAACGTTATTGGCGGCATACTCCCTTGCGCGCATCCTCCGCCCCATGTCGAGAATTAAATTATTCACATACACAGCCATTCGCGTGGTGTTGAACACCGCCCACCGCATGGTCTATCCCTTCCTTGCCGTCTTCGCGCGCGGGCTGGGGGTGGACGCGCAGTCCATATCCGCCCTGATCGCAAACCGCGCCCTCGTCGGTTCGTTCACGCCTTTCATCATCCCGTTCCTCGAACCGCGCGGACGCAAGTTTGGGATGTTGCTTGGGCTGGCATGTTTCGTCTTCGGCATGGGGCTGGTTGCCTTTGCGCCTTCGACAACGACGCTCGGAATTGCGCTCGTCCTCGCCTTGCTGGGAAAAGCGCTTTTCGATCCTTCGCTCACCGCTTACATGTCGGATCATACGCCTTACTCCGAGCGGGGAAGCGCGGTCGCCATCCTCGAATTTGCCTGGTCGCTGGCGTTCGTTTTGGGCGTCCCCGCCGTAGGGTGGATGATCTCGCGGTTTGACTGGTCGGCGCCGTTCATTGTTTTGGGCGTCCTTGGCGCGGCGGCTTTGCTTTTCACAGCGTTGACTTTGAAAGATTCCCACGTCCCATCCCGCCATGCGGATGGAATCTTCGGCAGCACAAAACAGATTCTCACTTCGCCCGTCACGCTGGCGGCGATCTCCATCGGACTGACCGTCTCCGCCGCAAATGAAGTCGTCAATATCGTCTTCGGTTTGTGGCTGGAAGATTCCTTCCATCTGCAGATCGCGGCGTTGGGCGCGGCATCCGCCATCATCGGCTTGTCGGAACTGGGAGGGGAAGGCTTGGTCTTCACGCTGGTAGACCGGCTGGGAAAAGTCCGCGCCACGGGCTTGGGTATCCTTGCGAATTGCGCCGCCGCGGTTCTGCTCCCCTTCATCGGGCGCACACAAACCGGCGCGTTGACCGGGCTTTTTCTGTTTTACATCACCTTCGAGTTCACCATCGTCGCCATCATCCCATTGATCAGCGAGGTCATGCCGGGGGCGCGGGTGACCATGTTATCGTTTGCTGGAGCGGGTCATTCGGTTGGGAGGGCAATCGGGGCGTGGCTGGCTCCGCCTTTGTATGGGATCGCTTTCGCCTACATCATGGGGGCGGCGATCCTCTTCAATTTGCTGGGGCTGGCGGCGGTCTGGTATGTTTCGGGGCATCACGATTAGCGCGAACAGCCCCAGGGGCGCATCCCGCCGATGGACGGGACCCGCTCACGTTCAAGTCTGAAGCGGAGGGAGACAAAAAAAAAGCCCCATCTCTCGACGGGGTTTTTTTTATTCCATTCATCCGCGCTGTTATGACGAGGCTGCGCTGAGGCTGTCGTTGATGGTGCTGAAGACGTTGCCGACGATGGGACCGAGGATCATGAGGACTGCGATAACAACAATGGCAACCAAAACAAGAATCAACGCATACTCGACCAGTCCTTGGCCTCGTTCTTTGGGTGAGAACAACATGGCTTTTTTCTCCTTTCTTTGGAATTTCCCAAAATTGCGCTGGGATGAAGCGATTGTACTTGAAAGGAAGGCTTACTGCCAATGGTCATCCCTCACGACCTTACAAATTTGTCAGATGAAAAAATATCTTCTCAATACATCGGAGGGGCGCGAAATGCGTCGCCCCAAAGGTTCCCTCGAAAAACTGGACAATTCCCCCGAACCTTCGGAACGTTTTCCGTTTTTGAGAAGATACGAGAAAAAATATAAAAAGCCCCGCTTTGAAAGCGGGGCTTTTTTGTTGCAATTTGTGGAACGTGATTACACGTTGCTGAGGCTGTCGTTGATGGTGCTGAAGACGTTACCGATGATCGGGCCGAGGATCATGAGGACCGCGATAACGACAATGGCAACCAAAACAAGAATCAACGCGTATTCGACCAAACCTTGGCCTTTTTCCTTGGGTGAGAATAACATGGCTCCTTTTCTCCTTTCTTCAGAATTTTTCCGGAAGTTGCCTTCCGTGTTTACATATGCAATTCTACGGCAAAGGGACGAAATGTCAATGGCTTTTGTTTTACAATCCTGTTAGGAGTCCCCTGCGGGTTCGCGCCCCCATGCCGGCCTGCCCGGGCGCATTTCTGTGGTTAAATTGACCATCCCAGTTCGCCAACGGTGAAATTCATGCTCATTCATTCAGCCTCCCAACTCCTCACTCTCGCGGGCGGTCCCCAGCGCGGAAAGGCGCTCGGCTCGCTTGGCGTCGTTGAGAACGGCGCCGTCGTCATGCGCGACGAAAAAATAATCGCCGTCGGTTCGACGGACGAACTGCGCAACGCCTACCCCGACGAACCCACGCTCGACGCCGGAAGATGCGTCCTCATGCCAGGCTTTGTGGACCCGCACACCCACATCGTCTGGGCGGGGGACCGCGCGAACGAATTCGAGATGAAGATGTCCGGCACGCCCTATCTCGACATCCTTGCGGCGGGCGGCGGCATCCTCTCCACCGTCAAAGCCACGCGCGCGGCAAGCATCGAAACGTTGATGGCGGAAACGCGCCCGCGCCTGCTGAGGATGTTCCGCAATGGAACCACCACCGCCGAAACCAAAACCGGTTACGGTTTGCAGACCTCCACAGAACTGCGCCTGCTCAAAGCCCTGCTTGCGTTGAACGACGAAAGCCCGCTCGATCTCGTCTTCACCTTCCTCGGCGCGCACGCCATCGCGCCGGAATACAGGGATAACCCGCAAGGCTATACCGATGAAGTCGCCGACACCATGCTGCCCACGTTGAAAGAATGGTGGGAGACTCACGCCCCGCGCCATCCCCT
This sequence comes from uncultured Chloroflexota bacterium, assembly GCA_900696595.1. Lineage (GTDB taxonomy): Bacteria > Chloroflexota > Anaerolineae > Anaerolineales > Villigracilaceae > Villigracilis. The sequence goes on from CAADGT010000237.1 coordinate 5,505, forward strand.
GCCCTTTGTGGACGTTTTCTGCGAGACGAAAGCCTTCACCCTCGAGCAATCGCGTCAGATCCTGACCCGGGCCCGGTCGCTGGGATTCCCGGTCAAGATCCACGCCGACGAGTTCGACAATCTCGGCGGCGCGTCGCTCGCGGCGGAGTTGAATGCCGCGTCGGCCGATCACCTCGTGGTCACGTCCGATGCGGATATCGCAGCGTTGGGAAAATCCGACACCGTCGCCGTCGCCCTGCCCTGCACCCCGTTCGGACTGGCGGAATCCCACTACACGCCCGCGAAAAAATTGCTCGAAGCGAACGCCGTTCTCGCCATCGCCACGGACTGCAACCCCGGCACGTCCTGGAATGAATCCATGCAGTTTGCGATCGCGCTCGCCTGCCGCTACATGAAACTGACTCCGGCGCAGGCAATCGCCGCGGCAACCATCAACGCCGCGCACGCCATCCGCCGCGCGGACTCGATCGGCTCCATCGAAGTCGGCAAACAGGCGGACATGCTGATCCTCTCGGTGGGCGATTATCGTCAGGTCGGTTATCGCTACGGCACAAACCTCGTCCGGCACATCGTCAAACGCGGGCAGGTCTATTCGGTGGACGTGGGATACTACAGGACGGCATAAGCGATGGATCAAACGATTACAAGTATCGCGCGAAGCAAGGTGATGGAACACCTGCCTGAAATGGTCTTCGTGCTGGATGAGAAGGAAAGGATCGTGGATGCAAACGCAGTGGCGCAGAAGTGGCTTGGGAAATCGCTTAAAGAGATCATCGGGCGCGACGCGCTGGAGGTCTTCAAGCCCTGGCCCC
>CAADGT010000238.1 GCA_900696595.1 uncultured Chloroflexota bacterium
ATATGTCGCCATGATGCAGGCGGTCGGCTTCACGGATATTTCCATCAACCCCGTGTACTTCGACCAGCAGACCATTGACGCCTCGTTGCAGGAAATGAATCTCGACGTCAGCGCCTACCCGCAGGAGAAGGTTTACAAAGCGGTCTACAGCGCCAAGATCACGGCATACAAACCGTAGCGCTGTACCGCAACCCTTCGACAAACTCAGGGCAAGACTTCAGTTTGCGCATTGCAAGGACAAACTGAAGTTTTTCGTACTCGCGCAAAATTCAGGTCATGCGTTGACATGACCTGAATTTTGGAAAGATAGATAGATAAACTTCTATATATAGATCGACATAATAGACGCTCTCCAGCGTCGCAATTTCAAAGGAAAAAAATGAACATCCTCGAACTCTTTCAATTCGCCCTCGGCAAAGCCTGGACGACCTTCTCGGAACTCTGGGCATTGCTCCTACTGAGTATTGTCATCAGCGTCCTGCTCAAACTCTATGTGGATCAGGATCGCGTCACCGCCTTCCTCAAACGCAACCAGCGCAACAGCGTCGCCATGTCCACTGCGCTCGCCATTGGCACGCCCTTCTGCTCGTGCGGCACCACCGCCGTCGTCCTCGGTATGATGGCCTCCACCGTCCCCTGGGCGCCCATCGTCGCCTTCCTCGTCGCCTCGCCGCTCACCTCGCCGCAACAGATGGTTTACAGCGCGGGACTCTTCGGCTGGCCCTTCGCCATCGCATTCATGGTCTCGTCAATTCTGCTCGGATTGGCGGGCGGCGCCATCGCGGGTTTTGCCGAATCGCGCGGCTGGTTGACAAATCAAGCCCGCCTCGTTTCCCGACCTGAAACTGCCCTGCCGCCCCTCGAACAGAATCCACCCTCGAGCCGCCCGCGCGTCACCGCGCAGATGTTCGCCAAAGAATTCCTCGACATAACCTGGAAACTCCTGCTGATGTTCTTCGGCTTCTCATTCATCGGCAACTTCCTCAACGGCATCATCCCGCAGGATTGGATTCAAAACGCCTTCGGCGCGGGCAATGCTTTCAGCATTCCCCTCGCGGCGATTCTCGGCATCCCGTTCTACCTCAACACCGAAGCCTCCATGCCGCTCGTGCGCGCCTTCATGGACTCGGGCATGAGCGCGGGCGCGGCGCTCGCCTTCCTCATCACCGGCGCGGGGACGTCCATCGGCGCATTGGCGGGAGCGCTGACCATCGCCCGCTGGCGCGTCATCGGAATTGTGCTTGGCACGCTCGTCACCGGCGCGGTCATCCTCGGCGCGGCATACGATATGCTGACGCCCCTGCTTGCATGACTTTTCTCCCGCGCCGCGCAAGGTGAGATTCCCCGGCTTTAAAGTGAGGAAACACACCTTGACGGCGTAAAGTTTCAAGAGTAAAAACAAACCAACTGGTCGGTTTGTTTTTATTTTTTACCCCCGCAAGGGGTGAAGGCAAAAAGGAAGCGCCGTGCAACAGCGCAGCGAAGAGACCCGCTCCAAGATCATTTCGTCGGCGATCAGGTTATTTTCCGGTCGCGGGTTCAATGCCGCCAGCGTGGACGACATCTGCGCGGAGGCGGGGATCAGCAAGGGCGCGTTCTATCATCATTTCAAGAGCAAGCAGGATTTATTCCTGTCCCTGCTGGACGGCTGGTTGAAGACGATTGACAACGCCATCGAGGCGGCAAAGGACAAGCCCGCGCCCGAGGCGTTTACGCAGATCGCCGAAGCCTTTCCGTACATCTTCAAAACGGCGGGCGAAGGACTGCCGATGTTCCTCGAGTTCTGGCTGCAAGCCAGCCGCGACGAAACGGTCTGGCAGGCGAGCGTGGAGCCATATCGCCGTTACCACAAATACTTCACCGCGCTCATCAAAAAAGGCGTGGACGAAGGTTCGTTCGTCGCGGTGAATCCTGAATTGACGGCGCGCATGATCATCTCGACCGGGATGGGTTTGTTGTTGCAAAGCCTGATGGACCCGCAGGGCGCGAAATGGGAAAAGGTCGCGCGCGACAGCGTGAAAATGCTGGTGGACGGCATGTTGAAAAAATAATATGTCATTGCGAAGGAGCGAAGAACAAGAGCGCTCCTCGCAATGACGATTACGGAGAAAAATATGTGGCTGGTAACCGGAGCGACGGGACATGTGGGGAATGTCCTCATCAGAAAACTTTTGGAACGCGGGGAAAAGGTTCGGGCGATGATTCTGCCGGGCGAAAGCCGCGAATCAATTTCGGGATTAAGAGTCGAGGCGGTGGAGGGGGATGCGATCAACCTCGACGCTGTGTTTGAATCCATGCGCGGCGTAAAGGGCGTCTTTCATCTGGCGGGCGTGATCTCGATCATGCCGGGACCCAACCCGTATGTCCGCAAGGTCAACGTGGAGGGGACGCAGAACGTCATCCGCGCCGCGCTCGAGAATGGAATCAGGATGATTTATACGTCGTCCATCCATGCCCTCCGGCGCGTCGCAGACGGCGTGATTGACGAAAGCGCATCCTACGATCCGGATAACCCGTACGGGGCGTACGACCGCTCGAAGGCGGAGGCGACTCTCGAAGTGTTGAACGCAGTTCAAACCGGACTGGACGCTGTAGTGGTCTGCCCGACGGGCGTGATCGGCCCCTTTGACTTTCGCGGCTCGATGATGGGGTCGCTCATCCGCGACGCGGCGGTTGCCAGGCCGACTCTGTACGTGGACGGCGCATATGACTTTGTGGATGTGCGCGACGTGGCGAACGGGTTGATCTCCGCCGCTGAAAAAGGACGGCGCGGCGAGAGTTATATCCTGTCGGGGCATAAGATTTCGATACGCCGCCTGCTGGAGACGGTGCGCGAGATTACCGGAAGAGATTTCTTTCAGATGAAAATTCCGCTCGGTCTGGCAAAATTCGCCGCCATGTTTACGCCGATGTATTACCGCCTTGCGAACGTCACGCCGCGTTTTACGCCGTATTCACTGGAGGTTTTGCAAAGCAACTCCAACATCAGCCACGCAAAGGCGACTCGTGAATTGGGCTATCAGCCGCGTTCGCTATATGAAAGCATCCGTGATGCGGCGGGATGGTTTTTAGACAAAAGGATTGATTACCTTACACTTTGTTTTTAGGACGCGGAAAACGCGGATGAACGCAGATTTTTTTGACAAAACGCCCGAAAAAATTCCTTGAATCCGCGTTTTCCGCGCTCGTCCGCGTCCTGATTTTAAGA
>CAADGT010000239.1 GCA_900696595.1 uncultured Chloroflexota bacterium
AGGGCGCGGCGAAAAAGAAATGCTTCTCGAAGTCATCGAACAGAACCCGGCGGGCGTGAGACTCTACGAAAAAGTCGGCTTCAAAAAAATACGCAGGCTGGTCGGCTACAAACTCGAAACCCCTCAAGTTGACAGCGACGTAGTTATCGAAGAAATAGACATCCGCGAACTGGCGCGGACGGTTACCTATCACGGCATGAAAGACCTGCCCTGGCAACTTTCCGGCACAAGCATCATGCAACACACGCCGCCGTCTCGCGCGTTCAAACTCAACGACGCCTACTGCCTGATCAGCGCCCCCGAAGCGACGGACATTGCCATTCAATCGGTGTTGGTCAAAGCCCGGTCGCGCGGCGCAGGCTTGAGCGAAGTCCTGATGCGCGCGCTCTTCGCCAAATTCCCGAACAAGGTCTGGCACGCCTCGCCGATCTATCCCGAAGAGATGGGATTCATCTTTGAACACGTCGGCATGACGCGCGAGCCGATCTCGCAGTGGCAGATGTCGCGCGCGTTGTAAGTCGGATTGCCAATCCGACTTACGAGTAAAATAAGCGCATGAAACTTGCCGCCCTCGTCCCCATGCGCCACCACAGCCAGCGCGTGCCGGGCAAAAACTACCGCCCCCTCGCGGGCAAACCCCTCTATCAACATATTTTGGAAACGCTGAAAGCCGCGCCTGAGATTCAATCCATCATCGTGGATACGGATTCAGAGCCGGTGATGGAAGGAGTACAGCGGTTCTTTCCTGACGTGAAGTTGATTGCCCGCCCCGGGCATCTCCGCGCCGACGACGTTCCCATGAACGATATCCTGCTGTACGACACGGCGCAAGTTCAGGCGGATTTTTACCTGCAAACCCACTCGACCAACCCACTGCTCAAAGCCGAAACGATTTCACGAGCCATTCAATCTTTCTTTACCAATTTACCAATTTACGATTCTCTTTTCTCCGTCACCCGCCTGCAAACCCGCCTGTACTTTCAAGACGGACGCGCCATCAATCACAACCCGCTGGAATTATTGCAAACGCAGGATTTACCGCCCGTGTACGAGGAAAATTCCTGCGTTTATATTTTTACGCGAGAGAACCTGAAGCGCAAGAAACACCGCATCGGCGACAAGCCGTTGATGTTCGAGATCCCCGCCGACGAAGCCTGGGATATTGACGAGGAGCTCGATTTCGAGATCGCCGATTTTTTGATGAGGAAGAGAAGTTAACCCGTCATTGCGAGCCGCGCTCTTGTTCTTCGCGGCGAAGCAATCCCCCATCTAACGTGGAGATTGCTTCGTCGGGCAAAGAACGCCCTCCTCGCAATGACGAGTCATTGCCATGCAAACCCTGAAAGATAAACCCAATTCATTCCGGTTCGGCGCGCTGTTGATTCTGGTCATCGCGGGCATTGCCTACCTGCCGCTGGCGAGTCAACTCGGCTACCTCAACGACGACTGGTATCTGATGTACGACATGCAGGTCAAAGGACCGGAATTCTTCCGCGAGATCTTCGGCGTGGATCGCCCCGGGCGCGCGTTGGCCATGATTCCGCTCTTCTCGCTGTTCGGGTTCGACCCGCTTGGGTATCACCTGAGCGCCTTCCTGTTCCGCGCTTTCGGCGGCGTGTTCATTTTTTGGACGATGCGGATGTTGTGGGAACAACGCGGCTTCTTCGCGCTGACGACGGGATTGTTATTCGCAATTTATCCCGGCTTCCTCTCCATGCCCAATGCAATTGATTATCAGTCGCACATCCTCGGCTTGTTTCTGGCGACGCTTTCAACGGCGTTGACGGTCAGGGCGGTTTTAACGACGGATCGCGCGAAGAAAATTTTGCTCATCGCCGCTTCCATCCTTGCAGGCTGGGGCTATTTGAGTCAGATGGAATATTTCATCGGGATCGAGGTCTTTCGCTTTGCCTGCATTATGGTTCTGATGGGACGCGGAGAAGGCGGGACCTTCCGCGTGAAGGCGTTGAGAATCGTCAGAGTTAGTTTGCCCTTCCTCTTCATCGCGGCGGGATTTCTCGTCTGGCGGCTGTTCTTCTTCGAGTCGGAACGCCGCGCTACGGATGTCGGTTTGCAGGTCTCGCAAATTTTCACCGACCCGTTGACTGCTTTGTGGCAGTTGAATTACCTGATTCAGGATTTTTTCACGGTCACGCTGGCGGCGTGGACTCTGCCGCTTTATCAACTTGCGTTTCCGATGCGGCTCAAGGATATGGCGGCGGCGATTCTCTGGGCGGCGGTTGCGGTTGCGGCGTTGGGGGCGGGAATCCGCCTGGGGGGAGAAAAAAGTTCGGGAGCAGAATCAACCTCAAGTCCGGGGACGATGCGCGAGATTTTATTCATCAGCCTGCTTGGCATGGCGGGCGGATTGATCCCCGTCATCCTCGTCAACCGTCATGTCACACTGCCGGATTATTCGCGTTATTCGTTGATCGCGTCTGTGGGCGGGGTGATGGCGCTGGCGGCGCTGATCGAGGAAATTTCAAAACGCAAAACGCAAATGGTTGCGCTGGGCGTGTTGACCGCCGTTGCAGTGATGACGCATTACGGCAACGCGATTCGTTCCGTGGACGAGACGCAGGCGACGCGCAATTTTTGGCGGCAGGTTGCGTGGCGCGCGCCGATGATCAAGGAAGGCGTGACGTTGATTGCGATGTATCCGGGCAGTCCGTTGAGCGAGGATTATTTCATCTGGGGTCCGGCGAATTTTATTTATTATCCGGAAGCGCAAAGCGAAAACCCGGTTGTGATCAAACTGCCCGCGGCGGTATTGGATGGAAACACGGTGACGCAGATCACAACGGACGGCGGGGTGGAGACTCCCCTGCGGCGCGGAAATTATCTGGAGCGCGATTTCGGCAATGTGCTGGTGATGGTACAGTCGGGCGCAAACAGTTGCGTGCGGATCATCAACGGCGAGTCGCCGGAGTTGAACTCGTTCGACGACGGGCGGATTGCGGCGGTCGCGCCATATTCAAAATTGGACGCGGTTGTGACCGAAGGGGAATCGCCCGTTGTGCCTGCCGAAATTTTCGGCGCAGAGCCGGAGCGCGGCTGGTGTTACGCCTATCAACGGGCAGACCTCGCCCGTCAGCGCGGGGATTGGGATTCTGTAACAACCCTGCTCGCCGAAGCGCTGGATAAGGGGTATTATCCCAACGACCCGCTCGAATGGATTCCCTTCATGCAGGCGTATGCGGCGCAGGGGGATGTGGATAAAATGCGGGATATGACAAAATTGATCCTGCTCGACAAATATCTGCGTTTGCAGGTTTGCAACAGCATGAAGCGCCTCGCCGAACGTGAAACGCTTTCGGCGGAGGTCAACGAATTGATTACGAAGAAAATTTGCGAGTAAACCATGCCAACTATTTTGATGACCGCCCCTTACATGATTCCATTCCTTGACCGCTTTCGCCCTGCGCTGTCGGAGTACGGCATTGACTTGATCGTGCCGGATGTGCGGGAACGCATGGAAGAAGATGACATCCTCAAATATGCCGGTCAATTCGACGGGACAATTTGCGGCGACGACCGTTACACCGCCCGCGTCATCGCAGCCTGCGCCCCGCGTTTGAGGGTCATCTCGAAATGGGGCACGGGCGTCGACTCGATTGACGCGGAAGCCTGCGCGAAGTTTGGCGTAAAACTTGGGCGCACGCCCAACGCCTTTACCACTCCCGTCGCGGATACGGTTCTCGGCTACATGCTCGCCTTTGCCCGCCGCCAGCCGTGGATGGACAGGGAGATGAAAAGCGGAAAGTGGGAAAAAATTCCCGGCAGGACTCTCAGCGAAATGACCCTCGGCGTGATCGGAGTCGGCAACATCGGCAAGGCGGTCACTCGAAGAGCAAAAGCGTTTGGTATGAAAGTTCTCGGTACAGACATTATTGATGTGGACCATGTTTTCGTGAATGAAACCGGAATAGAAATCGCCAATCTCCAATCTCTACTCTCTAATTCCGACTTCGTCTCCGTTAACTGCGATCTCAACCCCACGTCGCATCACCTCATCAACGCCGACACGCTTGCGCTGATGAAACCGACGGCGGTCTTGATCAACACGGCGCGCGGGCCCATCGTGGAGGAAAAGGCTTTGGTCGCCGCATTAGCCTCAGGTCAGGTGGGAGGCGCGGCGCTGGATGTCTTCGAGTTCGAGCCGCTTCCGCTCGACAGTCCGCTCTTGAAGATGGATAACGTCCTGCTCGCGCCGCACAATTCCAACTCCAGCCCGGCGGCGTGGGAGCGCGTGCATTGGAGCACGATCAAAAACCTGGTGGAAGGGCTGGGGATGCGGGTGAAAAAATGACGACGAAGTTTCGCGCGGCATTGCCGTATATATTTTTGGTTCTGCTCACGCTGGTCGCGCTCGATCTGGCAAACCCGGTCTTCAACAAGCCATCCAGAGACGGCGGATTTTTCCTTTATGCCGGCGCCCAAATCCTGAAAGGTAAAACGCCCTATACCGAAATATGGGACAACAAAGGGCCCGGCATTTTCTACGTCAACGCGCTGGGGCTTTGGCTGGGCGGCGGCTCACGCTGGGGGGTGTGGCTGGTCGAGTTCCTGTGCATTTTTGGCGCGTTCGTTATTCTTTACCGCGACCTTTCCAGACGCTGGGGAAACGACTCGGCTCTGTTCGGTCTGATGCTGGCAGGCATGGGCTTGCAGATCGCGCTTGGCTATGGCAACTACTCCGAAGAATATCCGTTGCTGCTCAACGCTGCGGGGTTGTCGCTCTTCTTTTCGATGCAGGATGTGAGGGGAAATTATTGGAAATACTTCGGCATCGGCGCATGGTTCGGGCTGAGCTTCAGTTTCCGCGCCAATAACATCGGCGGGTTCTTTGCCATTCTAGGCGCGGTCTTTCTCTTCCTGACCTTCAAAAAGGAATTTTGGGAAGCGCTCAAGATCGCGCTCGCGGCGTTGGCCGGCTTCGCGACGCCGAACCTGTTGTGGATACTATACTTCGCGCTTCTGGGCGCCGCCACAGATATGATCTACGGTTCGTTGACTTTCAACTTCTCTTACTCTGCCGCCAAAGACCGCGAGTGGGTCGCCCTGTTCGGCGGGTTTGGCAAGTATGGCATGGGTTGGGTGGGCTGGTTCACGCTGGCGGCATGGTTTGCGCTGCTCTTCCGCGCGCTGAAAAGTTTCGCATACCGACAGCTCGCCCCCTTTGAACTATTCCTGGTTCTCTGGTTCCCGGCTGAGATACTGCTTAGCAACCTCTCCGGCAGGAACTTCACGCACTATTACATCAGTTGGACACTGGCAGTAGCGGTATATTGCGCCTTCGTCTACTCCGAAGCCTGGCTTCTGATCTTTAAAGAATCGCCAGCCCAAAGACCCAGCAGTCTTTTCGTTTCGATCCTGTCGGTCGCCTTTGCCGTGGCGCTGTTCCTGATCTATCCATCTTTTGCAGGGCGCTATGCAGATACTCTTGCCCGGCGCGGCGAAGAATTCATAGACCCCATCTCGGCATACATCATCGCAAACACCCAGCCGGAAGAGTTTGTGCTGACGTGGTACCCCGAGCGTGGCATCAACTTCGCTTCGAACCGCGCATCGCCAGTCAAGTACACCAACTACCCGCTCTTCCTGGATGACTCGCTGACCGCGGAAATCGAAAACGCCTACATCGAAAACATGATGGCAACGCCTCCCAGCCTGATTGTGGACTGCGCCCGCTCGGTGGATGCAATCCCCTCCCTCGACCCTGTCACCCGCCAGGAGCAATACGCCACTCCCGGCGTGAAGCGCAAAATGCTCATCCACCCAGGCATGGACAGGATATTCAACTTTGTAACAGAGAATTATCACATCGAAACCACTGTGGAAGGTTGCCTGATCTTCAGGCTGAACCCATGATTTTTGTTTGAAGAAAAATATAGATTGTCTTAGAGACCCTTCGCTTCGCTCGGGACGACAAAATATTTGGCTCGGTTTTGATCAAGGCGCGAAGCCGGTTTTCGACGTAAAATTACGCCATGACCAAAACAATCCTCATCACCGGCGCGGGCGGCGGCATTGGACGCGCCTGCGTCAAGCGCTTCTCCGAGCGCGGCTGGCGCGTCATCGGCGTGGATCGAAACGCCCTGAGCGAGGCCGAAGGGAGCGAAGCCTTCCCCGATCACAGCCGCTTCATCCAAGCCGACATCTCCCAGCCCGATTCGGCGGCGGAAATTTTTCGGCAGGTAAAAGACTTTAACCCGACGCTGGACGCGCTGGTGAACAACGCCGCAGTTCAAGTCGCCAAGCCGCTGATCGAGACCACCGTCGAGGAGTGGGACGCGGTCATGGCGTCTAATTTGCGTTCCGTCTTTTTATTCGTCAAGCTCGCGCATCCCCTGATGAAAGCGGCGGGCGGCGGCGCGATCGTGAACGTCTCCTCCGTTCACGCCGTGCAGACCTCCGCCAACATCGCCGCCTATGCCGCATCCAAAGGCGGGTTGCTCGCCCTGACCCGCGCCCTGGCAATCGAATTCGCGCCGGACAATATCCGCGTCAACGCCGTCCTGCCCGGCGCGGTGGATACGCCCATGCTGAGAGCCGGACTCGGGCGCGGGCACGCCGGTTCGGGAGATATGCGCGAACGGCTCGACAACCTTGCGCGAAAAACAGTCAATGGGCGGGTGGGCGCTCCCGCCGAAATTGCCAGCGCCATCCATTTTCTCGCCGACAGCGAACAGTCCTCCTTCATGACCGGACAGTCCATGATCGTGGACGGCGGCGCAACGGCAAGACTCAGCACGGAATAAGGAGAAAAAAACATGAACGCTTCAAGCCCACAACTTGCTCGTTATCTTGTCCTTCTGACCGCCGCCGCGCTGGCTTTCTTCAGCATTGGCTCACTCACGCGCATTGGCGCAAGCCCGGATATGGCTGGCTGGATCGTCGCCTACGCCTTCATCATGCTGGTCGAATCGGGACTGCTTGTGGTTTGTTATTTTCGCCTGCCCCGGCGCAACAAGGGCATCTTTTGGATGGCGGCGATCATTCTTGCCCTGAACGTCATCCTGCCCATCTTCGACCAGATCGGGCTGGCGGATGTTCTTTTCATCCTGTTGAACCTGGCGGCGCTGACGCTTCTCTATTCGACGCGAAAGGATTTCCTCCCGGCATGAAGCGGATCGGCAAACGCGCGCGGGAGACCAACCAATCGCGCATTCTCATCGCGCGGATTCTTTTCCATGTCAATTTCCTCCTCTGGCTGGGCATGGGCGTTTTCTACGTCTACAAAATCGCCGAAGATGGCAATGCCTGGCCGGCTGTCATGGTCTCCTTCTTCTTCTGCGTGTCCGCGTTCTCCCTGCTGTTTGCCGCGCAGATTCTGTCCCGGCGCGGAAAGCGCATATACTTCACGCTGGTCTTCGTCGCAGGCTTGAACGTTTTCCTGACCTTTTTCGGGTTTCAAGACTTTCCCTTCATCATCGTCGCCCTGCTGGATATCGTCATTCTCGCCAACCTGATTCCCCTCAAAGATCACTACGTCGCCCAGGCATGAAGCAAACTCTCAAATCCATCATCCCGCCGGCGCTCTGGCAATGGGCGCGGGACTCCTACGACGGCATCCGCCGCATCCCCCAACTTCCTGCGGCTTATTTACACCCCTGGCGGCGCGAGAGCATAAAACGTCTCGCTGCGCTTAAAAATATTCATAAAGGCAAACGCGCCTTCATCATCGGCAACGGTCCCTCGCTCAAGCAGACCGACCTCTCGAAATTAAAAAACGAGATCACCTTCGGCATGAATCGCATTTATCTTGCGTTCCCCGAACTTGGATTCACAACCACATACATCTGCGCGACGAACGATCTCGTCGTCGAACAATTCGTGAGCGACTTTCTCGCGCTGCAAGTCCCGCAATTCATCGCCTGGCGTTCTCATCGTCACTACCCAGCCAGTTTACCGATCCCCAATTTACCCGCTTTTATCTACACCACCTACACCGGGCCCAAATTCGCAACCGACGCGCGTTATCGCGTTTGGGAGGGCGCGACCGTCACCAACCTCGCCCTGCAACTCGCCTATCACATGGGCGTCGAGCAAGTCATCCTCATCGGCGTGGATCACAACTTTGCATCCAAAGGCGACGCCAACAAAACCGTCGTCTCCGAGGGCGACGACCCAAATCACTTCATGCCAGATTATTTTGGAAAGGGAATCAAGTGGCAACTGCCCGACCTCGACACCTCCGAAGTCGGCTACATCATGGCGCGCGAAGCCTATCGCAAAGCGGGGCGCGAAATTTTAGACGCAACCGTCGGCGGCAAACTGACGGTCTTTCCCAAAGCGGAATACGACTCTTTATTTTAGATTGACGATTTTACGCATCACCAATCACCAATTACCAATCTCCAACCACCAACCACCCCATGACCTTTCCGCCTCACCCCGGACCTCGCGCCTGGCTCGCCCCATTGATCCTCCTCCTCGCCCTGGGCGGATTCCTGCGACTCCTCGACCTGACCGATCCTCCGCTGGATTTTCAACCTTCGCGCCAACTGCGCAACTCCCTCGTCGCGCGCGAGATTTATTACAACGCGCTCCCATCGGCGACGGAAGAACAGCGCGGACTGGCGGCATCCTTTGCAAACGCCGTCGGAAAATACGAACCGCCCGTCATCGAAACCATCGTCGCTTATTCCTACTTTCTGACCGGCGGAGAAACCATCGCCGCCGCCCGCGCGTGGGCGACTCTCTTCTGGCTCGCGGCCGGAGTCGCGCTCTTCGATTTGATGCGCCGCGTCGTGAGTCATTGGTCGGCGTTGGTCGCGCTGGCATATTATTTCGTCCTGCCTTTTTCCGTCCAGTCCTCGCGCTCCTTCCAACCCGACCCGCTGATGACTTCTGCTTTTATCGTCGGCGTGTATTTCCTCTATCGGTGGAGCGAGGGCAATTCTCCCGAATATTTATCAGGTACAAATGTCGTTGCGAGCGAAGCGAAGCAACCCCCCGGTTTCAGTGGGAGATTGCTTCGGGAAAAACACCCTCGCAACGACATGCCAGGCAGCGCCTCCACCTGGAAATGGGCGCTCCTCGCCGCGGGCTTTCTCAGCCTGGCAGCCTTCGTCAAGATCGTCATCGCCTTCATGGTCGGAGCCGCCGCCGTGGCGCTGGTGTTGTTCACGCTTGGAAGGAATTTCTGGAAATCGAAACAAGTCTGGGCAATGGCGGGAATCATGATCGTCCCCTCGCTGTCGTATTATGTCCTGCTCAATCAGGGACGCTCCACCGAATATTTCTTTGCATGGACGGTCGCGCTCCTCGACCTAATCGCCTCCACAGACTTCTACACCAAATGGCTGGCGTTCCTCGGTACGCTTTTTGGCTTGACGATTCTCTTCGTTAGCATGGCAGGCGCATTGATCGCCCCGTCGCGGATGCGCTGGCTCCTCATCGGCTTGTGGATCGGCTACCTGCTCTACGGCTTGACCCTGCCGTTTCAGATGTACACGCACAGTTACTATCACATTCAACTGATTCCGCTGGTTGCGCTGGGATTGGCCGTCGCGTTGAATCCGCTCGCTGAAAGCGTGGCAGGCATGGGCGGAGTCCGAGCCGCGGGGTTTGTCGCGGTGATCGTCGCCGTCGTCGGGTATCAAGCCTACGCGGCGCGATCCGTCCTCGTCGCCGAAGATTTCCATCATGAGCCTGCGTTTTGGGATCAAGTCGGCGGGGCGTTTCCGGCGGACGCAAAGGTCATTGCGTTGACTCAAGACTATGGCTACCGGCTGATGCTCTACGGCTGGCGCAGGGTGGATTTGTGGCCCCTCGCCACCGGGTTGAGCGAAGCCCGCAACCCCGATAAAGACCCCGCCGCGCAGTTCGACGAACTGACGGAAGGGAAGGATTATTTTCTCGTCACCGCCTTCGGGCAGTTGGAGAAGCAGCCCGGCTTGA
>CAADGT010000240.1 GCA_900696595.1 uncultured Chloroflexota bacterium
AAGTTTGTCGTACCGCAAACTTCAGTTTGCGCGATGGGGGAGACGTTGAACTCCTGATCACCGACATACCGGTATCGTATCGGTGTTGGTATTCGCGTTCAACGACATCCCGAAATACGGGGATGGGTCGTAGGTGTTTTCGATTTCGAGTTCGTTCAGGAAGTTTCCCGAACCGTCGTCCTTGACGATGGAGATATGCAGGTGTACGCCGACGGGATTGCCCGGCTCGCCGGAGAAATTTCCCATGTAGCCGAGAAAGGTTCCCGCTTCGACGAAGACCTCGCGGGTTCCCTGCGGAAACTGCTCCGAAATGAAGGAGTTCCCATCTTTATCCGCCATATGCGTGTAGTATACCCAGATTTGACGGGACGGATCGAGAGGGTCCTCAGGCGCCCTGATGATGACGGTGGATACCCAATCCTCCTGTCGCGTGAGGTAGCCGGGATATGCGGCGACGATGGGCGTCACGCCTGCGCCCGTTCCGCCGAAGATATCCAATCCGCTATGACGGTGTCCCAGGCGGAACGAGTCGTCCCAGATGAATCCGATCAAGCCGTCGGTGGGGAAGATGAACGGGGCGTCGCCGCATTGGGCGCCTTGAGTCATCATCAGGTCGGGGCGCGAGGCGGGGGCGTTGAGCCAGGCAAAGGTTTGAGAGGCGCGCGCGGCGGCTTTTCCACGCCCGTAGGTAAAGAAAAGATAGATTCCAGCGACCGCCGCCGCCATTACGGGGATAATCAAAAGCGGAAATATTTTCTTCGACATGCCTGCGATTATAAAGCCTGCGCCAATTTTGAACTTCGCCGCCCGCGCTTTTTCATATAAAAAAACTATCTGCCGTTATCCTTTTTCTTATGCGCGGCATCTACCATTGGCGCAATGATATTGGTAAAAGAAAAAGGAGAAACCAAAATGTCGTTATACATCCAACCCTATCCCTTCGGTTTCGTTCAGGGCAAACCGTTCCGCCGCATGGTTCGCCGGGCAATGTCGCAGCCCCAGCCGCGCGCGTTGAGCGTGGACATCCGCGAAGAAGAGGACGCCTACATTCTTTCGGCTCTCGTCCCCGGTCTCAAAGCGGAAGATATTAACATCCAGGTTCACGAGGATATCGTCAGCATCGAAGGCGAGTTCAAGGAAGAGGACGCTTCCTTTCTGATGAATGAGCTGCCGCGCGGAGCCTTCCGTCGCAGCCTGCAAATGCCGACTGAAATCGATCCCGACAAGGTCGAGGCGCGAATCGCGGACGGCGTCCTGACGCTGACTCTGCCAAAGGCTGAATCCGCCAAACCGAAGAGAATCCAAGTCACAGTCCGCTGATCCAATTTTTTGAAAACCAATCGAGGCGACCCTCCCTTGTATGTCGGAATCGTTGGCGTGAGTGGACGGGTCGCCCCTGCTTTTTTTGACGTTATAATTCCGGGACTCTATGTTCCGGAGAATCCCTGTGCGTGTAAAACAAATTTTTATTTTCATCCTTTTGATGACGATCCTGACCGCCTGTGGGGGAGACGACGCGCCCGAAGTTGCCGCGCCGACGGTCGTTCCGTCTCATACCCCGCCCCCGTCTGCCACTCCGATCCTGACCTTGTCCACGCCGTTGGCTTTGCTCATCGTCCCCGCGGATATGGATAAAGCCACGTCCGACCTGTATCAAAAAACCGTGTACGACCTCGCGCTTGCTTCCGGGTTACGCTTTCAAGTGCGCAACGAACTTTCTCCGTCAGACCTGGCCGACCCGACCTTAAAGATTGTCATTGCCCTGCCGCCCGACCCGGGCATCGCCGGATATGCGTCTGCGGCGCCAAACGTGCAATTTCTTGCGGTGAACATCCCCAACCTTCCGGCGGGAGGAAATATCAGCGTGCTTGCGCCAAGCAATGAAGTGGAACTGCCCGCCTTCCTCGCCGGTTATACGCTGGCCATGCTTCTGGACGAATACCATCTCGGCATGTTGTACCCGGACGGCGATCAGAACGCGCTGGCGGCTCTTAATGCCTTCAGCAACGGGATGCGTTATTACTGCGGTTTGTGCGACGGTATTTACATCAGCCCGATCAGTTACCCCGCCGTGTTGGCGATTCCGCCGAACGAAGACCCTGGCAAATTTGGCGGTTATGCCAATGTGCTGATCAACGACAAGGATGTGGACGGGTTGTATATCTATCCCTCCCTTGCCAGCGACGATTTTCTTTCCTATGTGGGGACGCAGGGCGTTTATTTGATCGGAACTTCGCGCCCCGAACCGCGCCCCGGCGGCTGGGTGATGACGGTCACGCCCGACACGATCAAAGCCATCCAAAGCGCGTGGTCCCAATTGATCGCCGGGCAGGGCGGGCAGAGCGTCCAGTCCCCGCTGGGCATCGCCGATGTGGATCCAGGCATCCTCAGCGAAGCCAAACTCCGCCTCGTTCAAGAAACGCTTGAAGCTTTGATCGCTGGAAGAATCCGGACCTCCAATCCGTAAGTTTCGATTTGGTTTTCTTTCCGCGCAAACCCGTCAATCCGCGAGACCTGCGCTGGACGAAGTCGAAGCTTCCATGTGCCGTACTCCTACTTAATCTTAAAGAATCGAAATATCCAAAAAAAATACGCCGGGACTCTGCGCTCGGCGGTGTCGCATCCTGTGGGAAATTTTTATATCCATGACCGCGACGATTGACTGCGCGGCGCTGAGAGCAGGTTGTCGGTAGTTTTGCGCTATACCCGTCCAATTCTGGCGAACCATGCCAGCGATTTGACCAGCAACGCCATCGGGCTGATCGGGGCGGCGATGGTCTCGTCTACCCCGGCGCGATGATATTCGAGAACATCCGGATTCCTGGCGCTTGCATCGAGCATGAGGAGCGCGCCGTCTGTTGTGGAGCGCAATTCGCGGCACAGGTTCAGGCGTTCGCTTTCCGGCAGGTTTACATCGAGCAGGATCAGGGCGGGGGAGATGGTATGGGATGAGGAAATGCCCTCCTGCGGCGAGGTTGCGCAGACCACGCGGCAATTCTTTTGTTCGAAGAGCGCCTTCCAGACCC
>CAADGT010000241.1 GCA_900696595.1 uncultured Chloroflexota bacterium
ACCCTCTTAGACCTCTACTGCGGCGCAGGCTTGTTCAGCAAATTCCTCGCCGATAAATTCGCAAAAGTCATCGGCGTCGAATCCTCCCCCTCCGCCTGCGAAGACTTCGCCGTCAACCTCGACGAGTTCGATAATGTCGAACTTTACCAAGGCGCTGTCGAAGAGATTATCCCCGCGTTAGTAGGTCGGATTGCCAATCCGACCTACATAATTGCCGACCCGCCGCGCGCCGGAATTGACAAACGCGCCCTTGACGCAATTCTGCAAATCAACCCGCAGATCATCGCCTACGTCTCCTGCGACCCGTCCACCCTGGCGCGAGACGCGGCGCGACTCATCCAAGGCGGATACGCGCTCAAACAGGTCGCGCCCTTCGACCTCTTCCCGCAGACGTATCACATCGAGTCCATTTCGATCTTCGAGCGTTGACATGCTCAAGCCGCTTGGCGATTCCGCGCTCCTCATCCAACTCGGCGACGAAATTAACCCCGCCCTCAACGCCCGCGTTCACGCGCTGGACGCGCTTTTGCAAACCATCCCCGCCGTCATCGAAACCATCCCCGCTTATTGCACAATCCTGGTCCGTTATGATCCGCTTGTCACAACCTACAACCAGATTAAAAACTTCATTGAGGAAAAAACATCCCTTTTGGATGATGCGACTCACAGGCCTTTCCGCCGCCTCGAGATTCCCATCCTCTATGGCGGCGCATCCGGCCCGGACCTCGAACCTGCTGCGGCAACCCTATCCTTACCCCCCTCTGAGTTGATTCGTCTGCATAGCGAGCGCGAATACATCGTCTACATGATGGGTTTCACGCCCGGCTTTCCTTATATGGGAATCCTCAACGAAAAATTGACTCTCCCCCGCCTGCCCACCCCACGCACCCGCGTGCCTGCTGGTTCCGTTGCCATTGCAGGCTCTCAAACTGGAATCTACCCCGTAGATTCGCCTGGCGGCTGGCACATTATCGGACATACCCCGCTCAAACTCTTTGACCCAACCAGCGAGAATCCATTCCTCTTCGCCCCCGGCGACATCGTGAAGTTTTCCCCTCTCCCGCCGGAGAAGGATAACCTTGCGCACGCCGCCTCAAGCACGCTCCCCCCTCTCCTGCCCGGAGAGGGGCAGGGATGAGGGACATGCTCGAACTCACCGAACTCACCGGCATCGCCACCCTGCAAGACTCCGGCAGGCGCGGATTTGAAAAATTTGGCGTGCCTGCCTCGGGTCCAATGGACTGGTTCGCCTATCAAGCCGCCAACTCGCTGTTGGATAACCTGCCCAACTCCGCCGTCATTGAACTCGGACTCGGCGAACTCACGCTTCGCGCCTTACGCAACACGTCTCTTTCCGTCACTGGCTCGGGCTACGAAGTCGAATCTTATCTCTGGACGTTTCCGCTTTGGACGTCGTTCTACGTTCGCGCCGGGTGGACGGTGCGCGTGAAGAAAACAGGCGGCGGCAACTGGGCATACATCAGTATCGCAGGCGGATTTAATTCTCCCGTCGTTATGAATTCCCGTTCCACATACCTGCGCGGCGGAATCGGCCCGGCGCTGAAAATTGGGGACGTTTTGGCCCCCGCCAATCCGCCCGCCGATTTGCTCAAACTTGCCGCGCGCAATTTTTCCGGCGCGGGTTTCATGCCTTACAGCCAGACCCCGTTCATCGATGTCATCCGTGCCCCCCAGGCGGACTGGTTCACGCCTGAGGGAATCTGCGCATTTTACGAGAATGAATACATCGTCAGCCTTCCTTTCGACCGTATGGGGTATCGTTTGCAAACGCTCGCTCCATCGTCCCCGACGAATACGATTACAAAAAAAAATGCCAGGGAACTCATCTCCGAAGGTATGATGATGGGCAGCATCCAAATTCCGGCAGATGGGCGACCCATCGTAATGATGGCCGATTCTCCCACTGCGGGCGGCTACCCCAAGATCGCGCATGTGACTCGCGCAAGCCTCCCGTTGCTGGCGCAATGCGAAGCAGGCGCAGGCAAAATCCGCTTTCGAGAGACGACGGTGGAGGAAGCGCAGGAGAATCGGAAAAAGATCTCCATGGTTTTTAAAACCCCGCAGGACTGGAAGAGGATGAAATGAAAATAGACCTCAACTGCGATCTTGGCGAAGGAGCGGGGGGCGACGAGGCTATCATGCCGCATATCACCTCTGCCAACATTGCATGCGGGTTTCATGCGGGCGACGAACAAACCATGCGCGAGACTCTGCGTCTGGCCAGGCGCTTCAGCGTGAACGCGGGCGCGCACCCGGGCTGGAACGACCGCGAGAATTTTGGGCGCAAGGAAGAGACCGTTTCCCCCGCAGAAGCGGAGAAAATCGTCTTTGAGCAAATTCGAATTCTGGCGGCGATTGCGGAAGAAGAAGGCGTGGCGCTGACTCACGTCAAGCCGCACGGGGCGTTGTATAACCAGTCTGCCATGGATGCGGAATTGGCCGGGGCGATTGCGCGGGCGGTAAAAAGATTCGACGCGGATTTAATTCTGGTTGGGCTGGCAGGATCGAGGTCGATTGAGGCGGGGCGGAAGGCGGGAATCAGAGTCGCGGCGGAGGGCTTCCCTGATAGAGGCTATAACGCGGACGGGTCGTTAATCTCCCGCCTTCTTCCGGGGGCGTTGATCGAATCGCCGGAGGAGGCGGCGCGCCATGCGGTGGAATTAATTGCAACGGGAAACACGGATACGTTGTGCCTGCATGGCGATCATCCGAATGCGGCGGTCAATGTTAGAATGTTGCGGGATGTTTTGGAGAGGAATGGGATTGAGGTGCGGGCGTTCGTTTGATATTAATCGTTCAGCAGATCTGACAGAAAATCGAACAGCCCGCCTTCTTCTTCGTCCTGTCCGGGCAGGTCGCTTTCGACTGCGCCGCTCTGTCCGTTGATCAGCGCCAGATGCTCGCGCCCGCCGAAGGGGAGTTCCGTCACCCACACGGGCAGTAATGCAAGTTTGAACGATTCGACCAACATTCCTGCCGATGATGTGCGAACGATATTGGCGGCATTCACCAGATAAGGCAGCTGTTTTTTCAGACCCTTGAACGCGATACTGCGCGCGTCGAGCGAGGCGTCCGCCATCGGCACGTCGTAGACTTCGGCAAGCCACCCGGCCAGATAGCGCGGATCGTACGGTTTGAGCGCGGTCAAATCGAAGCCGGGGATCATCTTCATGAAGACAGCCGAAAGTTTCCGCGAGGCGGGAAGCGCAATGCCGTTCGCCATGACGGGATATTTATCCTCGACCCGGACGATCCGACTCTCGCGCTGGTTGAATCCATCCTCATCGCGTTCGACGATCTCACAGGTATAGTCAATGGAACCGCCGATGTCGAATATCCACAGCGGCAGGTAGACGCCGCGCGGAATCTCGACCTTCTTTTCAGGCTTGATATTATTCCCCTCGACCCATTCAACCAGCAAACGCACGGCTTTTTTTTGATCGAACGCGAACGGGATGACCGAATCGGGGGCGAGCAGGTCTTTCGCCTTCTCCAGGCTGACAACATGCGGCGAGCCGCAATAGGCGCAATCCGCCGCAATTTGTTCGGGGGGCAAAATAAATTCCGCGCCGCATCCGTTGCAATGAAAGACCTGCTCTTGCAAGGGTCTGCCGTGTCCCTTCATCGTCGCCATGGCGGTGATGAAATCTTTTCCGGCATCCGTTGCGCCTCCCTTCCCCAACGGATTTTGCCGCGCGCAATAATCGCACACCAGCGAAGACCCGTCCGGCGAGAACGCCATGCGCCCGCCGCACTTGGG
>CAADGT010000242.1 GCA_900696595.1 uncultured Chloroflexota bacterium
CCGTGCGGCACATGGCGCATTGACCGCATCCATACACGGCGGGCAACAACACGCGCGCGCCTTCCTTCCATTGAGCGACGCCCGCGCCGAGTCCCGCGACCGTGCCTGAGACTTCATGTCCCAACACGAGCGGCGGCTTCTTGAATGTAGGGACGCCGTGATCAATGTAATGCAAGTCCGTATGACAGACTCCGCATCCCGCGACCTTGATGAGGACTTCGCCAGCGGACGGAGTCGGGGTCGGGATTTCTTCAACGCTCAACGGTTTGTGTGGTTCGTGAAAAACTGCGGCTTTCATCCTTGTTTCTCCAAGTTCAATCACCGTTTCTCTACCGTATAAACCCTGTCTGGGACGCTGACGAGCGCGGAGAACGCGGATAAAATGCCTTGAGAATCCGCGTTTATCCGCGTTTTCCGCGTCCCGTTTTTGAAATGCACGGTAGTGAATTTCTCTTTCAATCCTGTCTCTCCAATGCCTGGCGGAAATGGTCGGGGACGCGCATCTTCTGGAACGTCTTGCGGTCCGCCGTCACAATCGTGATCTCGCCTTTCGCGGTCAGGCGGTTCTCCTTGCTTTCGTTGAAGACTTCAAAATCAAATCTCACGCTCGAATCGCCGACCTTGCCCGCGCGGCAGTGAATCCGCAACAGGTTGTCGAAATAGGCGGGGGCGCTGTACGAAGCGTGCGCATCCACGTAAAGCATGTCAAAATCCTCGTCCAACATGCGCTGGTAACTGAAACCGATGTGACGCAGGTATTCGACCAGCGCAACGTCGAACAGATTCAAATACTGCGCAAAGTTGACGTGTCCCTGCGCGTCGGTCTCATTGAAGCGCACCTTGAGCGTCGTCGAGAATGGGTAAGGTTCGGTCATTGAAATAAAGTTTGAACCACGGAGACACTGAGTCACGGAGATTTATTTTTTAGTTCTCAGTGTCTCCGTGTCTCAGTGGTCTTCTCTTGATTTATCCAGCGCGGACTTCCAGCACACGCGCCGCGGCGGTGTCGCCAGCCGCACAGCCTGTGAACAGACCATATCCGCCGCCGAGCAAGACCAACTCTTCGATCAACTCGATGACGAGCCTCATGCCCGTCGGTCCCTGCGGATGACCCCAGATCAGCGACGAGCCGTAGTTATTCATCTTATCGAGCGGAATGCCCAACTCGCGGCTAAGGAAAATATCGTTCACGGCAAAGGGATTGTGCGTCTTGATCGCTTTGATGTCCTTCACGTCCAGCCCCGCTTTTTGCAATACGCTTCTCACGGCGGGAGCGTTCGCCTTGGGCATGAAACCCTTCGCGGCGCGTCCTTCGCTAAAGGCAAGCAATTGGATTTCGATCTTCGGGTCGCGGCTCAACTCGCGCGCCTTGTCCTTCGTCGTGACAATCATGCCCGCGTTGCCGTCGGCGGGGAAGGTCTGCGCGCCGTAGGTGACTGTGCCGTCGGGCATGACGGGTTTGAGTTTGCCGAGCCCCTCCGCGGTGGACGGGAACACGCCTTCATCGTCCGCGACGGTTGCCACAACTTTTTTCCCAGTCGGATTCACTTCCACGACCGACATGTACTTCTTGTGAAACGCCGCGTCGTCTGCCAGCGCTTTCTGGTATTGGGCGTAACGCATCAACACGACTTCATGCTGTTCGGCGGTGGTGATAGACGCTTCCTTCGCGGTGTTCTCCGCCGTCTGCAACATGGCGTTGCCCACGAACGGATCGCGGTTGAAGTTATCCCACACCCAGTCTTCGGCGTCGCCGCGCGCGCCAGGGTTGAGCGGATTCGGATACAGCAGGTGGGGTCCGTTGGAAGTCCGATCCGCCGTCACGCAGAGAATCGAAGCGTCGTCCTCCGTCTCCACCGCCCGCGCCGCGCTCCCGATCACCCGCGCCGATGTCGCGCAGGCTTGCGAGAAAACGGGACCCGTGACCCCCTCCGCGCCGATCATGCCCGCCAGCCACGGCGCGCCATAAAATGAAGCGGGCGCGGGGACGGTCATGCCGAGATAGACGTTGCTGAACGCGGCGGGCGAAATCTTGCGCGCCTCCAACGCCTTGCGCGAAACCTCCGCCGCGAATTTGATTGTGTGCAGGTTCGAGAAACTTCCCTGCCAGCGCGCGAACGGCGAACACCAGTAGCCGCCGTAGGGGATGAACGACTTTACGAACATGTCACGCTCCGACGGTCTGACCGCCGTCCACGAAAATACATTGCCCCGTGATGAACGACGCTTCGTCGCTTGCGAGAAAAGCATGAACCGCCGCGATCTCGCAAGGCTCCGCAAAACGCTTCAACGGGATGCGCTCGATCAGACTCGCCATGATGTTTTCGGGGATCGCCGCCGTCATGCGCGTCTTCGTCCCGCCTGGCGCGATGCAATTCACGGCGATATTAAACCGCGCCAGTTCGAGCGCCAGCGTTTGCGTCACCGCCACCACGCCCGCCTTCGACGCCGCGTAATTCGACTGCCCCATGTGCCCGATCGCCGCCACCGAAGCCGTGCTGACGATGCGCCCATACTTCTGCTTGATCATCGCCGCCGCCGCGATCTGCGAACACAGCCACGTCCCTTTCAAGTTGACTTCCAGCACCGCGTCCCATTGCTCGTCGGTCATATACTTGACTTCGCCGTCCTTGACCTTCGTGGTCAGCGCGTCGCGCGTGATGCCCGCGTTGTTGATCAGGATGTCGAGCCGCCCGTGTTCGTTGACGATTGAATCCACGACGCGCTGGACTTCTTCGCGCTTCGTGATGTTCGCCACCTCGCCTCTTACCTGACCTCCAGCCTGCCCCGCCTCTTTGAGCGTTTCCTCCAACCCAGCCTGATCCAGGTCCACCGTGACGACTTTCGCGCCGTCCTGCAAAAAGCGCAAAACAATCGCCCGCCCGATTCCATTTCCGCCGCCCGTGATCAACGCCACTTTATCTTTGAGTAACATACTGCCCTCCGATTCTTTGTACCGCAAACTTAAGTTTGCGGTACAGTCTTCATCAACAACGTCCACTCGCCTTCAATCACATTCTCATCGCGCTGGTTCTTCACGCGCACGGCAAACTTGACCACGCCCTTGTCTGGCTTGGACGTGGGTTTCTTCTCGATCACTTCCATCTCCAGCCGAATCGTGTCCCCGAACTTGACCGCGCCCTTGTAGCGCGTGACCTGTTCCATCAAAGCAATCGTCGTGCCTTCAAAAATACCCATCCAGTTCGCCATGCCCGTCGCCATCGCAAGGATGAGGACGCCGTGCGCGATGCGCTCGCCGACGGGCATGTTCTTTGCAAACTCCGCGTCGGTGTGCAGGGGGTTGAAATCGCCAGAAAGCCCAGCGAAGTTAACCACGTCCGCTTCGGTCACCGTCCGCGCCTGCGACGGATACACCGCGCCCATGTCGAATTGGTCAAAAGTCAGTCCGCGTGATGCCATGTGTGTGTCCTTTGTATGTGCTATCCGTCATTGGGAGGGCGGTGGTTTTCCGCCCGAAGCAATCTCCTGCGCGCAAGGGGATTGCTTCGTCGCGAAGAACAAGAGCGCTCCTCGCAATGACGTTGGTTACTTATGTTTCCAAACCGCCGCGCGTTTTTCCATGAAAGCCGCCAAGCCTTCGCGCGCGTCTTCGGTTTTCATCAATTCATCCAGATAGAGTCGTTCCAATTCAGCCGCGCAAGAATCCCAGGCGCCGAAGCCGAGGTGCAGGGCGCGTTTGGTCATGGTCAACGCCACGCGGCTGAGGTTTGTCAGTTGCGCCGTTTTCTCGTCAACCCATTTTTCCAATTGCTCCGCTGGCACGACCGCGTTGACCAATCCCATCTTCAAGGCTTCCTCTGCCGTGAGCGTGCGACCCGTGAAGAGGATGTCCGCCGCGTTGCGATAGCCGACCAGTTGCGGAAGCCTCATCGCGGCGATGGGAGCGAAAGCGGCGAGTTGAATTTCGGGCTGTCCGATCTTTGCGGTTTCAGCCATGACTGCGAAGTCGCAACACAAGACCAGTTCGCATCCGCCGCCAAGCGCATGACCGTGGACGACGGCAATCGTCGGCGCGGGGAAGTTTGCCAATGCGCGGCAGGTTCTATCGAACAAGGGAATCATCCCGCCGACTTTGTCGGGCGTGTGGTCCGCCACGTCCACGCCAGCGGAGAACATCTTCCCTTCGGCGCGGAGGATGAGGACGCGGGTCGAGTCGTCGCAGGATAACTCCGTCAGCGCGGACTCGAGCTGAGTCAAGGCGGCGATATCCAGCACGTTGAGCGGAGCCCGCTTCAAGGTCAGGAAAGACGCGCCGTTCTTCGTCTCAAAAGAAACGAATGACTCGGTCATGTCAATTCCGCGCCGCACGCGCCGCAGTGGGTAAATTCTTCGGGCAGGGCTTTCGCGCCGCAGGAGGAGCAGTTCTTTTCGTACGCGCCCCAGATGAACTCGCTGCTCTTGCCTTGCGCCGCGCGCTCGCGCAACATGCGATAACGCGCGGGGCGTTTTTCGACGAAGGCGGTCATGCCTTCGAGCGGCTCCCATGAGGTGTAGTGGATCGAAAGCCAGTCGCGCGCGTGACCGATGGTTTGATGCCAGCCGAAATTTTTCCAGAAGTTGAGGTTCTCTTTGGTGTAGCGGATGCACTCGGCAAATTTATCCACGAGTTCCTGCGCGAGCGCGTCCACCGCTTCGTCGAGTTTGGAGAGGTCAATGCTGTAACCGTCGGCGCCTTTTCCCGCTTTGGCGATCTGCTCGGGCGTGGCATGTTCGATGAACGCGCCGTCTTTTTTGACGGAGGGAACGACTTCGTTGACGAGTCCCCACTCGAGGGCTTGATAGGCGGGGATGCGGCGGTTCGTCATCAACATATAGCGGGCGCGGCGATCCCCGACCGTGATCGGCAGCCACTGCGTCGCTCCGCCCGCCGCGACGCTTCCGACTCCCGCGCCGACCTGCCCCACCCAGGCGTGTTCGGCGATAACGGCAAGGTCGCAGGCGAGATTCGATTCGTTGCCGCCGCCGACCGCCATGCCGTTGATGCGCGCGATAACGGGTTTACCCGTGTTGACGATGCTCTCGATGTACGCGCCGAAGAGGCGCATATATTTCCAGTAGTCGTGCGGCGCGCGCGTGTAACGCTCCTGATATTCCTTCACGTCGCCGCCCGTGCAGAAGGCTTTGTCGCCCGCGCCCGTGTAGACGATGACCGCCACTTCGTCGTCGAACGCGGCTTGACGGAACGCCTGCGCCAGTTCCTCCAGCGCGTTGGTGCTGTAGGAGTTGTAGACGTGCGGGCGGTTGATGGTGATGCGCGCCACCCAGTTACTTTTTTCGTAGATGATTTCTTTGAAGTCGGTTTTTTGGTCTCGTAGTACGTCCATGTAGGTCTCCAGTTTCAGGCTCTCTCGTTTGTAGCGAGAAAAATCTCTAACACAAAGGACACGAAGTACACAAAGGGAAGAGCAAAGTTATTGTTTTTACGAGGCTTCTTTCGTGACGCTTTGTGAACTTCACTGGCGTCGTCCGCCTTTGTCTCCGAAGCGAAACACGCAAAGTGAACTTTGCGGCACGGTGGGACTCTCCCCTCAACGTGCGGGTTCGGAGGCGAGGGCTTCGTCTACGAACTGGTTGGCGGGAGTTTCGAGGATGCCGCGATAGTCTTCGAACAACTGCCGCGCTTTGAAGCCGATCCAGTCGGAAGGGAGCAGGGCGGCGGGCAGGTTGGGGTCTATGCGCGGGAAGCTTTGGTAATGATGCAACAGCCAAAAACGGTTGACAAAGGAATCGTCCATTTTTAGCGGAAGATGTCCGTTGTTCCTGCAAGCCAGATAATCCTTTTCAAATTTGGCGATGAATTTTTTATATTGGTTCGCCAGACGCGGCAGGTCCCAACAGCGGCGGACGAGTTCCTGATCTTCGGACGGTCCCATGTGGATGCCCGAAAAGATTTCGACGTGATCCTGCATGTTCAATTCACTGCACAGGGCAAGGATTTCGGTCTTGCGGTTGTGGGGCGAGATCCACATGTTCGGCGCAAGTTGACCGAAGCCGAACCACGGCAGGCGCGTGCGAAAGGCGTGACGCAGACTGCGCTTCTTTTCGGGAAGCGAGAAGACGACGATCTGCCACATGCCGTCCCATTCGCGGGTGGGCGGCTCGAAGATGCGTTGTCCGCCCTGGACGAGAAGCGACCAGCCGCGCGGCGTGAGCGAGTATTGACTGCGCCGCCCCTCTTTGCGCGTGGATAGCCAGCCTTTGCGCGCCATTCGCGAGAGCGCCAGTCGCGCGGCGCGCTCTCCCACGTCGAGTCGGTCGAGGAGGGCGAGCAGGCTGCCCGTCCAGATGGAACCGCCGCGCGGGATGATGAATTCACCGAAGAGGGTGAAGATCAAAAATTGAGTCCGAACGGACGGCGTAGTCGGCGACATGGCGCGGTTTCCGTAATTCTACAAAATCGCAGGCTTATGCGCCTGCGACTGTCGGTTGCCCTTCGCGTTGAAGTTTCTCGAAGCGCCGATGTCCGAGGATCGCCGCGCCGAGAGCGGTGACGTATTGAACCAGGTCGCCTTCCGCGACGTTGACGTCGGTTTTGATCTGTTCGCGCACGACGTGGCTCATGGATTCAAAGCGCAAAATGCCGCCGATGAGCGTGAATTCGGGGTTCATGCCGACGCGTTTGAGCAGTTGCACCGAGCGCGCCACGAGCGAGACGATGGAGCCGTACATGATGTCGGACGGAGCCATGCCCTGCGAAAGATGGTTGATCACTTCGGACTCGGCGAAGACGGCGCACACGCCCGAAATTGGCACCGCCGTTTTGGAGACCGCCGCAAGCGCGCCGATCTCTTCGATCTTGTAGCCCATGTAACGGGCGGTCTTTTCGAGGAATGCGCCCGTGCCTGCCGCGCATTTGTCGTTGAGGCGGAAGGATTTGACCCTGCCTTCCTCGGTCAGTTGAATGGCTTTCATCGTCTGCCCGCCCACGTCGAGGATGGTGCGGGTCTTGGGGAAGAGGAATGCCGCGCCGCGCGCGCTGGCGTTGATGTCGGTCACGTTCACGTCGCGGAAGCCGACGAGGTGGCGACCGAAGCCCGTCGTGACGAGATACGAAGAATCCGATTCGCTCATGCCCGCCTGTTCGAGCGCGGCATTGTAGGCTTTGCGCGCGGCTTCTTCGAGTCGGAAGCCCGTGTTGACCATGGCGCGCGAGACGATCTCGTTGCCGTCTTTCAAAATGAGGGCTTTGGTGTAGGTCGAGCCAACGTCTATGCCAGTGGTGAAAACGCTCATGCTGTCTCCTTTACTTCGGCGGGGACGCGTCCTGCAAGGATGTGGTCGAGCGCGAAGAGCGCCGCGCCCAACGCGCCCATGAAATGCGAATCTTCGCTGACGTTGAGTTTTGTTTTCAGCGCCTGTTCGAGCGATTTGATCATGCCCGCGTTTTTCGTCACGCCGCCTGTGAAAGTGATCTCGTCTTCGATGCCCACGCGTCGCAACAACGCGGTGGAACGCGAGGCAATGGACAGATGCACGCCCCACAAAATATCTTCGATCTTTTTGCCCTTGCCCAGCCACGAAAGGACTTCGGACTCGGCGAAGACGGTGCAGGTGGTGCTGATCTTGACGGGTCGCTCCGCTTTCATCGCCACGTTGCCCAATTCGGCGAGCGGAATATCCAACGCCGCCGCCGCCGCGCCGAGGAAACGTCCCGTTCCTGCCGCGCATTTGTCGTTCATGCAGAAGTCGAGCACTTCGCCTTTCGGGCTGACGCGGATGGCTTTGGTGTCCTGCCCGCCCATGTCCAGCACGGTCTTGGTGCCAGGGAACATCTGCGCCGCGCCGCGCGCGTGACAGGAGATCTCCGTCACCTGCGTGTTGCCAAATGTGACGCGGTAACGCCCGTAGCCCGTCCCGATCACGTATTCGACTTCCTCTTCGCGGATGCCGCTGGACTTGAGCGCTTCGTTATAAGCGTTTTCCGCCGCCACGACCACGTTCGCGCCTGTGTCAATCAGGGCGCGTCCGACGATCTCCCTCGCTTCATTCACGATGACCGCTTTGGTTTGCGTCGAGCCTACGTCAACGCCTGCCGCGTATGCCATAACTACCTCCAAGGTTATTGTCACTGCGAGACGGGATTTTTCCGTCGCCGCGACATTATGATTGCGCGATCTTTGCCATCTCGCGCCGCGACGCCAGACCTTCGAAGAAAGCGTCGGCGCGGTTTTTCATCTGCGCTTCAGAGACGACGCGCTTGTCCATCATGTCCGATTCGATGAACAGGCTGGGGATGTCGGTCGCCGCCATCATCGCCCGCCGCCCGTCCGCGAGACCCGTCGAAACCGTGCGGCACGATTTGATGGGGTGATAGACCACGCCGTCGAGATCGTAATTCTTCACCCAGTCAATCACGACGCGGTCCTGGTGGAACATGTTGTCCATCGCTTCGCGCACGCTGATCAGGAATCCCTCCGCGAGGCTTTCAACGGGGCGGTTCACGTCGTATTCGTAGCCCATGCTTCCTCCGCCCGAAGCGAAGTTCAAATAGGTGGAGTGGACGAAGTTGCCGCCCCACTCGGTGAACATTTCGCTGAAGCGGCGGAAGATCGGGTAACACGGCACGCCGACAAAACCGAGCCGATATTTTTCCTCGATCTGCGTGCCGATGCCGTGCGCGGCTTTGTATTCCATCTCCTCCACGAGATTCTTGAAGAACTGGGCGCCCTTCTTCGTCCCGCGCAGGTTATTGGAAACGCCGAGATAGACCGTGCCGTCCGTCACCGCATTGAAGAGGGACGGTTTGCTCTTGTTGAGTTCCAGCACGCGCCGCCAGCCTTTATTCATCTCGTTGGCGTAACCGAGCGTTTCGCGCAGGCGGTCAATGTCGAACTTTTTTTTCGTCACCTGTTCGCACAGCGTGATCAACTCTCGAATCTGCGCCTCGACGTATTTGCGGTCGCGCTCGAAATCCGAACTGCCAGGCTGGAACTGTCCGCCCGCCTGCCGCGTGGCTGGCACATCCAGCACGAAGAGCGGAATCCCGTACATGCGCTCCCAAATCTCCGCCCACTTGATGTAAGTGTTGCAGGCGTTGGTCATCACGGCGATGGCAGGCTTGGGAATCTGCCCCATCGGATGATCGCCGCCGCGCAACTGCACGGCAATATCCGCTTTGACATAGCCGCAAATATCGGGCGAGTAGCCGTAATCTTCGGCTTCGGCGAGATATTTATCCGCCACGCGCCGCACGGCAGTTTGAAGCGACGTGATCTCAGGCAGCACCAGCGGAAAATCGAAGACGTGTAACAGTTCCGCCATGCTTCCCATCACGAAGACGTACGCCGCGCCGTTGCCCCGTTTGGCGTGATCCGCCAGATCGTCGAACCACTCGCGGAACAGGTCCGCCCCTTCCTTGTTGCCGCGCCCTACGAGTTCTTCTGTTTTTGTTTCGGTCATGGGTCACCTCTCAAGGCTTACGTCATTGCGAGTGACGCTTCAACGTCACGAAGCAATCTCCAACCAGCGAGGAGATTGCTTCGTCGTCGCTCCGCTCCTCCTCGCAATGACATCTCTCAACTAAAGATCAAATTCTCAGTAAATGTTTCCAGTTGGATTTCCATGCTGTCGAAGCTGGTCATATTCTCTTCGAACTCGCCGACGAAATACGGAATGCCTTTTTCATCGAGCGTCTTGGTGTACGTCACCTGATCTTCGAGACCAGGCTCGCACATCTTCGCGGCAGTGATGATCGCCGCCTCCGCGCCCGAGTCCGCGATGCGTTGCAACAGCATCTTCTCTTTCGGCTTGCGCGCGTCGTGCTGCACAGGGCTGTACGTGGATTTCTCCAGATACGCGTCCGCCATGTTCATCAACAAATCGCCTTCGAGCGGAACATCTTCGAGAATCCACCTCAAACCGATGAGCAGATCGTCGTCCACGATGTAGCAGGACTGGGAGATGGCGCGGATCAAATCCAGCGGAGGCTGTTCGCAGAATCCGCCCTCGAAGACGACCCGAATCTTATCCTGACGTTTGGCTGGTCGCGCTTCGATGAGCGGGATCGCCGCCTTGAGCATTTCGTTGTGCTCCTCGCGCAAAATCATCCCGCCGACGGTCATCAGCAGATACGCCTCGAAGCCCGAAAGAAGCCAGGGCTGTTTGCGTTTGATCTCGTAAATTTTTCGCAGGAGACTGCGATTCTCGTTATACACGGCGATGGAATTTTTCAACGCTTCATCCGTGACCTTGCTCCCCGTCACCGCTTCGATATCGCCCTTGACGCGTTCATACTCCCCGCGCAAATACTCCGCCGACGCTTTGGAGTTCGCGTTCTGCGGCAGGTACAAAATCTGGCACGGATACGAATAGTTGCGTCCCCACACCGCCGCCAGATTCCGCGCCGCGTCGCAGATGGGATGCGTGACGAACATGTCCAGTTCGACGCGATTGCTGAGGACGAGTTCGAGCGAAGTTTTGAGAATCGAACAAAGGTAGGAACCGAAGCGCGAGTCGGAGTGAGTCGGCTCGACGGGCGCGCCGCGCATTTTGAGCGGCAACATCCCCGCCGCGTGGGCGATCTCTTCTGGGAAATAAACCTGGAAATGCCCCAACACCTTGCCCCCATTTTCGCGCCAACGTTTGACCGTCGGGAAGTCGGCGTCCTCCGCCAGTTCGCGGCACTCCGCGAAGATTCCCTCCAGGGTCTGGTTCTGCCATGTTTCAAACAGCCTCAGGGTCATGCAAAACCTCCAGTTTATAAAACATATCTCACTATTTCGACACATCGTAACAAAAGTGAGATATATTCAGTATACCCCTCTTTTGGGAATTGTCAACGGGGGGAGGGAAACTTTAAGGGTTTGGATCGTTGCCCAAAGATATAATCGGCAAAGCCGTGACAGCCTTGCGCTTTTGGCGCTCGCCAGCGAAAATATAGCAATCGAACTGCCCTCCCGCTCCGCTTCGGGAACGGTGTGGGGAAACAATGTCAGACGCGCTCTCTCAAAAAGCGTCAACATTGAATGAGAAACTGGAGTACAACCATGACTCGAACATTTACCGCTCTAATCCACAAGGAAAATGATTGGTATGTGGCGGATTGCCCCGAAGTAGGGACGGTTAGTCAGGGAAAAACCGTGGAAGAAGCGGTTGCCAACCTGAAAGAAGCGACCGAACTCTATCTGGAGGAATTTCCTCTTCCAGAAACCAGCCATCCGTTGTTGACCACCTTCGAAGTGGCGGCGTATGCCTGAACTTCCGCATCTCTCTGGGCGGCAAATTATCCGCGCCCTGGAAAAGATTGACTTCGTTCAGACGCGTCAACGCGGAAGCCATGTCGTCATGAAAAAAGTCCACGCAGGAGGGAAGCGTCGGTTGCGTAGTTCCTTTGCATAACGAAGTCGCCATTGGGACATTGCGCAGCATCCTGAAGCAAGCGAAAGTTACGCCAGAAGAATTTATAGCCGTTGCGAAATGAACCGTCGGAGTCGAAAGACTCCGATTTTGTTCTCGGGGTAATCAATAACTGGCATTACGCAATGCTTTGTACCGCAAAGTTCACTTTGCGCCATAAAAGCAAACTGAAGTTTGCTGTACTGCGTAAGGCGAATCAATAATTCTCTTTCGCCTTCTCTTCCGACACCCACCCCATGCGGATATCCTCTTCGAGGGCGTCGCGGTCGCGTTCGGACGGGGAGCCGTAGCCGCCGCCGCCTGCCGCGTCCATGGTGACGACGTCGCCAGGGTGGAGTTTGGTCAAGCCGTAGGGATTCCCCGCTTTGCCGTTGACGAGAAATTTTGCGCGCGCGCCCGCTCCCCCGCCAGCGAGTCCCTCGGGGGGTAGGCGAAAGCGTCCCGATTGGATGCCCAGGCTGACGGGAGTCTGAGGCGCATGTTCGTCGTCTGGCACGCGGAAGACGGTGCGAGTCCCCAGCCCGCCGCGGAATTTTCCCGCGCCGCCCGAGTCCGTCAGAAACTCGCGGCGTTCGACGATGAGGGGCGTGTCGCTTTCGAGAATCTCGGCGGGTGTGTTCGCTCCGTTGGCGGGGAAGATGTAACTGTTTGCGCCGTCGCGCCTGTTGCTTGCGCCCATGCCGCCGCCGCGAATGATGACCGCGTGCCAGGGTTTGCCGTCGTTGCGCGTTCCGTAAAAGACGTTCATCGTGGCGGGAGCGCCGCCGCTGCCCGCGATGACTCGCTGCGGCAACGCTTGCGCCAATGCGCGATAGATGATCTCGGTCATGAAGTGACCGATCTGCATCCGCGCGGCGACGGCGACAGGAAAGCGACAGTTGACCACCGAGCCTTCGGGAGCGTTCAGGTTGATGAGCGCGGCGCTGCCGTGATTGTTGGGGATGTCGGGGTCGAAGACGCTTTTGATCGCCATGTGGACGTAGGCAAAGGTGAAGTTGTACACGACGTTGCCGCCCCAGTTGACCTGCGGCGACGAGCCCGCGAGGTCAACGGAGATGTCGCTCCCTGTGATTTCGACGGCGGCTTTGATGACGATGTCTTTCTGCCCTTCCATCTGTTCGATGACGCCTTCGGCTTGATAAATTCCATCGGGGACCTGGGCGATGGCGTCGCGCATACTTTTTTCACTGCGCGAGATGATCTCGTCGGCAAGTTCATCCAGCGAGTCGAGGCGATAGTCGTCCAGCAATCGTCGCACCTGCGCGGCGCAGACGTGGTTCGCCGCGATCTGCGAGCGGATGTCGCCAATGACATTTTCAGGCGTGCGGACGTTCCAGCGAATCATGTCCATGACGGCTTGGTTGAGTTCGCCTCTGTCGTAGAGTTTCACCAACGGAATGAACAAGCCTTCTTCAAAGACATCGTGATTGTCGGAGGCGACTCTTCCGCCGATATCCGAGTGATGCAGGACGCAAGCGGTGAACGCGACAAGAATTTCCTTGTGGAAGATCGGGCTGAAGACGCAGATGTCGTTGAGATGACCCGCCAGCGCCCAGGGATCGTTGGTGATGAACACGTCGCCTTGATTGAAATAATCCGTCGGGAATTTTTTGACAAGATTCTGAATGCCCAGCGCCATCGCGCCCGATTGCCCAGGCGTGGCGAGAGTCCCTTGCGCCAGTTCGCGCCCGCGACGGTCGGTGAACATGCAGGTGTAATCGTGCGCGTCGCGCAACAGACTGGAAAACGCGGTGCGCGCCACGGTGGCGTCGGCTTCGTCCACGATGGAGATCAGCCGCCGCCAGAGGATTTCGAGGGTGATGGGGTCGAAGGTTGGGGGCATGGCAGCGTTCCTTTACTTTGGACAACGTCGTGACATTTTGTACTACTCCAAATTAAGCCAGCAATACTGTACTACAGCGCAAGGTCAAATCCTCTGCAGGTATACCGTCCACGAATCCTTCGACAAGCTCAGGACAAGTTTTTCACGAATACTCGAATGCGCCGTTCACATTCGTGAATTCGTGGTCGTAATTCGTGGACGGTTTGGCAATGGCGGAATCGCTATGGCAACTTTGTGATGCGCTATTTAGAGAAAAACACGGAGTCACAGAGACACTGAGAAAGCCAATTAAAAACTCCGTGTCTCCGTGTCTCGGCGCTTCAAAATCGCAAAGTGAACTTTGCGGTACGAGAAATTACTCCGTCGGCATTTCCATCCATAGGAATCCGTATTGATCCACCGAAACGGTTGCGCCTTCGCCGACGATGATGGTGGATTCGCGTTCTTCGATGATAGCGGGACCTGGGAATTCCGCGCCAGGATACAACTTGTATCGGTCGTAGACGGTGAACGGGATGAAATCCTTTGCGTCGCCAGAGAACGCCAGGCGCTCGCCTTTGAAGGCTTGCGCGATGTCGCCTGCGCGCGCGTCCAATTTTTGCAGTTTCAACGGGTGCGCGGGCAAACTGGCGCGGACTCGGAAGTTGACGAACTCGATGGGGATTTCGGGATACGTCCGCCCGTAGAGGCGCTCATAATTTTGATCGAACTGACGGCGCAGGTCGGAAGGATTCAGCGAAGGAAAAGGCTGAGGAGATAGAAGCAGGTTCGTCTCCGAGCCTTGACCGATGAAGCGGGCGTCCACCGAGCGGGCGAAGGAAATCTCATCCGTCGCGCCAG
>CAADGT010000243.1 GCA_900696595.1 uncultured Chloroflexota bacterium
AACCGCCCAAAGAGTAACATGCACAAACTGGAATCCATCGCCGAGCGGATTCGAAAGAATTTCGACTCGCGCACCGCCGCCCGCGAACAGGCTTTGGAACACGCGCGCAAACTCACGCAAGCCTGCTCCAAAGCCATCCGCGCCGCGCATGTGGAGGATACGCCCGCCATGCAGGCTTTCCTGCTCGAAGCGCGCCGCCTCGCGGATACGCTCCGCAATTCGCTTGCAACATATCCCGACCTGTATCACGCCGGATACACCCAGGATTCGTTGAAGGAATATGTGGAAGCGAACGTCACCTGCGCCCTGATCCGCAACCAGCCGCTTCCGACTCCGGAGGAGTTGGTCGT
The DNA here is from genome assembly GCA_900696595.1 of uncultured Chloroflexota bacterium. GTDB lineage: Bacteria > Chloroflexota > Anaerolineae > Anaerolineales > Villigracilaceae > Villigracilis. The sequence goes on from CAADGT010000243.1 coordinate 351, forward strand.
TGAACCTGCGACCTTTCTCAACGGGTTGGCGGAAGTCCCCGGAGAACTGCGCCGCCGCACATTGGACATTCTGCGTCACGGTTACTCCGCCGAAGCGGAACGCCTGCTCGGCGTCATGGACGAAATTTACTCCGTCCTCGTCGCCATGTCCTACCCGGACGCGATCACCAATGGGCTGCGCCGGCAGACCGACCTGGCGCGCAGCATCATCGAGAAGACGCGCGGCGACATCACCTTCAGCCTGCGCGGCGGTCAGTTGGAAAAAGCCATCGGAGGTTTAATCAGCCGGATGGACGGGGACCCGCCCCAGGGCGCGGAAGGAGGCGGCGCGCTTCCGATCATGGACGAGGACGATTGAATCATGGCGGCAAAAGGCGGAAGGCGTTATCCCCTGGTCGTATTCACGCATATGATGAGCCGCTGGTGGACGGCGGTCTTTGCGCTTGGGCTGGCATTGGTGGGGCTGGCGTGGGCGATCCGCAGTTGGGGCTTCGAACAATGGCGCTGGACAGCCTTCGCCGCGCTGGGCGGTTTGATCGCATGTACGGGCATCGTCATCTTTTTGATCCGCAAGAGCGCGTACGCGCAACCCTTCGGCGATTACTTGAGAGTGGCGACGCCGTTTTTGCGGATGAATATTTCCTACAAGCGTTTTCGGCGCACAAGCACGGCAAGTATGGGGGCGCTCTTCCCGCCGAGAAGCGTGCGCCGCTCGCTGGCGGAGATCGTGGAGCCGCTTGCAAAAATGACCGCTGTCGTGATCGAGGTGAACGCGCTGCCGATGTCGCAGGGTGTGCTGCGGCTTTTCCTCTCGCCGCTCTTTTTCAAGGATAAATCGCCGCACATTGTCATTCTCGTCTCGGACTGGATGCGCTTCAGCGCCGAGATGGACAGTTGCCGACATGGGGGCGGCGACGTTCCGAAAGCCGAACACCGGCGCGATATTTCCATTTTGTCGAAACTGCCGAAGAAATAAAGCGGAGTTGGGTTTACAACGGCGTCTTCATCGGAGTCCCCGCCTTGCGCGGATACCTGGGCGGCGTTGCGGCGAATTTTTCCGCCAGCACAAGCCAGCGTTCGTCCGCCACGCCGGGCAAATGCACCGGGATCAACCGCTTTAATTTGCCCCCCAACAACTTCATCGCTTTTTCAGCGGACTGCGCCTCGGCGGGTCCGCTTTCGCCTTTTTGGGCGAGCATTGTCCCGCCAAGTTTGACGAAGGGAAGCAAATATTCGCTCAGGATGTTGAGGTTTGCAACGGCGCGAGCGACCGCCCAATCATACGTCTCGCGGCGCGCGGGGTCCTGACCCAGCTCTTCGGCGCGCGCATGGATCACTTCGATAGCGTCCAATCGCAGCGTCTGGGTCACATGCCGGCAGAACGCGGCTTTTTTGCCGACGGATTCGACCAGCGTCACATGCATGGCTGGGTAGATGATCTTGAGCGGGATGCCGGGGAAGCCCGCGCCTGTGCCGACATCCACAAGGCGCTGCGGGGGATTCGCTTTCCACGCCAAAACGCAGGAATACGAATCCAGGAAGTGCTTGGCGCGAATGGACTTCGCGTCGCGGATGGCGGTCAGGTTGAATTTTTGATTCCACGCCAGCAGTTCTCTCTCGTAGTTGACGAGCGCCTCGGCCTGCCGCGCCGTGAGATGGACGTTGAAAAGCGTCTTTGCGTCTTGAATCAGAGAGTCCATATACGGGGATTATATAACACGACCGATTGCCTTAGCGTCTGAAACCCCTTGTCGTTGTCATTTCGACGCCAGCGCGCAAGATGTCTCCGCGCGATCCGTTTCATCCGCGTCCCAAACGCCCATCTTGTCAACCCTGCCTCCGGCGGCGATTTGTGGGTGAAACGCCGCGTCGGGGATGGCGCCGGGAGCGGGCAAACCCTCTCAAAAAAAAGAGGACGGCGCAACTGCGCCGTCCTCTCGTTACTCATCGTTCGTCACTTTTTTTCTTCCGCCTTCGGCTCTATCTTTTTCTTCCCGCGCATCTTGCGGAAGACCCAGCGCGCGCCGATGAAAGCGAGGTAGAAGGGGATGGCGATGGTGATCAGCACAGGCAGGGTGTAGATCACGAAGCGGATCATGAAGTCCACGAAGTTCTTCCAGAAGTCGAGCAGGTCCTGGATGGCTTCGAGCGCGACGCCCTTCGGCTCCCACTTGCCGATTGTAACCGGCTGGATGGTCTCCTCCGCGACCAGGCGAATACTGACGGCGGAAAGCGCGGCGGCTTCTTCGTAGTATTTGATCTGCCCCTTGATGATCTCGATCTGCTCGCGGTAATACATCAACTGGTTGAAGATGTTGACGACCTCGTCGGTGTCCTGCGCGTTCTCCATGAGTTCGGTCAATTCTTTTTCGGCGGCTTCATAGGTCTTGAGGCGGGATTTCAAATCCACATATTCGGCGGTGACGTCCTGCCCGGAGCGCGTCTCACTCTGCACCTCGACTGCGTCTTCCTTGATGAGACCCAGCGCCTCGTCAAGTTTTTCAGCCGGCACGCGGATGGTGAGCGTCCCTTCCGGCACGGGGATGTAGTTGCTGGTATATCCCTGATACAGGTTGGACGAGACGACAAAGCCGCCCATCTTCTCCGCCATTTTCTGGATTTCTTCCATGCGCCCTTCCACATCCGAAACGACGATGACAAGGTCGGCGTTTTGGATGACGAGCCTTTCGACGCTGGACGCTTCCCCGCCGCTTTCGCTGGCAGGGGCTTGTTCAGCCGCAAACTGTTCAGGGGCAACATCGGCAGCGGGCATGGCGGGAGGTTCATCAACATATTGCGGTTCACTCCGCGCAGCGCCCCTTGCGCACGCCCCCAATATCAGCGCGGCGATCAGGACAATGCTATGGGGTATCAGGCGTTTCATTTCAACTTCTCCTTTTCCATCGGCGATTACCCGCGTTGCGCAGGAAGCGTTCTCTAACGCTATGCGCGGGACGGGGCAATCACATGGCGATTCTCTCTCAAAAGGACGGCGGGATCGAGCAATTGGTTCCCGTCCGGCGCGCCTACCAACCCTCGGCGATTCTCACGGCATGTTTTTCCGGCAACCCCGCCGCGCGGATGCGCTCCTGCACCTCGGCAAAGTTATACGCCACGCGTTTGGGAGTCCATGTCAGGGCGGTCGAATCGTAAATGGCATACGCGGCGCGAGGGTCGCGGTCGCGGGGTTGGCCCACCGAGCCGGGGTTGAGGATCAGCCTCGGGCGGAGGGTAAGAGCCGTGTCCGGCTGGGCGTATTCGGCGGCGACCCGATCCGTTCCGTTTTTGAGGGTGAAGATGCTTTGGATGTGCGTATGCCCGACGAAACACCAGTCCGTTTCAAAATGGTCGAAGTTAAGGCTGGCGGTCGTCGAGTTGAGGATGTACTCCCACAACGGATCGCGCGGGCTGCCATGCACGATCGTCGCGCCGTTGCGCGCTTTGGGCTTGGTCGGCAGGGATTTGATGAAATCCATGTTGCTGGCGGAAAGCACCTGCTCGTGATACATCAGCGAGCGTTTCGCGTCGCCGTTGAAGGTCTCGAGCGACATCTTGCCGATGACAGCCACGTCATGGTTGCCCATCAGGCAGGTCAGGTTCTTGATCTCGCGCACTTCCTCCACCACGGCGTTCGGGTCGGGGCCGTAGCCGACAAGGTCGCCCAGGCACCAGGTCTCGTCCACCGCCCCGGCGTCTTTCAGCACCGCTTCGAGCGCGGGATAATTTGCATGAATGTCCGACATCACCAGAATTCGCATATTATTTCAAGAGCCTCGCAATGTGTTCGACGATTTTTTCAGCCGCTTCGCTCTTGCTCATCAACGGCAGGAGTTCCTGCCTCCCATCCGCGAATAATAAGGCGATGCGGTTCGTTTCGACGGCAAACCCGGCGTCGCGCGCCGAGATGTCGTTGGCGGCGATGAAGTCCAACCCTTTGGATTTCAACTTCTCAGACGCATTCTGCAAAAGGTCTTGACTCTCGGCCGCGAACCCGACCATGACTTTGAACCGCTTCTCCCCGGACCCGGAGCCGGATACCGCTTTCAAGATGTCCGGCGCGCCCTCGAGCGGAATCTGCGGAATTCCATCGCGCTTCTTGATTTTATCCTTCGCCGTTTCTTTCGGGCGGAAATCCGCCGCCGCGGCGGCCATTATCAGCGCATCAGCAGATTCGTTCATCAACGCATCGAGCATATCCTGCGCGCTCTTTATATGAACAACCTTCGCCCCCACAGGCGGAGTCAACGCGGTCGGCGCGGTGACGAGGGTCACGTCTGCGCCCGCATCGAGCGCGGCTTGGGCGAGCGCGTACCCCTGTTTGCCCGACGAATGATTCGTGATGACGCGCACCGGGTCAATGGCTTCCTGCGTCCCTCCGGCGGTGACGATGATTTTCTTGCCTGTGAGTTTTCCATTTTTTCCAAGCGCGATCCGTATGTAGCCGAGAATCTCCATCGGCTCGATCATGCGTCCGACGCCGGATAAGCCCGAGGCGAGGCGCCCGGTTGCGGGTCCAGCGACCCGCACAGAGCGAGTCTGAAGCGTCTTGAGATTCTGCTGGGTGGCGGGATGGTCGTACATCCCCCCATCCATGGCGGGCGCGATCAATAACGGACACGTCGCCGCCAATGCGGTGACGGTCAAAAGGTTATCCGCGACGCCGCGCGCGAGTTTTGCGATTGTATTCGCTGTGCAGGGGGCGATGACCAGCAAGTCCGCTTTTTTGCCGAGGCTGATGTGAACGATATGCGCTTCATCGCCCCACAGGTCTTCGTCTGTATAAGCCCTGCGCCCGGTCACGGATTGAAACGTGAGCGGCGTGACGAATTTTTCTCCCGCGCCGGTCAGGATGACGTCAACCTCCGCGCCCGCCTGTGTCAGTTTGGAAGCCAGATCCGCCGCCTTGAACGCCGCAATGGAGCCGGTGACGCCAAGCAGGATGCGCTTGCCTGAAAGGATGGACATACGAAGCGATTATACTTCCAACTCCGCAGGGTAAAACGCTCGCGAATCGCATCGCGCCGATAACAGGGGAGCGCTGAAAATGGGCGTTAGAAGTCGCTTCTTGGGGCGCGCAGGGATTCCAAACGTCCGCGCAGTTCAATGCGGCGCGCGTCCGCCGAATGGCGTATGTCGTTGAAGAAGGATTGTCCGCGTTCGCGGATTTGTCCGCGCAGAATTTCGCCGGATTCGGGCGCAAGGAGCAATGCGATGACTGCGCCCACCAGCGCGCCTGTGAATATGCCGATCAAAAAACCAAACATTCGTTGCATGAAGGTTCTCCTTGTCGGAAGCCGTTGTTGTAGAGCAGTTAATTACTCGCCTTACGCAGCGCGTCGCGCCACCCGGGTGAACTTATTTGCAAAAGCAGGCGAAGCGACCCTTAAGAGTCCTGTTTATAAAGGCGCGACGCACCCTCTGCGTAACATCCGTTAGTTAATTATAACTCCTGATTACCTTACACAATGCTTTTTGGACGCTGAAAAACGCTGATTTCGCTGATAAAAAAGAGAAAAATCTGCGTTTTCTGCGTTCATCAGCGTCCCGCTTCTGAAAGTGTAAGGTAATCAAAACTCCTGATTACCTTACACTCTTAAAATCAGGATGCGGACGAGCGCGGAAAACGCGGATTCAAGGCGTTTTTTCGGGCGTTTTGTCAAAAAAAATCTGCGTTCGTCCGCGTTTTCCGCATCCTAAAAACAAAGTGCAAGGTAATTAACTCACTTTACGCAAGATGGCATTTGGTTAGAAAGTGCGCCTGCCGATGAGTCGGTGACCGTCCACGAATGTTCACGAATAAACGAATAGGCGCGCCAGCATTCGCGAATTCGTGACTTTATTCGTGGACGGTTCGTGAGGATGGCAAAAGTGCGTAATATGAGTCAATTATAACTCTTAAAGTCGGGACGCGGACGAACGCGGAAATAAGGCATTTTTTCAGGCGATTTGTCAAAAAAAATCTGCGTTCATCCGCGTTTTCAACGTCCTAAAAACAAAATGTAAGGTAATCAGTTATAACATCCGAATTCGCGGGATAAAACAGGCTTTGGAATGTCGCGCGCATGAAAAGGTCGCCGCCCCGGGCTGTAAAACCCAATGATTTTGCCCGAACTTTGGGGCGGTTTTCACTGAAACGAAATGCGCCCAAAACGTTTCCATTTCCGTAAAAAGGGCGCATGGTAAGATATGAAAAATTTGGAGGCTTTCATGCGTAAATTGATCCTGTTCCTTGTACTGGGAGCGTTGACGTCGTTTCCGGCGTCCGCGCAGGCGGCGGCGCTGGCGTTCGTCACGGTGCAGTTGTGGCCCGAGTACGACCAGCCCAGCATGTTGGTCATCACCGACTTTCAGGTTGCGGCGGATGCGTCCCTGCCGGTCAGGCTCAGTTTCCGCATCCCGGCTGAGGCGGATTTGATCGCGGTCGCCTCCGATGCGGGCGGCGGTCAATTCATGAACGCCCCTTACGAAGCGCCGGTGACAGAGGGCGAATATCAGACTTTTACAATATTCATCGAAAAAAAACAGCCTTATCGCTTCGAGTATTACCAGCCGCTGTCCTTCAACGGAGAGGAACGCCTTTTCGTTTATCTGTGGGATAACGCCCACGCCGTCGCCTCTTTCAAATACGGCTTTCTCGAGCCGCTCGACGCGACAAAGGTCGAACTCGAGCCGAAACATGTTTCGGTAATCAATTCGCAGGGAATGAACTATTACGAAAACAGCCCCGTCGCGCTCGAAGCGGGCGAACAATTCAGCGTGGCGCTTAAATATCAAAAGACCACGGATACGCTCGTTTCCGAGGCGCAGAGCGCGCAGATCGCCGAACCCGTCAACGAGGATACGCCCGGGCGCGTCTCGCTTGCCAACAGTCTGCCCTACATCATCGGCGGGCTGGGCGTCATTATGATCGCGGGCGGGCTGGCGTATTACGTCCACTGGGGACGCGCTTCAAAGTCCAAGCCGCGGCGCAGGCAGGCGCGCGAACAGGGCGAAGGCGACTCCACCGGCGTGTACTGTCCGCAATGCGGATCTCGCGCAAAACTCAGCGATCGTTTTTGCCGGACTTGCGGCGGGCGCCTCCGTAGAGAGGGATGAATATTGGGAAGCAGTTGGTTGCGCGTTTCCCTCGGCGTTACAGTATCCTCCACGCCGCCAGCCCGCCGAAGATAATCAAAACGAGAAGGACTGCCGTGATCGCTTCGCGGGGTTCGCGTTCGTCGCGCAGTGAGAGTTGCGGCGGGATTCCAGTCACCGTCCATTTCGGTCCGGCGAACCAGGCGAATATTGCGCCGCCAAGCAAGCCGCCGATATGCCCCCAGTTGTCTATCATGGGGGCAAGCCCGATGAAAAGGTTGATAACGACGATGAAGACGGCGTTGCCCACGGCGTTGCGGGCGTATGCGCCGAATAATTCGCGGTTCTGGTAGAAGAAGATCCCTTCGGCGGCGATGAGCCCGAAGACAGCGGTGGATGCGCCTACAGAATAACCTTGCGTGAAAAGGTAGGAAAGCACATTTCCAGAAAACGCCCCCAGGAAATACATCAGCAGGAAACGCCCATGACCGAAATGCCGCTCTAGCAGGCTGCCGACGGAGAAGAGCGCGTACATATTGAAGAAGATGTGTCCGAGGGAACCATGCAGGAAGACCGGCGTGATCAAGCGCCAGTACTCGCCGTTGTCTATGTTTTCGCTGATGCGCGCGCCAAGCAGGGTGACGATATCCGCCCCGTAGATTGTGTCGCCGAACAACGCCGTCGCCAGGATTTGCAGGATATAGACGAAGACGGTGAAGCCGATCAGCCCATAAGTGGCGACGGGCGGCAGGGACGGCATCCGCACGTATACGGGCTGTCGGGTTGGATAATGCCCGGGTTGGGGGTCGGTCTCCGGTCCCGAAAAAGAGGCGGAAGGTTGGGTCACAAATTCACCTTGCGGTGATGCACCTTCAAATGTTCGGCGGCGATTACCGCGCGCACTTTTTCCACCGTGTCGTCCAAATGAAAATCGCGATTATGGATCACGTAATCGAACGCCTCGAGCCGTAGGAGTTCCTTGCGGGCGGTGGCGATGCGCAGGGCGAGCGAATCGGCGGATTCGGTTTTGCGTTCGCGCAGGCGGTGTTCGAGTTCCTCTTCGCTTTCGCAGGTGATGAAGATCAGCAGGGCTTCGGGAGCGAGTTTGCGGACGGTCTCCGCGCCCTGCACGTCCACGCGCATGACCACGTCCTTGCCGCTGGCGAATGCGTCGCGCACTTGTTCCTTGGGGATGCCTTTGTAATCGCCGTAGACGATGGCGTATTCGATCAACTCATTGTCTTCGATCATGCGCGCGAACTCTTCCTTCGAGACGAAGAAATAATCCACGCCGTTGATTTCGTTTTCGCGGCGCTCGCGGGTTGTGGCGGTGACGACGAAATGGAAGGGAAAGTCCCGCTCCTTCATGCGCTGGACGACGGAATCCTTCCCGACGCCGGAGGGACCGGAGATGACGATTAGCAACGGGTTCGGTTTTCGCAGGTCGAATTCGGACATGCGGGCAATTGTACCAAAGTGGAAATTCGAAAGGATCGGGCGCGTCGTTTGCGATGCCTGCCCGTCGTTTTTTTTTTGCGGCAGTTTTCAAGGGACCCGGCGTCCCCGCCGCGCGACATCAATCAATAAAACCCAACCGATTGATCCACCTGGCTTGCATACGCGTCAATGCCGCCCTTCACATTGAAGACGTTTTTAATTCCCTGTTGCGCCAGCCATGCCGTCGCCTGCATACTGCGGTTGCCGTGATGGCAGATGATATAGACGGGAATCCCCCGCCTTTGAATCGACTCGAGCAACGCAGCCGGTCCCTCGCTTGCTAGGCGGCTCAGGGGCGCGACCTCGAGCCGGGCGTCTTCGATTTTGGCTTGATCCAACTCCGGAAGTTCGCGCACGTCGAGCAGGATGAACTTTTCATCTGATTTGAGTTTTTCGCCAAGTTGAGTAACAGTAATTTCTGGGAGCATAAAATCTCTTTTACCGCAGAGGTCACGGAGATCGCTGAGCAAATCTTTTAAAAAAATTTCTGTGGACTCTGTGTTCTCTGTGGCGGAATTTTTTACTTCTTCAACGCCGGGATGTAGAACTTCCCGATGTATTCCTTGACCATGCGGCGGGTGGAGAATTGCGGGATGACGGTCTTCATTGTTTCCTTCATGATGGATATCCACGCGCTGGACATTTCCTTCGGGTCGCGCTCGTAGAATTTCGGGATGATCTGGCGCTCCAGCGTATTGTACAGGCTTTCGGCGTCGGCAGCGTCTTGCGCTTCGTTGGATTCATAAGGTTTATCCTCGCCGATTGCCCAGCCGTTTTTGCCGTTGTAGGCTTCGCGCCACCAGCCGTCCAGCACGGAGAAGTTCGGCACGCCGTTGATGGCGGCTTTCATGCCGCTTGTGCCGCTCGCTTCGTAGGGGCGGCGCGGGGTGTTGAGCCAGACATCCACGCCCTGCACGAGATAGCGGGCGAGGTTCATGTCGTAGTCCTCAACGAAGACGATGCGCCCGCCGGTCTCGGCTTTCTTGACGGCGCGATAGACCTGTTGGATGAGTTCCTTGCCGGGGTCGTCGGCAGGGTGCGCCTTTCCGGCAAAGATGATCTGTACTGGCTGGTTCGGGCGGTTGATGAGTTCGAGCAGGCGCTCCACATCTGAAAGGATGAGGCTGGCGCGTTTGTAGGTGGCGAAGCGGCGGGCGAAGCCGATGGTGAGCGCGTAGGGGTTGATCAGCACGCCCGACCCGACGACTTGAACGGGGTGAAAACCGCCGCGAGTCCAGCGTTCGCGCACGCGCTCGGTGAGATAGAACGCCATCTTGCGTTTGAGGTGCAGGTGAACGTTCCATAATTCGAAATCGGGAATTTCGTCAATGCGGGAAATGACCGCATGGTCGTCGAGGCTGTCGTACCAGTTTTTTCCGAGGTAGGATTCGAGCAGGGTGTTCATGCGGCGTCCCATCCAGTTGCGGGTGTGGACTCCGTTGGTGACGTGCTGAATGGGAACGTCTTTTACGGCGCGATCGGGCCAGAGAAATTTCCACATGTCGCGCGAGACTTCGCCGTGCAGTTCGGAGACTCCGTTCGAGCCGCCGGAGAGTTTGAGCGCGAGGACGGGCATGGAGTACATCTCGCCATGCGGCGTGGAATGTTTTGCCGCGTCCATGAATTGTTCGCGGGTTAGACCAAGTTCCGCCCAGTAGTTTGCGAGATATTTTTCGATGAGCCAGAGCGGGAATTCGTCGTTGCCGGCCGGGACGGGGGTGTGGGTGGTGAAAACATTTTGGGCGCGGGTCTTTTGGGCGGCAGAGGCAAAGGCGACGCCCCCCGCCACTTGTTCGCGAATCCGCTCCAGGGTCAGGAAAGAGGCGTGACCTTCGTTCATGTGCCAGACGGCGGGGTTGTATCCCAATGCCCGCAGCGCGCGGACTCCGCCGATCCCTAAAAGAATTTCCTGCATTACGCGGCGGTCGAGGTCGGACCAGTAGAGGCGGGCGGTGAGCAGGCGGTCGTATTCGTTGTTGGCTTCCACGTTGGAGTCGAGCAGGTAAAGCGGAACGCGCCCGACGCGCGCCTCCCAGATTTGGGCGGAGAGTTTTCTATCGGGGAAGTCGAAGTCAATGGTGAGCGGCGCGCCGTCTTTCATGACGAGGGAAACGGGCAGGTGTTCGAAGGTGAGCGGGTTGTTGAGCGCTTCCTGCCAGCCGTCTTCGCTGATGCGCTGATTGAAGTAGCCCTGCGCGTACATGAAGCCGACGGCGACAAAGGGCAGTCCGAGGTCGGAGGCTTCTTTGAGGTGGTCGCCGCTCAGCACGCCCAAGCCGCCGGAGTAGATGGGCAGGGTTTCGTGCAAGCCATATTCCATTGAGAAGTAGGCGACGGGGTTGATGAGTTGGGGATGCGTTTTTTGAGACCAGGCGTCTTTTTTGAAGTAGTCGTCGAAGGCGGCGAACAGCCGGTCGTAATTTTCGAGATAGTCCTTGTCTTTGGCGGCCTGTTTCAAACGGTCGCGATTGACTTCGTTCAGCAGGCGGATGGGGTTGTGGCCGAGACGCTCCCACAGGTCGTGATCGAGTTGGGCGAAGAGTCGCGCCGCGTCCGGGTTCCAACTCCACCACAGGTTGGCGGCAAGTTCGCCCAGCCGCGAGATGCGTTTGGGCAGGTCAAATTGTTGCGAAGGGATGGCGAGAAATTCCATAGGCGCGAAATTGTAAGGGGATTTGAGTCATCGGTCAAACGGGATTGGGAACGCCCCAAAGGTTCGGGTAAATTGTCCGGTTCCTTTGGGGCGTCGTATTTCGCGCGCTGCAATGTCGAGGAGATGCGTGTAAATTGATCCTTGTGCGACAGTGAAGCCGATCTCGCTGCGCAAGGGCTACCTCCGAATGGAAGGATTATGTTCGCGGTCGTTCATCGCCGCCATGCCTATAGGGTGATATGTCGGTTCGGGACGGTTGACGGCGTATGTCGGCATGGGCGCGGGACGAGGTTTTGGAGCCGGTCGGGGATAATTTACTGCGGGGGGAGTTATCTCCCGCCGCTGAGGCGGTTGAACGGTTCGGGGTTGAAGCGTGGGGCGGGAAGAGGCGGGGAGGTTTTTGTCGTGGATGTCCGCGAGAGTGAAGAGTCGTTCGCCGGCGACGGAGAAGGTCCCGATCAGCAGGACGCGAATCAGCCAGACCATGCAGGCGACAAGGATGGGGACGATCTTTGTCATTGTCTCCTGTCCGAGCAAGGCGCCGCCGAGCGCGTTGTGGTTGCGGATGGCGACCGATACGCCCCACCAGGTAAGCGCGGCGTTGAACGCCGCGGCAAGCAACCACGCGCCGAAGAGGTACCACACTTCGACGGGTTCGTCGCGCCCCTGTTCGGGCGTGAAGATGCGCGCGATTCCGGCGAAGTCGATGGCGCAAAAGGCGAACGCCAGCATCGAAGACCAGTACATGCCTGCGAATTTCAGGTCGCCAAGCGCGTCGCGCAGGGCAAAGGATGTGGTGCCGAAGTTGAAGACCTCGAACGCCAGTAACGCGCCCAGGATCATGCCGCCGAAGATCATGCCGCGCTTCAGCGAGATGTTCTTCAGGAAGGGCGTCATGCGGATGTGAAGGGAAGGGTTCATGGGGGCAACTCCTTTTGGAACCAGGGGGAACAGCGTCTGTTCTTAAATATAGAACGTATGTTCTATTTTGTCAATGGGGAATTATTGCTTTTCCATGACTTTCTCAAAAGTTAGAGTGATGCGAAAATACCCCCCCAATGAAGAGGAGCCGGGGTCTCCGGCTCCTCTGGCGCTACATATGCGGGGCGACTTTTGCTTCGATTTTGTCCTTCGGCAGATAGCCGGTGATGCGTTCTTTTATCTGTCCGCTCTTGAAGAGCATCAGGGTCGGGATGCCCATTACCCCGTATTGCATCATGATATTGGGGTTTTGGTCCGCGTCAAGTTTGACGACCTTGACTTTGCCGTCCCATTGCCCCGCCAGTTGTTCGACGATGGGCGCGATCATCCTGCATGGCTGGCACCAGTCCGCCGTAAAATCCACAAGCACGGGCGTGTTCGCGCCGAGGACTTCCGCCTGGAAGTCCTTTTCGGTTACATATTTGACTGAACTCATATTTGCCTCCGCGGGGTTGGACGCGGCGTCGTGTTCTTTAATTACGGCTTCCAGGCTCGACGGCGAGGGCGGCGCGAACCCGTTGATGGCGGAAATGGTATGTCTGCCCACTGTTCGATATATTAGCCGTTATCCAGGTCTTTTTCAGGATTGCGTGTTTCAGGGGGGCGTAATGAAAGGTAACTTTGGCCAGCCTGAGGCTTTGTTTCAACACTCCCCTTTTGATTACCTTACACTTTGTTTTTAGGACGCGGAAAACGCGGACGAACGCAGATTTTTTTGGCAAAACGCCCGAAAAAATGCCTTGAATCCGCGTTTTTCGCGCTCGTCTGCGTCCTGATTTTAAGAGTGCAAGGTAATCAGGGGAAGAGAATAGTTTGAAATGAAAAGTTCGTTCCCTTTGTCGGCTTTACCTTGCTTATAGTTGTTCATGCCATATTGCAGTTTCCATTCGTGGATTTTGGCAAACTCAAAATTTTTCCTTATTTCCGGGGAATCATCGTAAGTGATCAGCCACGAGTGGTTGCAGGATTTCATGGCAACGGCAAATTCAGTGTGATCAAATCGGGTATGAAGAATTCCATTCTTTCCATACAACTTTGATTTTGTCGCCTTGTAATATGGCGGGTCAAGGAAAGTAAAAACTTCCTTTGTTCCGCCGGCAATAACTTCACGATAGTCCAAATTGGTGATTTTTACGCCATCCATGACGCTCCCCAATCTTGCCAGTCTTTCAATGGAAGATTCTGTAAACCTTCCTGTAAAAGCGAGTTCGGAATAACCGCCCGCCTCCACCACGCCGGAAAAGGTGATTCTATTCAAAACAAAGAAACGAACGCCGCGCTCAAATTCTGTCAATTGGGCGGCGTCAACGCGCAATAGATCGTCGAAAAGTTCCTGCCCATTCTTTTTTTCCTTTTTCACTCTTGCCACTTCTTGCGCAAGTTTTTCGGAATCAGCCTGCGCTGTTTTCCAGAAACAATACAACTCTGGGTTCAGATCATTAATCCAGAATTTGATTTTCGGAAATTTCTGCTTGAGATAAATAAAAAACGATGCGCCGCCGACGAAAGGCTCGCGATACTCCTCAAACTCTTTCGGGATGAGGCGTTTCATTTGCTCGATGGCGCGCGATTTGCCGCCGGGGTAGCGGAGGGGGCTATTAAGCATCCTTACAAGTTTTGAAAGTATAACCTATAGTCAGTAGATCACGAAAACGTAGTAACGACTTCAGTCGTTCGGCTAAAAAGCGACTATTGCAGATTAACCATTAAACCTGATTACCTTACACAATGCTTTTTGGACGCTGAAAAACGCTGATTTCGCT
>CAADGT010000244.1 GCA_900696595.1 uncultured Chloroflexota bacterium
GGACGGCTATGCAATGGTGGGCGAATCGGACGCTTCGGAAATCTCCGCCGACGGACGATACATCGTTTATAGTTTCGACGACAAAGGCGACGGGATGCCGACGCGCTGGCTGTATGTGCATGACCGCCTCGCCGGGACGAATACAATGGTCGTCTCGACGGGGGCGTCCAATTCCGAGTGGAATCCGCTCCTTCCTTCGATCTCGGGCGACGGGCGCTATATTGTCTTTGCATCCAGTTCGCCGAATCTTGCGGCGGACGATACAAACAACGCGCGCGACATCTTCCTGAAAGACCTCCAGACGCCGCCCGATTCCAACCCGGGCGTGATCTCATCCGCGCACGGTTGCCCGAACGGGTGCGGCGGCGCGGCGGATCAGTTCGTTGATTTTCTCGTCACATTCTCCGAACCTGTTACCGGCGTGGATGCGACGGACTTCGCGCTCGCCGTCGGCGGGGGAATTGCCGGGGCGACAGTATCCAGCGTGAGCGGAGTCGGAAGCGATTACGTCGTCCATGTGGATACGGGCGCGGGCGACGGCTCTCTCCGGTTGGATATCCTTGACGACGACAGCATTAAAGACTCTGCGTTGAATCCGCTTGGCGGAGCGGGCGCGGGCAATGGAAATTTTACAACCGGCGAAATGTATATCGTGGATAAAAACATCGTTGCGGCGACGGGCATTCAAAAACTGGACGCAAGCCCGACGATGAGCGCCTCGGTTCGGTATGCGGTTAATTTTTCCGAGCCGGTGACGGGCGTGGATGCGACAGATTTTACTTTCACGCTGACCGGTTCGCTTGCGAATGTTGCGGTTGCCGATGTGAGCGGCGCGGGGACGGCGTATGTTGTCACGGTCAACACGGGGACGGGCGACGGCGACCTGCGTTTGGACTTGAGCGATAACGACAGCATCGTGGACGCTTATTCGATTCCGCTCGGCGGCTTGGGCGCGGGGAATGGGAACTTCACAAGCGGCGACGTTTACGCCCTGCAACGGACTCCGCCTGCCGTGATCTCCATCCTGAAGTTGGACCCGGATCCGACCGCGGCGGAGGCGGTTCATTTCAGCGTGATCTTTTCCGAGCCTGTGAGTTTTGTGGATGTCAGCCAGTTTGCCCTTGTCGCGAACGGGCCGACGGGCGCTGCGATTACGGAACTTTCGATCAATGCCAGCACGGTGATATTGACCGTCGGCACAGGGACGGGCAACGGAACGATTCAACTTAATTTCGTGGACGACGATACGCTTGTGAACGCGGTTGGCAACCCGGTGGGCGGGGCGGGGATCGGCAACGGCAATTACGCCGGGCCGTTTTATTCCATCAGCAAACAAGCCCCCGAGGTAAAGACCGAAAAACTGCGCTCGAACGGGCGCAACGACGGCTGGGTTGTGGAATCGAATGAAAACAGCAATGCGGGCGGCGCGAAGAACTCGAACGCCGACACCTTCCGGTTGGGCGATGACGGACAGAACAGACAATACCGCTCCATTTTGCATTTCCCGACTCACTATCTCCCCGATAACGCGGTGATCACGCAAGCGATTCTGATGTTGAAATTGCAGGGCGTATCCGGGACGGATCCGTTCACGACGCACGGCAACATCGTCGCGGATATTTGTTACGGACCGTATGGCTCGTGGGGACCTTTCGGCATCCATGCCCTGCAAGTGTCCGACTTTCAGGCTCCGGCGAGCATGACTTCGGCGGCGATCCTCCAAAATAACCCGGTGGGCGGCTGGTATTGGGCGGTGTTGACCCCCGACTCGTTCGCCTACATCAACAGGACCGGCAATACCCAACTGCGCCTCGCCTTCCAATTGGACGATAACGACGACCTCGACGCGGATTACCTCTCCTTCTTCAGCGGCGACGCCGCCGGGCAGGGCGACCGCCCGCGGTTGTGGATTGATTATTACGCGCCGTAGGGACCAGTAGGTCGGATTGCCAATCCGACCTACTGGGTTATGTCTGGTTTGCAATACGTCCATTGCCATTCGTCCCAGTGAGAAGCCAGCCCCGCCTTTACGGGATTGTCCAGGACATAATGGATGACGCGCAAATATTCATCGTTGTCTCGAATCACATGGTCATAACTTTCATCCTGCCAGAAAGCGCCCTCCCGGCCGAGGATTATGTTTGCCTGTCGGGCGGTGTGTCGTTTCAGCGATTGCATGATTTTGCTAAGCGGCAGCAGGTCGGATTGGTAATCCGACTTACGCGGCGTTTCAAACACCACATGAACATGATTGGACATGATACAAAAAGCGTGCAGGTCGAAAACTTCTCCGTCCCGATAGCGCATTGCCTCTTTTACGACGTCGGCTATGTCGGGCTGTGAAAGCCAGCGGGGACCGAATTCCGCTTTATCGAGATACTCGTCCCACCTGCCAAAGTAACGGCGTTCTTCAAGGTAATTTTGCAGGGATCGTTCTGATTCGGAAAATTTTTCCAGCGCAATTCTTGCGCGTTCTCTTTCCTCCTTCAGAGACTGGATTACCTCATATGGCAGGCTGTTCTTCAGCCGAAAGGTGACGAAAAATACCGCGCTATGCGGCTGCCAGTGGGGGAGATGGCGGCGATAGAATTCTTTCATGACAGTTTGGTAAGTCGGAATGACATTCCGACTTACTTATTGTACGCAAAAAGTAGGTCAGATTGTCAATCCGACCTACGAAGTTTACACCAGCATCCTCACCGGATTTTCGATAAACTCCGCCAGCGCCTGCATGAACTGCGCGGCTTCGGCTCCATCGCTGATTCTATGATCAACGGAGATGGTGGCTTTCATTCTCCAGCCCGCTTTGATCTGACCGCCCTCCGCCACCGGAACTTCACGAGCGGATGAAATCGCCAAAATTGCCGCTTCGGGCGGGTTGATGATGGCGATGAAGTCTTCCACGTCATACATGCCTAAGTTTGAAGTTGAGAATGTCGAGCCGTCCACGTCTTCTGGCTTGACTTTGCCTTCGCGCGCGCGCCCCGCCATGGCTTTGACTTCGGCGGAGATTTGGCGCAGCGGTTTTTGATCCGCATCTTTTACGACGACGGTCATCAGCCCGCCGGGGACGGTGACTGCCACGCCGACGTTGACATGCCCGAACTGGACGATCTCGTTGCCTTTGAGCGCGGCATTGAGGTTGGGGAACTGGCGCAGGGTGAGCGACACGGCTTTGACGATGAAGTCGTTGACCGAGACTTTCTCATTATCCGGCAGGTAGGCGTTGATCTGCTTGCGCATGTCCATCACGGCTTCCATTTTATATTCGTGGGTGACGTAGAAATGCGGGATGGTGGTTTTCGATTCGACCAGGCGGCGCCCAATGGCCTGGCGTAATTTTGTTGTCGGGATGGTCTTGTCTTCGACGGTCGTTTGGTAGTTGGTGGTTGACGGTTGAAGGCGCTGTCCACTACCAACTGTCAACTGTCCATCACCTGCGAGCGCGGCTTCTACATCTTTGCGGGAGATGCGTCCGTTGGGCCCTGTGCCTTGAACGGAAGCGAGATTTATATTTTTCTCTCGGGCAATTTTCTTTGCAAGCGGGCTGGCTTTTATGCGACCCGCGTCAGAGGAAGAGGATGTTGGGGCAACAGGAGCAGGCTTCTCCTGAGTCTGAACCGCAGGTTTTTCATCCGCCTTCTTTTCGCTGACGACTGGCGACTGATTACGGATGACTTCGCCCGCCGCTCCCACCACCGCAATCGGCGCGTTGACCGGGACCACGCTGCCCTGATCCACGATATGTTGAAGCACAACGCCGCTCGCGGACGATTCGACTTCGACCGTCGCCTTGTCGGTTTCGATTTCGGCGAGGACGTCGCCTTTGTTTATATTTTCGCCTACTTGTTTAACCCAGCGGACGAGCAGACCTTCCGCCATGTCGAAGCCAAGTTTGGGCATGTTGGTGGTTTCAGCCATTATTTCAAGACCTCCTTTGCCGCGGCGACGATGTCGGCCACTTGCGGGAGCGCCGCTTGTTCGAGCGCGCGGTTGTACGGAAGCGGGACTTCCTTTTGCGCGACGCGGATGATGGGCGCGTCCACGTAATCGAAGGCTTCTTCGTAGAGGCGGCTGACGATTTCACTGCCGACGCCGTAGGACTTCCAGCCTTCTTCGACGACGATGGCGCGGTTGGTTTTCTTGAACGATTCCAACACGGGTTCCATATCGAGCGGGCGCAGTGTGCGCAAATCAACGATCTCGGCAGAGATGCCTTCTTTTGTAAGTTCGTCGGCGGCTTTCATGGAAAGTTCGAGACCTTTGCAATAAGTGACGATGGTGAGGTCTTTGCCTTCGCGCTGTACTTTGGATTTTCCAATCGGGATGAGGTATTCGCCTTCGGGGACTTCGCCTCTTACTTGATACATGGTGGCGTGTTCGATGAAAAGAATCGGATCGTTCGACCGAACGGCGGATTTCAGCAATCCTTTGGCGTCCTCCGGCGTTCCGGGGCTGACGACTTTCAGACCGGGGAAGTGCGCGAAGATGGCGTCGGGAGTCTGCGAGTGGGTGGCGCCGAGTTGACGTCCGCCGCCGCCGACGGCGCGAATGACCAGCGGGAGCATGAATTGTCCGCCGAACATGTAGCGCAGTTTTGCGGCTTGGTTGACGATGTAATCCATCGCGGAGAAGGCGAAGTTGATGGTCATAAGTTCCGCGATGGGGCGTTGTCCGACCATCGCCGCGCCGATCGCCGCGCCGAGGATGGCGTTCTCCGCAATGGGAGTGTCCTTCACGCGGTCTGCGCCGTACTTGTCATAAAATCCTTTGGTGACGGCGTAGGTGCCGCCCCAAACGCCCACTTCCTCGCCCATGATGAAGACGGCGGGGTCGCGGTCCATTTCTTCCATTAAGGCTTGCGAGATTGCCTCGCGCATTGTGATTTTGGTCATAGTTCCTCTGTGAGAGAGAATAGAGATTAGATGAATAGAGATTAGATGAATAGAGATTAGATGAATAGAGATTAGATAAATAGAGGTTAGTAATCCTTCAAGGAAACTACTCTCTACACTCCATTCTCTACTCTCTACACTCCATTCTCTACTCTCTACTCTCCATTCTCTACTCTCTACTCTCTACTCTCTAATCCGCATAAATATCCGCGAACAATTCTTCCAACGCAGGCTCCGGTGAACTCTCGGCAAATTCGACCGCCTTTTGCGTCTCTTCTTCCACGCGGGCTTCGATTTCATCGAGTCCCTTGCGGGTGGCGGCTTTGTGATCGAGCAGGTACTTGTTGAAAATGCCGATCGGGTCTTCTTCCTGCCACTTTTTCACTTCTTCGGATTTGCGGTAGCGTTCCGGGTCGCCCATGGAATGTCCGCGGAAGCGATAGGTGTCCGCTTCGAGGAAGTAGGGCTGGCCTTCTCTGCGGATGTAATCCATCGCCTCTGTTGCAGCCTCGTATACCTTCATTACGTCCATGCCGTCCACCTGCCCGTTCTTCATGCCGTAGCCTTCCGCCTTTTGGCGGATATCGGTCACAGCCGAGGCGCGTTCGACGGAAGTGCCCATGCCGTATTGATTATTTTCGCACACCCACAGCACGCGCAATCCCCATGTCTTTGATAAATTTAACGCTTCATGAAAGTAGCCGATGTTTGTCGCGCCGTCGCCGAACATGCAAATGGTGATGTTGTCGTTCTTCGCGTACTGGTCGCCGAGGGCAAGCCCCGCCGCAACCGGCAGATGCCCGCCGACGATGGCGTGCCCGCCCCACATGTTTTTCTCCACGCTTGCCATGTGCATCGAACCGCCCTTGCCCTTCAACATGCCGGTTGACTTGCCGAGCAGTTCCGCCATGACTTCATTGGCGGAAATCCCGCAATTCAACGCCACGCCATGATCGCGGTACGCGGTGATCACGCGGTCGCGCGGCTCGCGGGCCGCGATCAACCCCGTGGAAACGGCTTCCTGCCCGATGTACAGGTGCATAAAACCGCCGATCTTGCCAGCCTGGTACAACTCCGCGCCGCGCTCTTCCACGCGGCGGATGAGGACCATCTGGTAATACAGGTCTAGCATTTGTTCTTTCTTCATTAGGAGCTCCGATAAAGTTGGGTAGCGCGCCCTGAGGCGCAATATTGAGTTGAAAAAATCCACTAAAAAAACACCAACCCCCCGCCGGCGTTATGATTCTCAGGACGCGAGTTCGGGATTATATCAGAGGAAAAAATAAGAAATCCCGCTTCTGAGAGGCTTTGAAAGCGAATCGCCTCCA
>CAADGT010000245.1 GCA_900696595.1 uncultured Chloroflexota bacterium
AAGCGGAGCGAAGAGCGCATCCAGACCCAGTTGAATCAATTGAACGCCCTGCACATCGTCGAGAGCGCCGTCACTTCCAACGCCGACCTGCGCGCAACCCTCGACGTGATCCTGCGCGAGGTCTCCGCCCAGCTCCAAGCCGACGCCGCCTGCGTCCTACTCTTCAACAAGATCAGCCATACCCTCGATTTCACCGCCGGGCGCGGATTCAATTCCAAAGCCGTCCAGCACACCAAACTGGGCGCGGGTCAGGGCTACGCCGGGCGCGCCATCCTCGAGCGCAGGACGGTTCACATCCCGGACCTTTCCAAAACGGACAACACTCAGTTGTTGGATAGCTTGATTCGCATCGGGGAAAACTTCGCCGCTTATGTCGGTTCGCCGTTGATCGCAAAGGGACAGGTGGTGGGCATCCTCGAGATTTTCCAGCGCTCGCCTCTCACCCCCGACCCGGAGTGGTTCGACTTCCTGGCTTTGATCGCCGACCAGGCTGCGCTCGCCATCGAAAACGCGCAGCTCTTCGAGAATTTGCAACGCTCCAATTTCGAACTGACCCTCGCCTACGACGCCACCATCGAAGGCTGGTCGCGCGCGTTGGATTTGCGCGACCGCGAAACGGAAGGGCATACCCGGCGCGTCACCGACCTGACCGTGAGACTGGCGCGCCAAATGGGCGTTCCCGACGCGGACATTCTGCACATTCGCCGCGGCGCGCTCCTGCACGACATCGGCAAGATGGGCATTCCCGACAGCATCCTTCACAAACCCGACGCGCTCACGCCGGCTGAATGGGACGTCATGCGCCAGCACACAAACCATGCCCGCCAGATGCTGACCCCCATCGCCTATCTGAGGCAGGCTTTGGATATCCCGCTCCATCATCACGAGAAGTGGGACGGCTCCGGCTACCCCGAAGGATTGAAAGGGGAGCAGATTCCGCTTGCGGCGCGCATCTTCGCCGTGGTGGATGTGTGGGACGCCCTGACCAGCGACCGTTCCTATCGCGCCGCCTGGTCGAAAGAGGACGCTCTCGCATACATCCGCGCCGAGTCGGGCAGGCACTTCGACCCGGGTGTGGTCGAAAACTTCCTTCCGCTCATATCAGACAACTAACCGCCCCACAAAACATAAACGGCGGATGATAATTTCATCATCCGCCGTTTCAATCTCCAATTACTAATCTCCAATTACCACCCACCACCCACCGCCCTTCGCTTCGATAAACCCGGCGCATCGGCTCAGGGCAAGTCTCACCCTATCTCGCCAGCGTTTTCACCATGTGATAGTACTCCATGCTCACCTGGCGTTTGTTGCCGACCACTTCCTCCAAGGACACAAAATCCACGCCCTTGCCTTTGAGTCCGGTCATCACGCTGTGGGTTCCCTCCGCCAACGCCTCCACCGCCCTGACTCCCATGCGCGAGGCGAGCAGGCGGTCATACGCCGTCGGCGAACCGCCGCGCTGAATGTGACCGAGGATGGTCATGCGCGTTTTGAATCCCAGATCCATCTCGTCAATCATCTGCGCCAGGTCCGGCGTGCTGATGTCCGACCCTTCGGCGTTGATGATGATGGCGTGCGTCTTGCCGCGTTTGTAGGCGTCTTCCACGGTGGCGGCGACCTCTTCGCGGACGACCGGCGTTTCGGGGATCAGGACGATCTCCGCGCCGCAGATGACGCCCGCCATGACGGCCAGATAGCCGCTGTTGCGCCCCATCGTTTCGATCAGAAAGGCGCGTTGATGCGACGAGGCCGTGTCGCGCAGTTTGTCCACCGCGTCCATGATGGTGTTCATGGCGGTGTCCGTGCCGATGGCGATGTTCGTGCCGTAGATGTCGTTGTCTATGCTGGCGGGGATGCCGATCGTCTTTATGCCTTGTTTCGAGAGCGCGAGCGCCCCGTTCATCGAGCCTTCGCCGCCGATGACGATCAAAGCGTCCATGCCGGCTTCGTTCATTTTGCGGATCGCCTCGCGCTGTCCGCCCGGTTCCTGAAAGCGTTTGCTGCGGCTGGTCCACAGCACGGTTCCGCCGCGTTGTAAAATGCCGCCCACGTCGCGCGCGCCCATTTGTTTGAACTCGCCGTTGATCAACCCCTCGAACCCGTGCGCGACGCCCAGCACGTTCATATTGTTCGCCTGCGCCGCGCGCGCCACCGCGCGGATGGCCGCGTTCATGCCCGGCGCGTCGCCGCCCGAGGTTAATACTCCAACAGTAAATTTATCCGTCATGCCTTATCGCATCGCAAATTAAAATTTGCGTTACTCCTTCTTTATCGTAAAAGTATCGAAATCGCGCGCCACGACCGTGTTCTGAAAAACCGTTTGCGCCTCGGCGAGGACGTCCCTCCCGCGATAGCGGCGCGAGAGATGGGTCAAAACCAGTTTCTTAACCCCGGCTTTTTGGGCGAGTTCCGCGCCCATCTTCGCGGTCAGATGCGAGAACTGCCCCGCCATCTCCGCCTCTTCATCCAAATATGTGGATTCGATCACGAGCAGGTCCGCATCCTTGCAGACTTCGACCAGGTTATCAATCCGCCCTGTATCGCCCACCACGACGAGCTTGCTCCCCTTTTCCCAATCGCCCAGCACATCCTCCGGCGCGATCCGTTTTCCGTCCGACAGGGTAATGGATTCACCGTTGACCAAAGCCTTGCGCTCGGGACCGAACGGCACGCCCAGCGCGTCCGCTTTTTTGGCAAGGAAGGGGCGCCGCGACTTCTCCTCGAAGACGAACCCCAGACTATCCGCGCCGCGATGCGCGACCGGAAAAGCCGTCACCGTGAAATCCTGCGCCTCGAAGACGACGCCGGGTTTTATCTCCACCAGACGAAGCGGCATAGGCGTTTTCTTTCCGCGCAAAACGACATCGAACAGAAGCGCGCGAATCCGTTCGAGCGTGCCGCGGCTGGCGTAGATCTCGAATTCTTCAATTGCCTCCCAGCGCATGAACGTGGACAATAATCCGCCCAAACCGAGGATGTGATCGAGATGTCCGTGCGTAATGAGCGCGCGCGTCAGGCGTTTGAAGCCCTTGCCCGATTGCAGGATCTGTCTCTGCGTGCCTTCGCCGCAGTCCACCAAAAAGCGGTATTCGTTATGAGAGACGATCTGGGAGGAAAGCCCGCGATGCGCCGACGGCGCCGATGCCGATGTGCCGAGAAATAGAATTTCGAACAAAATGGAATCCTGTCGTCATGCGGAGATTGCAAACCCCGCGAACCGTTCGTTTGAAGTCAAGCCGTGCAATTTTACCTTATCTTTCCGGCTCTCTGATATTTGGCGGGGTTGCCGTGTGCAAGCAAAGGTTGTCAGCGCCTCCGCTCAAGCCGCCGTCCTGTGCGAAGCCCCCTGTGGGCGGCGGCGGTTTACGAGGGAAATCCCGCGCCGAGGACGGCGCTGGGAGCAGGTGACCTGACATGTTTTGCATGCACACGGGTTGCCCGTTTATGACCACAGAGATCACGGAGCCCGCAGAGAAAACGGAAGAAAAAATCTCCGCGCGCTGATATGAAAAAAGGCTTGTCGCAGACCTGACATCTAATTTTTGTCCAAATTAGGTGTCAGGTCTTTTTCAGGCGCTTCAGGGTAAAACCCTCGTGAATACTCTGTGGACTCTGCGTTCTCCGCGGCGAAAAACATTAGCGCATCCTGTTAGCCGCTCCCATCAAAAGATAAACAGACCATTTGTGCTATAATGACTCAAGGCAAGATAACAAGACAAGATAATTAGAGATTAGATGACTGGAGATTAGTCCTCTACTCTCTACTCTCTACTCTCTACTCTCTATTCTCTATTCTCTACTCTCTACTCTCTACTCTCTATTCTCTATTCTCCAATCCCCCCATGCCCCTCCTCCAACCCTTCGGCGCGCAAAAGAAAAGCGGCAAGCCCGCGGGCAAAACCCTGTCAGGCAAAAAGGGCGGCATGTCCGCGCCTGCAAAGGGAGACAGGCATAAAGTCCCGCCGCCGCCCCAGCGCGAACCATCATGGTGGCAAAGCCTTTCCCCCGAACGCAAACTGGACGTGGTCGGAATCGTCCTCGCCTTCACCGGTTTCATCATCCTGTTGGGTTTGATCTCCGCCAATCGCTCCCTCATCGTCGGCGGCGTAATTCTGCGCCTCGCGCAACTTTTCGGCTGGGGCGTGTACGTCCTTCCAATCGGCTTGCTTATCTTTGGCTTGTGGCTCGTGCTGCGCAAGATCGAGCGCGTCCCGCCGCTCACAATCGAACGCGCCGTCGGCAGCGTCATCCTCTTCCTCTGGCTTCTAACGACTCTTCATTCCCTCGTCGCCGACGCGGAAAACGCCGAAGCGGTCGCGCTCAACGGGCAGGGCGGCGGCGCATTGGGCGGCCTCTTTCAACGCCTGCTTCATACGGGCTTTGGAAACGGCGGCTTGGTCATCGCCCTGATCGCCTGGCTCATCGTCGGCATCGCCGTCACATTGGACAAGCCCGTCGTCGAATTATTCTTCTGGCTCAAACCATTGACGACCAAGATTCGGGAGATTCTCAACCGACCGCTCGCGCCTCCGACTCCGCCCGCGCCTGATTCAACATCCCAAAACGGACTCACGCCGATAGATTCCTCCGCCATGCCGGCTGTGACGACGGTGCCCGTCCCCGCCCAGCCGGTTCAAACCCGCAGCGGACAGCGCGTCATCGAATGGAAACTGCCCGACCTGACGGACATCCTCGACGCAGGCATCGAAACCTCCGCCAACGACGAATTTATCCAACAACGCGCGCGTCTCATCGAAGACACGCTCGCCTCGTTTGGCGCGCCAGCGCAGGTGGTGGAAATCAGCCGCGGGCCGACGATCACGCAATTTGGGGTCGAACCGCTTTTTCTTGAGTCCCGAGGCGGCGTGCGGACGAGAGTCCGCGTCAGTAAAATTGCATCCCTGGCGGACGATCTCGCATTGGCATTGGCCGCCCAACGCATCCGCATCCAGGCGCCGGTTCCCGGGCATAGTTACGTCGGCATCGAAGTGCCGAACGAAGAGATGACGCGCGTGGCGTTGCGCGATATTTTGGAAGGCGAGATTTTCAAGAATTATAAAAAACCGCTGGGCTTTGCGCTCGGGCGCGACGTGGCGGGACTGCCTGCGATTGCCAGCATCGAGAGTATGCCGCACATGCTCATCGCCGGCACGACCGGCTCCGGCAAATCGGTGTGCGTCAACGCCATCCTGACCTGCATGTTGCTCTACAACACGCCCGACGACCTGCGGCTGGTTCTGGTTGACCCCAAGCGCGTCGAACTGACCGGCTACAACGGCGTGCCGCACCTGCTCGGTCCCGTCGTCGTCGAAATGGAACGGGTCATCGGCGCGCTGCAATGGATCACGCGCGAGATGGATAAGCGCTATCACATGTTCGCGCAGGTCGGTTCGCGCAACATCGCCGACTATAACGCCAAGATGAAATTGCAGGGACAGAAAAAACTTCCGTTCCTGGTGATTGTGATTGACGAACTCGCCGACCTGATGATGATTGCCCCTGACGAAACCGAACGCACGATCACCCGCCTGGCTCAACTGGCGCGCGCCACCGGCATTCACATGATCCTCGCCACCCAGCGCCCTTCGGTGGATGTGGTCACGGGTCTGATCAAAGCCAACTTCCCGGCGCGCATCGCCTTTGCCGTGGCCTCCAACACCGACAGCCGCGTCATCCTGGATCAACCCGGCGCGGAGAGATTGCTCGGGCGCGGCGACATGCTCTATCAGGCGCCCGACGCGCCCGCGCCGGTCCGTTTGCAGGGCGTGTTTGTTTCAGACAGCGAGATTCACAAACTGGTGGATTTCTGGCGCGACCAGGCCGGGAACACCAGCCCATATGCCGCGGCCGCCGGGATGCCGCACGAAACCATCCCCGAAAATGCGCCGCTCAAACAGGCTCCACTGTGGGAGGAGGAGACCCCCAAAATCACCGGCGACCCGTTGTTCGAGGAAGCCGTCGCCATCGTACGCAAGGAAGGCAAAGGCTCGGTCTCCATGCTCCAGCGCCGCCTGCGAATCGGCTACACCCGCGCCTCGCGCCTGATGGATACGATGGAAGACAAAAAGATCGTCGGCCCGCCCGAGGGCGCGACCCAGATGAGACAAGTGCTGGATTACGGAGACGTTCCGCCGCCGGAAGCAGGGGCGGCCGGATAGTCTCTTGTTTACACGGTAAAGAATAAAAAAATCCGCCGTTTTCTTCGGCGGATTTTTTTAGCGCTTGTGTAAAAGTTGCGCAAGTGACGCCTGCGAGGCGACTGTCGCTTTGGCGCGCAGACTATACATATGAGCCAAAATTTTATTGACTCACCTTACGCAAGATGGCATCGGGTTAGGAAATGCGCCTGCCGATGAGTCGGCGACCGTCCACGAATGTTCACGAATAAACGAATAGGCGCGCCAACATTCGCGAATTCGTGACTTTATTCGTG
>CAADGT010000246.1 GCA_900696595.1 uncultured Chloroflexota bacterium
CAGAAAAGATCGGCGCGACTTAAGTCTGTTTCAAATCGGTTGGCGTTTTATTGAAAGACAATTATTGCGTCTGTTGCCCTTTCCACTATCTTTATGCACCTATTCATGAAACTGTCGGGTCGCTAAAAAAGGAATAATCCCAGCCAGACGGCAAGGTAGGGCAGGATGGGGGCGAGGGATTTTGCTTTCACGATATTAAAGGGAGCGCAAGCGACTGTCGCCTTGCAGGCTTTATCTCACCTTACGCAAGATGGCATTTGGTTGGGAAATGCGCTTGCCGATGAGTCTGTGACCGTCCACGAATGTTCACGAATAAACGAATAGGCGCGCCGGCATTTGCGAATTCGCGACTTTATTCGTGGACGGTTCGTGAGGATGGCAAAAGCGCGTAACATGAGTTACTTAACTTCTGTAACGATCGTCCGTATTGCCCCGGCTGTGATCAATGCTTTCGCCACCGTCTTCGCTGAGTCCGCGTTGACCAATGCGATCATGTTGCCGCCGCGTCCGCCGCCGCTGAGTTTGGCGCCGGGCGCGCCCGCTTTTCTGGCGGCATAGACCAGGGTGTCAAGTTCCGGCGAGGAGACTGTCATTTGACGGAGGAGTTCGTGGTTGTGATCCATCAATTCCCCGAGCAGTTGGGGGCGCCCGCTTTCGATGAAATGCCGCGCCATGGTCGAAATTTGCGCCACTTCGTTGAAGATGGAATCAAAACGGTTCGAGTCTCGTAACCACAAGCGGCGCACGTCAGCGACGGAATCTTTCGTGGGGGCTGGCACGCCGGTGTCGCCGATGACGATGGTGAAGGGCTGGCCGGGTTTGAAGGTCTCGATGGGCTGTCCCTTGATGTAGTAAACCGGCATGTTGTAGGTGATGACGGTATTGTCTATGCCGGAGGGCGCGCCGTGATGAAGTTTTTCGGTCTCAAAGGCGAGTTTGTTGATTTGGTCGTCAATTAGTGGATGGCTGAAGAATGTAGAAAGAGCGCGAATGATCGCGACAGAGACCGCCGCGCCGGAGCCCAGCCCGGCCGCGACGGGGATGGATGATTCAATCGTCAGGGAGAGGGTTGGGAGCGGGGAAACGCCGCAGTGTTGAACCGTTTTCAGGATAACAGAACCAATTGGATGGTCGGGGGGAAGCGCGGCAAGGTCTGAGAGGAGATCAATGTTTGGGGCGTGAATCCAAATGCCGGGCTGATCAGACTCCGAGACTGCGACATCCACATGAACTTGATTGACAGGGACGGCAAGCGCGGGGCGGTTGTAGACGACCGCGTGTTCGCCGAAGAGGATGATCTTTCCGGGCGCGGAGGCTTTCATGCGAAGTAGAAGATGACGATGACGGCAGCCGCCCAAAGCAGCATGGAAATTTGGAACGGGCGGTCGGAGAGCAATACTTCCTCCGGCGTGCCGCCCGCGTGTTTGATTTCGATGAGATAGAGATAACGGAAGATGGAATAGACCATGAATGGGATGGTCAGCATCATGGAATGGTTTTCGGGGACGTTGGGCGCGGAGAAGGTGTAGAGCGAATAGGCGACGATGGTCGTGCCGGAGACGATCATGATGTATTGGTCAAGAAGCGGCAGGGTGTAGCCGTCCAACACTTTACGATGCGCGCCCGCGCCGTGCGCGAGCAGGGCAAGTTCGGCGCGGCGTTTGCCAAAACCGAGAAAGAGCGAGAGCAGGAACATGACGATGTAAAGCCAGGGCGAGAAGCGTTGGACGGCGATGAGGGTCACGCCCGCGCCGACGCGCAGGACAAACCCGGCGGAGATGATCAACACATCCAAGATGGGAATGTGTTTGAGCGAAAGCGAATACGCCAGGTTGAGGATGAAGTACGTCCCGACGACGAGGGAAAAAGTTGGGGCAAGCAGGTGGGACGCGGCGAGCGCGACGACGACGAAAAGAATCCCCGCAGCCCACGCCGCGCCGACGGATAATTTGCCGGATGGGATGGGGCGGTTTTTCTTTTCGGGGTGCTGGCGGTCGGCTTCCACGTCGGCGAGGTCGTTGAAGATGTAGACGCAGGAGGAGATCAGGCAGAAGAGCGCAAAGCCCGCCAGTGTGCGCAGGAAGGAATCGACGACGAACAGTTGTTTATCGAAGACCAGCGCGGCGAAGATGAAGACGTTCTTCGTCCACTGGCGCGGG
Source organism: uncultured Chloroflexota bacterium (assembly GCA_900696595.1). GTDB lineage: Bacteria > Chloroflexota > Anaerolineae > Anaerolineales > Villigracilaceae > Villigracilis. Next base: position 2,160 of record CAADGT010000246.1, read on the forward strand.
CGCATGGTTTTGAACAGGGCGCTTAACATGGGAGGTATTTTACCTGATAGAATCGGTTTCAAGAAACTTCATCGCGAGTGTTTTCCAGCGCGTCGCCGGCGTTAGAGAGCGCTCATTACGCGCGGCGGCCCAGGAATATTTTCATGCCGAAAGTTCGTTTGGATGTTTTGCTGGTGGAAAAGGGGTTGGCGGATTCGCGCGCCAAAGCGCAAGCCCTCATCATGGCGGGACAGGTGCGAATCGCGGGTCAGGTCGCGCTCAAGCCTGCCACGCCGGTTCAGCCTGATTCTGCGCTGACGGTGGATACCGGTCCGCGTTTCGTTTCGCGCGGCGGAGAGAAGCTCGAAGGCGCGTTGCAGGCGTTCAAGATTGACGTGACCGGCTTCGTCTGCGCGGATGTGGGCGCGTCCACGGGCGGATTCACCGACTGTCTGCTGCAACGCGGCGCGGCGAAAGTGTATGCGATTGATGTGGGCAAGGGAATTTTGCACTGGAAACTGCGCAACGACTCCCGCGTGGTTGTGATGGAGGAGATGAACGCGCGGTTTGTGGAATCTCTGCCGGAGAAGATTGATCTTGCGACGGTGGACGCGTCGTTCATTTCGTTGAAGGTGTTGCTGCCGGTGGTTAGAAAGTGGTTCACCCCCCTCTCCGGCTCTCCCCCCACTTTCTACGAAAATGGGGGGAGAGGGAGGGGGGCGATTGTCGCGCTTATCAAACCCCAGTTCGAAGCCGGGAAAAAGGAAGTTTCGCGCGGCGACGGCGTGATCCGCGACCCGGAGATTCACAGGCGGGTTTTGAGCGATGTGCTGACGTTTGCGAAGAACGAAGGGTTCGGTCTGCGCGGGTTGGCGAAGTCTTCGCTGCTGGGCCCGAAGGGAAACGCCGAGTTTTTGGCGTGGCTGGATATGAATCCGAATAATGTTGCAGTGGAAGATTTGGTAAACCATGCGGTTGACCGGGAGATTGCTTCGGACGGAAATACGCCGTCCTCGCAATGACATACATCATGAACTGCCCCAAATGCAACTTTGAATTAACCAGGAAATACTACAAAGGAATGTTCGAGGCAGAGTCCTGCCCGAACTGCCGCGGTATGTGGCTGGATTTTCACGAGTTGGACAAACTCGAAGACCTGGCGTTCGACGACGACGGGCGCAAGGGGTCGTTGATTCACTTCCAAACGCGGACGGAGTTTCCATGCCCGCATTGCGGGGCGAAACTGGACGAGTTTCAATATCGCTTATACGACTTGAAACTCGATACCTGCGCGGAGAACGATCACGGCTTCTGGCTGGACGCGGGCGAGGACGAGCGCGTGATGGAACTTATGGGGAAACGCGCGGGGGATACGCAGAGGAAGCTCAACGCCGAGGCGGAGTGGAAGCGCGTTTTGAAGGGGATGCATGGATTTTTCAAAAAGTAGGGGCGTTCTGTTCACGCCATGCAAGAACTTTATTTTGCAAGAAAGGGTCGCCTTCCCAAGGGGCGACCCTTTCTTGCGTAACGGAGATTTGTAAGACCCTGACGAGTCGCCCCTACAAACCACAATCATCTTTCGCTTCGTCTCAGGAAGAATTTGGTGATCTCTTCGGCGATGGCGGGCGTCAGCGCCAGACCGGCGACGATCATCCATTCGCGCGCGCTCAGGAAATGGGTGTTGAAGATGGGTTGCAGGAATGGCACGGAGCAAACCAGCAAAAGCAGGGTGACAGAAACGCCGACAGCGTATTGCATGTATTTGTTGGAGAAGACGCCGATCTTGAAGATCGAGGCGCGTTCCGAGCGGACGGTGTAGGCGCGGAACAATTCGCAAAGCGAGAGGGTGACGAAAGCCATGGTTTCGGCGGTTTGCACGTCCACGCCGCGCCAGTCGTGGGACAGGACGTAGGATAAAACGTTTGTCCCGGGCGGGACAATGGCCCCCGCTTCGAGATGCCAGACAAGCCCCAGGACAAAGGCGGTCAGCACAGCCCCGGTCTGCATGACGGTTTGCACGGCGATGCCGATGCCCATCGAACGGTTGACGATCGGTTCAGATTTGGCGCGCGGTTTGCGATCCATGATGTCGGGGTCGCCCTTTTCCATGGCGAGCGCGAGCGCGGGGGCGCCGTCGGTGATCAGGTTGAGCCACAGCAGTTGAATGGCGGTCAGCGGCGCGGGCA
>CAADGT010000247.1 GCA_900696595.1 uncultured Chloroflexota bacterium
GTACTGCAAAATTCATTTTGCAAGTCGCCATGCGTCTTTTCAGACAGACCAGCGTCTATTCCATGTACCAACTCCTCGCACAGGAAACCCTCATGCAAAATATCGAATATCGCATCAACCAAACCATCAGCGTGGAGCAATTCATTGACCTGTTAACTCGCTCTACGCTTGCGGCGCGCCGCCCGCTCGAAAACACGGAACAAGTCCAGCGTATGTTGGATCACGCCAACCTGACCGTCACCGCCTGGAACGGCGACAAACTCGTCGGCGTTGCGCGCTCTTCAACCGACTTCTCCTTCTATTGCTACCTCTCCGACCTCGCCGTGGATGAATCGTATCAGCGCTCGGGAATCGGCAAAATGCTTGTGACGCTCACGCGCATTGTCGCAGGAGAAGAGGCTTCGCTCATCCTGCTTTCCGCCCCCGCCGCGATGGAGTATTATCCCAAAGTCGGGTTTGAAAAACTGGAAAATGCCTTTGCCATCAAACGAGAGAAATAAAAGTACTGCAAACTTCAGTTTGCACCGCTGAAATAACCCGATTACCCATTCCGCGCAAGTATTTCAACCACGCCATGAACACCATCGCCAAAACCCACATCATCCTCTACGTCAAAGACCAAACCCGCAGCGCGGAGTTCTACTCCCGCGTTTTGAACTGCGAACCGTCCCTCGACGTGCCTGGAATGACCGAATTCATCCTCTCCGAAACCTGCGTTCTGGGACTCATGCCCGAAGCGGGAATCAAACGCCTGCTTGGAAGCCGCCTGCCCGATCCCGCACGAGCGGGTGGGATTCCGCGAGCCGAACTCTACCTGCGCGTCGAAAATGCCTCCAACTTTCATGATCGCGCGCTCACTGCAGGCGCGTACGAATTGAGCGAACTCGCTGACCGCGACTGGGGCGACCGCGCCGCGTATAGTCTCGACCCAGATGGTCATGTGCTGGCGTTTGCGGAAAAAATCGAATAACCTTGCGTCCTTTTGATCGTCCCTGCGTCTATCTTTACGGAGATCAAAATGTCCAAACTCAACCAGCAGTTTCAATTACCAGGCGGTCGCAGACTCGGCTATGACGAGTACGGTTCACCCAATGGAAAGCCGCTGTTCTATTTTCACGGCTCGCCAAGTTCGCGCCTTGAGTTTTCGTTGTATGGCAACGATGAGACGCTGCGCTCGTTCGACGCGCGCGTGATCGCGGTGGATCGCCCTGGAGTGGGACTCTCCGATTTCCAGCCCAAGCGCCGCCTGCTGGATTTTCCCAAAGACATCCTTGCGCTGGCGGATCATCTGCGTATCGAACATTTTGCCATCCTTGCGTATTCGCTCGGAGGTCCCTATGGTTTCGCTTGCGCCTTTGCCATTCCCGAACGCTTGAGCAGGGTGGGGATCGTCAGCGGGGCGGCATTGTTCACAGAACCTGAACTCGTTCAAAACGTCAACGCAGGGACGCGCCGCTTCCTGAACCTGCCGCGCGAAAACCCGCTGGCTTCGCGCTTGTTTTTGTGGATCCTCGGCATGACCGCCCGTTTGTCTCCTAAAAGTTTGATCGCGCAAGCCCGCTCGCTCCTGCCTGAGCCTGACCGCGTTGCCATCGAAACGAACCCCGCGTTACAACTTGGATTTGTCAACGCGGTGCGGGAGTCATTCCGCCAGGGAGTGCGCGGCGCGTTCCACGAGTCCCTGCTCTCGGTCACAGACTTCGGCTTTCGCTTGCAGGACATTCAAACGCCGATTCTGCTCTGGCACGGGGAAGCGGATCAAAACATCCCTGTCGCGATGGCTCGGTTTGTAGAATCCGCCGTCCCGAAATGTGAGGCGAAGATTTATCCCAACGAAGGGCATTTGTCGATGTTCAAGAAACATAGCGCGGACATCATCCGTGCATTAACAGCGTAGTCGGCGTTCTCCAACGCCGACGGGCGCGTATGAGAACGCGCCCTACGCGGAACATTTTAGTAAAACCAGTATCTTGCATGAGGAGAAACCATGAATCAAAAATCTGTCGCTCAACTTGGCTTCTGGTCAGCCATCGTCGTAACGCTGATGTTGATTGTCTTCCCGCTATCGCTGGCGTTCAACTGGTCGCTCAACATCGCTTACGGCTCGTCGTTCCTGCTCGCGCCCGCGTTCGTGACGATGATGGTCAGCGTTCACCATTACGCCGCGCCAGAGAAAAAAGTGTGGAGCCAACTTGGGCTTTCGTTTGCGATCATCTACGCGGTGATGTGCTCGCTGACGTATTACGTTCAATTGACGTTCGTCAAAAGCAATTACCTGCCCATCACGGAAGAGGCGGTCAAGCCGTTCGTCTTCATCCCTGGCACACCGATCTTCGCGCAGGACATGCTTGGCTATGTGTTCTTCTGTCTCGCCACCCTCGCGGCGGGACCCGCCTTCACGGGCGGCAAACTCGAAGCGTGGATCAAGTGGCTGTTCATATTCAACGGAATTCTGTTCGCCATCCCCACGTTGATTCTCCCCACGCTGACCATGCCCGTCAACGCGGCTGGCACGGGAGTTGGGAATCAAGTCGGCGATTATGCCAATATCGTATGGTCATTTTACGTTGCCATTGCAACGGGATTACTGGCGAATCTTTTCAAACGATTAAAATCAACGACATGAGCGCTTCTCAAACCTTCCTCTTCGCGGGCGGAATTTACCATCTCGCCCTCGCAATCTTCCACGTCTTCTTCTGGCGCATCTTTCACTGGAAGAAAGACCTTGCCGCGCTGACGCGCATCAACCGCGCGGTCGTGCAAATCCTCAACCTGTGCCTGACCTTTCTCTTTATCGTCATGGCGTACGTTTCTTTCGTCCATGCTTCAGAGTTGATTTCCTCTCCGCTTGGACGTACAATTCTCGCCTCCATCGCGCTCTTTTGGATTCTGCGCTTGATCCTGCAATTCGTCTTTTTCGGCGCGCGGCACAGAGTTTCGATTCTCTTCATCGCCATTTTCGCCATCGGCGCTTCGCTCTATCTCCTTCCCTCCATCTGGAGTCTTCCATGAACGCGACTCTCGAAACCATCTACACCGACTTCCATTCCAAACTGCATCGCTTCATCGCGGGGCGCGTCCCCGACCCTGACACCGCTGATGACATTCTGCAGGACGTGTATCTCAAGATTCACGCGAAGATCGGCGGTTTGCGCGCAGAAGACCGCCTCAAAAGTTGGGTCTACCAGATCACGCGCAATGCCATCATTGACTACTACCGCCGCGCCTGCCCGCAGGATGAGCTGACCGAATCGCTCGCCTCTCCCCTCGACGATGAGCCTGACGCGGTTTCCCAACTCGCATCCTCGGTCAAAGGTATGCTCGGCTGTCTCGACGACAAATACCGCGAAGCGCTGGAACTGACCGAATTGCAGGGACTCTCCCAGGTCGAACTGGCAACCAGACTCGATATAACGGTATCAGGCGCGAAGTCACGCGTGCAGCGGGCGCGGGAAAAACTCAAAGAGGCGTTTCTTGACTGCTGTCACTTCAAGTTCGACAGATTGGGCAAAGTCGTGGACTATCATCCCAATTGCGAGAAATGCGCCGACCCCAATTATCCCAACAACTGCGGCGATTCCGAAGAAGAGTGTTAGGGTAAGGGACATTACTATCGGCGCAAGAGAGCGCCGATTACGCAAAAGGATTTTCCATGCCCACATTCGACACCGTCGCATTCGACGCCGACGATACGCTCTGGCACAGCGAGCGCTATTATGCCCAAACGCAAGCCGAGTTCACCAAACTGCTCGCACATTATCGCGACGAAGAATATATCCACGCGCATCTCTACGAAGTCGAGTCGCGCAACATCCAGCATTTCGGTTACGGCGTGAAGGGCTTCGCGCTTTCGATGATCGAGACCGCGGTCGAACTCACCGAAGGGCGCGTTTCGGGGAATGACGTCAAAGCCATCATCACTCTCGCAAGGAATATGCTCAGCGCCGACATCGAACTGCTCGACGGCGTGAGCGAGACCATCGCCCAACTTGCGGAACGCCACCGCCTGATGGTCATCACCAAAGGCGACCTGCTTGACCAGGAGAAAAAGATTCAACGTTCAGGCTTGAGGAAATATTTTCACCGCATCGAAATCGTCAGTGAGAAGACGCGCGAGAGTTATGCCCGCCTGCTCGCGGAACATTCCATCGCAACGCAGAAATTCTTCATGGTGGGCAACTCCCTGCGCTCGGACATTTTGCCGATTCTCGAACTCGGCGGCAGCGCCGCATACATTCCGTATGAAATCACCTGGCAGCACGAAACCGCCGAAACGCCTGGCGGAGATGCTGGCTTTCATCAACTCGAACACATCGGGCAGTTACCCGCGCTGTTGGATCAATTGGAAAAATAACCTGATTCAGGCGGACGTTCTCGAACGTCCGCTACGCGCCTGCGTATGGGTGTCCGCGTAGGAGACGTTCCTAGCGTCGGCGGAAACAAATCAGAACCGCGCCAACTTCGGCGCGGTTTTTGCGTCTTTTCCCAAACCCCTGCGTCTACAAAAACAAGAAAGGAGACGCAACCATGTTTAACTATACCGATGTACTCGCCCACCTGGAGCGTCGAAACGACTTACTGCGCGAAGTGGAAAACGAACGCCTGGTAAAAATTGCGCTGTCCGCCCTGCGCGCCCGCAAAGCGGAGAAGAAAGCCAAAACCCAACAGAGTGAAAGACCCAAGACTGAAGATGTTGCCTGTTGCGAAACCGCAACCGTGTCACGCGAAATTCACTCCGCAGCCAATAATTGAATGCTGATAACGCAAAGGGATCAGAAACCAAAATGACCCTCCTCATCGAACTCTTCACCAAAACCCTCACACAAGTCTGGCACACACTAACTGTGAACTGGGTTTTCCTCCTCGCCAGCGCGCTCATCGCCACGGCGCTCAAACTATACGTGGATCAAGACCGCGTCGCGGCATTCCTCCAACGCAACCGCAAAGCGGGTGTGTTTATTGCCACAGGAGCGGCAATCGGCACGCCGCTCTGCTCGTGCGGAACGACTGCCATCATCCTCGGCATGATGGCAGGAAACATGCCCTGGGCGCCCATTATCGCGTTCATGGTCGCATCGCCCCTCACCTCCCCGCAGGAACTGGTTTTCAGCGCGGGTTTGTTCGGCTGGAAATTTGCACTGGCATTCTTCGGCGCGTCCATTTTATTGGGTCTGGCGGGCGGCGCATTCGCGCACATCTTTGAGATGCGCGGCTGGCTTGCAAACCAGGCGCGCTTCAAGTCCATCTCGGGCGCATCAGGCTTGACCACCCCCGCCGATTCGATTCAACTAAATCAATCGAAACCGCGTGTCACATTGAAACAATTCCTCGACGAAACCTGGCTTGCGGGCAAGCGCCTCACACTGTTCTTCCTCGGCTTTGCCTTCATCGGCTATTTGCTCAACAACCTCATCCCCTCGCAATGGATTTCATCGTTGTTCGGCGAAGGACAGATCTACGGCGTGCCGCTCGCCGCTTTGCTCGGCATTCCCTTCTATTTCAACACCGGAGCCTCCCTGCCGCTTGCCCGCGCGCTCATGGACGCGGGCATGAGTCAGGGCGCGGTTCTCGCGTTCCTTGTCACAGGCAGCGGCACATCCATTGGCGCAATCGTCGGCGCGTTGACCATCGCCCGCTGGCGTGTGGTTGCACTCGTTATCGCAACCTTGCTTCTTGGAGCGGTCGCGCTGGGATACGGCTACAACATTCTGCTTGGAGTTTTGTAAATGAAAAACCGCCATCGCCTCGAACACGACCTGAATTTTCTTACGAGTCCCCAAGCCGCTGGGCGACTCTCAGGCACGGCAGGCGCGCATCGGACAGCGCATTATCTCAAAGCGGAATTAGACTCGCTGGGATTCGACTCCGCGCTTCAACCTGTGGGCGTCCCCGCTGCCCGCCTCACTTCGACCCCGCGCCTGATCGTTGGAACTCAAACCTTCTCCCCCCGCCGTGACTTCGCCGAACTGACCGCGCTCTCCGCAGGGGGATTTGTCAACAGTCAACTGCTCGTCGTCCGCGAAGACGACCTGCTCCGCCCCGAAGACTTCAAAGGCAAAGTCTTCCTCATCCTCGTACGCCCGCAGGGATTCAACCTTGCTGAAACAGTCAACGCTGCCGTTGAACTTGGCGCTGCCGCACTGCTCGTCGAACATGGAGAACCGCAGTGGTTTCACAAAACTGTGTATTCAGGCAAGGGCAAGATTCCCGTTTTGCGCGTGCGGACATCCATTGCCGAAGAACTCGCGCACATAAACGGCGCACAAGTTGAATTGGACTTGCCTCTCGATCGTGCGACTCGTCCGTGCAACAACGTCCTCGGGCTCTTGCGCAACGACTCAGATTTCACTTTCGCCCTCACCGCGCACTACGATCACCTCGGCGATGATTCAGAGAATGTACGTTTCTCTGGCGCGTTCGATAATGCCTCTGGCGTTGCGGCTATCTTACAAACGGCGCGCGAACTTGCGAAAGAAAAACTTCCGTTCAATTTATTGGTCGCGTTTTTGACAGGGGAAGAATCGGGCTTGTGGGGCGCGAAGCAGTTGATTACCCATCCGCCCGTGCCGATTTCCGCTATCATCAATCTGGATGGGATTGGCAGTGAACCAAAACTCAACGCCCTGCGATTGGGACACCGTGGGCGCGGCGACCCGCTGGCTGAACTCGGCGAAAGTGTTTTACTGAAGCGCGGCATTCAAGCGCAATGGGTCAGCGGCAGCGACGACTCGTCTGCGTTTATCTCGAAGGGAATCCCCACGCTTGGGTTGGGGCAGCAGCCCACAGGTCAGGCGCGCAGCGTCATGCACACGCCTCTCGATTCGCTCGAGTTGCTTCATCTTGAAACCATCCATCAAGGAGTTGAAGTTCTGGTGGAGATTGCTCGATCCATTTCTGAAATCCAAAAGGAGAAAAATCATGTCTACGCAAAATGAAAACCTGCTCGTCACGTTGATCAAAAAGTCGGTGGGATTGCCGACGGGCAAATCCGATTGCTGCGGCTCGACCGCTGGCGCATCCAGCGATTGCTGTGGCACAGAGACATCGGACGCTTCGCAGTCGTCTGGCTGTGGTTGCGGCAACGATGATTGCGGTGGCGTTTGCTGCGGCGCAGAAGAAGAAAAGCAATCCGAATCATCTCCCGCCATTGGTTCATCCGCGATATAGTTGAAAACCTTTAGAGTCTCGCAGACCCTAA
>CAADGT010000248.1 GCA_900696595.1 uncultured Chloroflexota bacterium
CCCAACGGCGACAAGGTCACGTTCGGCGACGGCTTGCGCGTGACTGTCGAAAAGAAAAACGGCACAGTGAACGAAGCCGCGCTGAAAAAAGAATTGAACGACATGATGAAACGCTGGGAGCCAGCCCTGCGCCTGCTGACCGAAGATATTCTGGTCAACCCGCTTTCGTTTTCGCGCATCCTTGCCAAGGGCTGGCGGCATCTGCCTAAATTTGGCGGCACAGTGGCGGACGAATTGAAGCGGCTCTTCAGCGACGACACGGTGCGCGCCGCGATGTCGGGCGTTTTGCTCTACACGGGACTGCCGCCCGAAAAACAGCCCGCCATTTCGGTTCTGGGTCTTGTCACGCTTTTCAGCGACGGCTTTCACCTGCCCGAAGGCGGCATGGGCAAAGTCCCTGAAGCGCTCAGCCAGGCGCTGCTCGCGCGCGGCGGGGAAATCCATTTGAATACGCGGGTGAAGAAGATCGTCGTCAAAGACGGGCGCGCGCGCGGATTGGAAGTGGACGGGCGGGGATTGGTGGAAGCGGACGCGGTCATCTCGACCGTCAGCGGGATGCTGACCTTCGGCTCTTTGTTGGACGATGCCGACTCGCCGCGTAAAATGAAACGCATGGCATCCGAAGCGAATCTATCGCACAGCGCCTTTTCGGTTCAACTCGGTTTGCGAAACAAGATAGACGCGCCCAGCCATTCACATTGTTTCCTGCCGCTGATGGAAAATCAAGCCGAGGTGTTCGCTCCCTGCGACGACGGCGTGAAGTGGCTGGTGTACGACGCGCCGACGGTGACGCTTCCCGAACTCGCGCCAGCGGGCGGAAGCGTGATCGAAATGTACCCGCCCGTGCAACGCGATTTTCCGATTGATGATTGGAGCGACGAGAAAAAGGAAGCCATCCTCGCAAAAGCAGTGGAAGCCCTCTCGCGCGTTCATCATTTGGATATCGCCGTCAAACGAATTTCCAGCCCGAAGGAATTCAGGAGCAACCTGAACTTGTATCGCGGAGCGGTGTACGGGCTATCGCCGCAGGTCGCGCCGTGGAATCACTTTCCGCATCAAACGCCCATTCGCGGCTTGTATCAAACTGGTCAGACCACCTACCCCGGCTACAGTGTGGGACGAGCCGCCACCTCGGGCATCCTTACGGCGGAAGCGCTTATGGCGGATTGAGGCGCGTAGATGTTGCGCAGCGCTGTAAACTTCAGTTTGTACCGGCGCAAAGCGCAAACTGTTGCGCAGCGCTGCAAACTTCAGTTTGTACCGGCGCAAAGCGCAAACTGAAGTTTGCGGCACAAACAATGGAGAATCAAATGACATCGCTCACAGGCGGCGGGAGTGAATTTGGGCGCACATTGGCAAAAGAGATGGTGAAGATCGCGGTCGCGGCGCGCCCGGGGATCAACTTGCGAGACCCTGTCGCTGATTCAAAGCGAAGGCGGCCATGCCATTGCCGCCATCGCCGCTGTGCGCTCGAAGTCCGGGAGCGTATAAGTGTCAGCCTGAAATGTAACAAAAGTCACTGTCTTTATCCGCTTTTGTCGTGATAATATTGCCGTGATAAAATTCACAAGGTCGTTTTAGAAATGTCGTTCGCTGTCACGGCTTCATCCACCAATACCTTCTCCTCCTGCTCCCTGTGCGGATTGACCACCCTGCATCCCCTGACGAACGAACAGGGGGATGTTTTTTGCTGTCCGTCGTGCAGGGAAGTTGCGGCTTTGCTGGCGGAATCCACCGCAAGCCCCGCCGCTGTTTCCAATGAAGCCAACGCTGAAAATATAACGTTGAATCTCAGCGGGATGTGGTGTCCCTCCTGCGCCTGGCTGGTGGGCGAACAACTCAAGCGCGCAAAAGGCGTGGTGAACGCGGAAGTCAATTTCATCCAGGGGCAAGCCAACATCGCCTTCGACCCAGAAATTACCAATTACAAATTACTAAAAAAGCGCGTGCGTTCGCTCGGCTACAAAGCCACGCTTCCGGATGAAAAACCCCACGACGAAGAAGAATCGTTCTACACCCGCCTGCTTATTGGCGGCGTGATGGTATTGCACGACATGATCGTCGGCGCGGGGATTTACGCGCGGGAAATTTTCGGGTGGGCGACGCCCGAATCCCAGCCGCTGGTGGACTTCTTCCAGGTGATGATGCTTGTGACCAGCATCCCTGTTCTGCTTTTGCTCGGGCTGCCCATCCTTCGGGCGGGCTTCGCCTCGCTTCTGCGCGGACAACCCAACCTGCACACGCTCATCACCATCGGCACGTTCTCGGCGTTCGGCTTGTCGGTTTATCACCTTATCATTGGAAGCGGCGGGCTATATTTCGACACCGCCACCATGCTGATCTTCCTCGTCTCCGTCGGGCGCTGGCTCGAGATGCAGGCGCATAAATCGGGCGCCAAGGCGGTGATGAAACTGCTCGAACAGATTCCGAACACGGCGACTCTGGTCACAAGCGAAGCGGATAGGGAAGTGAGCGTGACCGAACTCAAGCCGGGGATGCGCCTCAGAGTCCGCCCCGGAGCCAGGTTCCCGGTGGACGGTTTGATCGCCGCCGGAGAGGGGGACGTGGACGAATCGCTCCTGACCGGCGAACCCAAGCCTGTTTCGCGCAAGGAAGGCGACGCCGTCAAAGCCGGGACGATCAACCTCGACGGCGGTTTTGAAGTGATAGCGACCGCAGTCGGCGAATCCACTACGGCGGGGCGGATCGGGCGCCTTCTTCACGAAGCCCAGTGGGCGCGATCTCCGCTCGAACGTTTGGTGGATAAACTTGCGGCGTGGATGACTCCCGCCGCGCTCGCGCTTGCGACGATTGCCTTCCTCATTTGGAATTATCTCGCGGGGTTCGAGCAGGGCCTGCTTGTCGCCCTGTCGGTCTTGCTGATCGCCTGCCCCTGCGCGTTGGGTCTCGCCACTCCGCTCACGCTCTGGCTCTCGCTCGAACGCGCGGCGGAGTCAGGCGCGATTTTGAGAAGCGCGGCTTCGCTGGAGCGGCTGGCAAAGGTCGGCAGGGTGTTCTTCGACAAGACCGGCACGTTGACGCAATTGCCGATGAAGGTTCAGACAGTGGTCAGTAAGCGGTTATCAGTGAACAGTGATAAGGCGTTCCTGCAAACCATTGCTTCGATTGAGAATGAATCGGAGCATCCGCTGGCGAAGGCGATTGTAGAGTACGCTAAATTACAGAATATTGAACTCATCAAACCTACGTCTTTCAAGGCATTACCGGCATTGGGTGTCGTTGCCCAATTGCCAATTACCAATTACCAATCTCCCATCCACATCGGCTCTGAGCGTTTGATGTCCGCCGGGGGGTTGGAAATGCCCGAAGACATACGTCAACAGGCGGAGGCGTGGAAAGAGGCGGGCCTGGTCGTCGTCTATGCCGGATGGGAGGGGCGCGTCGCCGGGGCGGTCGGGCTGGGCGAGTCGATTCGCGCGGAGGCGAAGGAGACCTTGTCGCAATTGCAGTCGCGCGGGCTGGAACTCGCCGTGTTGACGGGCGACGAAACCCGGGCGGGGGAGCGCTGGCAAAATTTCCTGGGCATCCCTGTGTACGCCGCGCTCACGCCGGACGAGAAGATAAAACGGATCGCGGAGAACGCCGCGATGGTGGGGGACGGCATCAACGACGGACCGGCGCTCGCCGCCTCGACGGTCGGGCTGGCGATGAATCACGGCACGGATGTGGCGCGTACCGCCGCCGATATCGTTTTGATGCGCGACGATCTGAGAATTATCCCCTGGCTGTTTGACCTTTCGCGCGAAGCGATGAAGCGCGTGAGGCAAAATCTCGGCTGGGCGGTGGTCTACAACCTGGTCGGCGTTGGGCTGGCAATGGCAGGCTTGCTCCAGCCGGTCTTTGCCGCGTTTGCGATGGTGGCGAGCAGTATCTTCGTCACGAGCAATGCGATGAGGATGAATAAATTTCCGTTGTTGAAAAATTAACGTCATTGCGAGGGCGGCGCCCTTCCGCCTGAAGCCATCCCCAACTGAGAGGGAGATTGCTTCGTCGCTAAGAGCAAAAGCGCTCCCCGCAAACGTAAACCTGAAATCTGAAACCTGGAACCTGATACATGACACCCAACCCCTATGCACAGCGCAAAACCTTGCGCGCGTTCGAAAAATTCTGGACAAGCCTCGAGGGCTTTGTAAACCGCTTTACGAAATCGGATTTCAATCCGCTGTACCATCTTGGCACGTTGACGATTTTTATGTTGATCGTGTTGATCGCCACCGGCGCATACCTGACGGTGATTTACCGCCCCGGGCTGGATGTCGCCTATGATACGGTCGCGAAGATTGACGCGACCTGGTTCGGTTCGCTCGTGCGCAGCGTTCATCGTTACGCCAGCGACGCGATGATTCTGCTCATCGTGCTGCACATGCTCAAGATGCTCTTCAGCGACAAATATTGGGGGCAGCGCTGGCTGGCGTGGACGAGCGGCTGGATCATGCTGGCGGGCGTGTGGCTGACCGGCACTTTCGGCTACTGGCTGGTCTGGGACGCGCGCGCGCAATGGATGACCGAGTATATGATGCAGACCCTGGCTGGCACATCGGGCTTGACCTATGTCGCCGTGGACGTCGAATCGCGCACGTTTTCCAACTTCGTCATCGTCATCTTCCTGCACGTTTTCCTGCCGTTGATCGGGTTTCTCGGCATCTATGTTCACGGGCTGAAACTTTCCCGCGCGCGCTGGTGGTCGCCGCGCTGGGCGAGTATACAGGCGATAATCGGCTTGGTGATCCTTGCGCTGATCAAGCCCGTGCAATTGTTTGCCGAGGCGGATCTGTCAAAACTGATCCAATCCGTGCCGATGGATGCGTACTATCTCGGCTTTTTGCCGCTGATCGAATCGTGGGGAAACGCGGTTTTCTGGGGATTGGCGATTCTCGTCGGCGGCAGTTTGATTCTCCTGCCCTGGCTGGCGCGCGGAAAAGACCTGGGCCCCGCCGTGGTGGACAACCCGAAATGCACCGGCTGTAATATCTGCTACGCCGAATGTCCCTACGACGCAATCCGCATGGTGGCGCGGGACGATGAGACGCGATACAGCAGGCTTGCCGTGATCAATACCGCTCAATGCACGGGATGCGGCATCTGCGTTGGGTCCTGCCCGACCGATGCGATTGACCTCAAAGGCGGTTATAGCAGCGAGCAGACCTTCGGCGCGTTGCGGGGGGCGTTACAGCGCGAAAAGAAGGATGGCAAACCCGTCACGGTGTTGTTTGCAGATCAGCGCCTCGACGCTCTGGGCGGTTTGCCCGCGCGGCTCAACGTCGGCAAGGACCATGCCCATATCGCCGTATCCGGCTGGGGCGCGGACGAGGCGGCGCGCGTCGTCACGGCGGTGTTGCCCTCCGCGGGGGCGGTCAACATCGAGTGGGTTAAAACGCTTCAACAGGAGGGCGCGCGCAATATCGTCATCCTCTCCCAGCCTTACGACGACAGCCTCAACCGCGAGGACGCGCATTCGATCCTCAACCGCCTGCACCTGCGCCCCGCTTTGGCGACGGAGAATTTGCATTGGCTGGAGACCGCGCCGGGCGACGCCAGCGTCGTGGAAAAATTTTTAACCGACCTGCACCTTCCCGGACGCTTGAATGGAAGCGATGGCAGGAAGGCTCAGGGCAACGGAAATGGAAGCGCGGCGCTGCCCCCGGTGAAGGAAAGAAACAAGTTGATCCCCTCGCTTGTGAGCGGGCTGGTTGGAACAATCATGTTGCTCGGTTTATTTGCGCTGGCTTTGCCGTTCGATATCCCCGCCGGGATGAACGCGGCGGATCAAAGCGCGTTACGGTTTGCGGTGGACGCCAAGGGGAAGATCGAAGCGGCGGCGATTCCGGAAGGCGTGACGCTGCCGGAGGGCGCCGACCCGGTGAAGATTTTCGGCGGCGTGCATTTCCCCATCAGCGTACGGCTGGTTGTGGACGGCGAGACGATCCTCGAAGAAACCTATAAACCTTCGGGCATCAGCGGCAACGGGCGCATCTCGGCTCTGGAGTTTTTGGTCGTCGAACCGGGCGAGCGTCTTGTGGAGGTCTGGATGAAGGACGACGCGAACGACTTCCGTCTGCTGTTCGAGGGCGAGGTGAACTTCGAGCAGGGCAGGGCGTTGATCCTCGCCTACGACGAGGCTAAGGATATCTTCGTCTTGAGGTGACGTTGATTGCTGGATTAACAACGAAACATGACTCACCCCGAACTTAAGGAAGGGAGAGAAAGCGGGTCGTCCGATAGAAACCGGACAACCCGCTTTTATTATGCGTTAATTGTCCGCCTTGCGCGCGGTTGCGTGGCATTGCAGGGCGACCCTCCTCCAGCGCGACAATATGTTGCAGGATTGGGACGGATCGTCCCTGTTGCGTAAAGTGAGTTAATCATTGATCTTGATTACCTTACACTTTGTTTTTAGGACGCGGAAAACGCGGATGAACGCAGATTTTTTTTGGCAAAACGCCCGAAAAAATTCCTTGAATCCGCGTTTTCCGCGCTCGTCCGCGTCCTGATTTTAAGAGTGTAAGGCGATCAGTCATTGATCAATTTCTGCCAGGTGATCGGACCGACAATGCCGTCGGAAGCGATGCCCTTCGAGGATTGGAAATCCTTGACTGCCTGCGCGGTGACGGGACCGAAGATGCCGTCCACAGTGACCGCGTTGAATCCAAACTTGCCCTTCAAGAGTTGTTGCGCCGCGCGCACGGCGGGACCCGTATCGCCCTGTTTGACGGCGACGATCAAATTCTGCCAGGTCTCCGGTCCCACGATTCCATCCTCTTTGAGATTTTTGACGGTCTGGAAATCCTCCACTTCAGATTGTGTTTCGTTGCCAAAGATTCCGTCCACTGCGGGAGTCTGCCCGTGATGAACGAGCAGACACTGAATGGCGTACACTTCGTTGCCGCTGTCGCCTTTCTTGAAAGTGGGCCAGTCCGGCGCGGCGGCGGCTTTGATCTGCACCCAGAACGGGCCGGTTGAAAGCGCGAAGATCGCGCCGTTCGGATCTTTTAACTTCCAATTGCCTTTATACGTTCCCGGCGAATTTGGCGCGACAAGATTGACCGAGATTTCGATGGTCTGTCCCGGCGCAACCGTCCCATTTGTCAACTGTTGCGAGGCGGGCCCGCCCATCTGGTCGCCCGAGTCGAAGACGAGCGAATAGCCCGAAGTCCAGGCGCATGAGCCGACGTTCTTCAACTTCCATGTTTTTATGAACGCCTTGCCGACGACAATCGAAGCGTTATCCGGCACAGTCACATCCTCCACGAAGGACGCGCGGTTGCAGGGGATGGAAGTGGCTGTGGGTTGACCCGCCTGCGGAGGCTGGGATGTCGCCGTTGGCGCGCCTCCCGTCCCCTGCGCGCCGGGTTGCTGCTCGATGGGCTGGGATGTGGCTGTGGGCTGGTTCTGATTTACGGATGCCGCCACCGTTTGCGCGGCGTAGGTCGAAACCGCGTCGAAATCGCCGCCCTGCCCAGCCGCGCCCGATGGCAGGTTGCAGGCGGCAAGAATCATCGGAATAAGGGCGGCGAAAACGATGATTTTTGATCTCATGGATTCTCCTCTTTGCGCCAAGTGTACACCCCGCGCAACATACATGCAAATTCCGAATTTCATCGGAAGTCAGGACGCTTGCGACTCCTTGCCTGAGACCCTGGAGCGGTAAAACGAAAGGGCGCGTTTCCTTGACATGAAAAAAGAGCGGACGTGAATCCGCTCCCGTTTTATTCCGTTCAACCGCTTGATCGTCCAACTATTCGACGATGTTGATCGGCAGGCTGTTGTTCGCGCCCAGCGCCGCCACAGATACTTTTTGGGCGATCTTCATGGCGATTTCATCGAAGGCTTTTGCCACCGGGGATTCGGGGTTCGAGTCCACGATGGGTTTGCCGGTGTCGCCGCCGATGCGGACGTTCGGATCAATCGGAATTTGACCGAGGAAGGTTGTTTCGGTGGACTGGGCGAGCCGTTCGCCGCCGCCCGAGCCGAAGAGGTCCATCTTTGTGCCGTCGGGCATTTCGAGGTAGGACATGTTCTCGACGATGCCGAGGATGGGGACTTCGAGAGTCTTGAACATATTCAACCCGCGCCCCGCGTCTTCGAGCGAGACGAGTTGCGGCAGGGTGACGATGACCGCTCCGCTGAGGGGTAAGGCCTGGGCGAGGGAAAGAGCCGCGTCTCCGGTGCCGGGGGGCAGGTCAACGATCAGGTAATCCAGTTCGCCCCATTCCACGTCGCCGAGAAATTGACGGATGGCGGAATTGAGCATGGGCCCGCGCCAGATGAGCGGTTGACCGGGCTTGACGAGCAGTCCCATTGAGACCATTTTCAGTCCATACGCTTCGGCGGGGATGATGCGCTGTCCGTTTGGCGGCGGGAGGTTTTCCACGCCGAGCATGGTGGGGGTGTGGGGCCCGTAGATGTCCGCGTCCATCCAGCCGACGCGCGCGCCGGTTTGGGCGAGCGCCACGGCCACGTTGACCGATACGGTGGATTTGCCCACGCCGCCCTTGCCGGAGCCGATGGCGATGGCATTGCGAATGGGCATATTGACCAGCCCGCGCATCCGCCCGTCGTTGGGAACGTCCGAGTCCATTTTGATTTCGATGGATTTTACGCCTTCCACCGCGCCGACGGCTTTGCGGCAGTCCGCTTCGATTTTGCCTTTGAGCGGGCAGGCGGGCGTGGTGAGCATAACGGTAAATGAGACCTTGTCGCCTGCAATCTCCAGGTTGCGGATCATGTTCAGGGTGACAAGGTCCTGCCCGAGGTCCGGCTCTTGAACCGTGCCGAGGGCTTTAAGGACAG
>CAADGT010000249.1 GCA_900696595.1 uncultured Chloroflexota bacterium
GCGCGGACAGCCTGCCACTTGCGGAGAAACACCAGCGCCGACTCCCAATCCATCCACACGTCCTCCTGCTCCGGGGTGGCTTTATTCTTGATGGAAGTGGAAAACGAATCAAAGTCTTGTTTGTAACGTGTCTTCAGTTCGTCGTTCTTTGATGAGTAGACTGCGATCTGGCGGTCAATGTAATCCAACAGCAAAGCGGAAAGGGCGCGTTCAAAATTGTCGAACACGCCTTCGCGGATCAGCGGGGAGACGAGCGTTCTCCACAGAACGCGCAAGTTGGGCTTCATCGGGTGATCGTCGCAGCGCACACGGACGAGGACGATGTCATCCGGATCATCTCCGCCAGAAAAGCGACAAAACATGAAGAAAAACAATACTTCAAAGAAATCGGGAACTGACTTCAAACGGCTGGACGCCATGACCGACGCCGACATTGACCTTTCGGACATCCCTGAAGTCACACCGGAAATGTTCGCAAAAGGAGTCGTAAAGCGCGGACTCAAACCGATCGCCAAACGCCAGTTGACTTTGAGACTCGACAGCGATGTGATCGAGTGGTTCAAGGAACAGGGCGACGGCTACCAGACCCGCATGAATGCCCTGCTGAGGGCTTAATATGAACGAACATAAGAAGGCGATGGGGAAAAGGGTTGCGGCAAGGCGGGGGTAAACCGTCCACGAATGAAGAGCAACGAATGAACGAATGTCGTCAGGCTGTTCGCGCATTCGTGGTAGGTTTTATTCGTGGATGGTTTTTACAGGCGGGCATTTTTCCGCGAACAGACAGACGCCCCGCGCCAGGATTGTTCATCGGGGCGCGGGGCTATTTCGTATTCGCCCGCCTTACGACGGACAGGACGCGCCGGCGCTCACATCCGCGACACTCGCGGCATATCCTTGAACATGCCGCATTCCGGTCGAAGATCACAAAAGGATGTAATAGGGAGCAACGAAAACCGACGTTGTTGTTGGTATTCGTTGGATCGTTCCTGTTGCGGTTGGCTGAACGGACGTTGTTATCGTTGTTGTTCCACGAGCCGCCCCGCAGCGCTCCTCCGGCGTCCCTATAGCAAATGTCACTGCGAGCCTTCGGCAAGGCAGTCTCCGAGTAAAAAGGAGATTGCTTCGGGCAAAGAGCAAAACCGCCCTCGCAATGACATGAACCACCTATATTTCTGGAACGGTTTTCAACCACCCGCCAAGAAGTTTTCCAATTTCAATCAAAACGCCCGCCGCGAAGCGATACTGGGGCAGGCTGGTCAGCCTGCGCTGTTGCGACATTCTCACATACAGGCGCAGTTTTTCCAGTTCGACATCCGCTTGAATCAGAAGTTGCCGTTTTCGCTTCGTCGAGCGCGTGGCTTCGATCAATAGCTCATAAAAGGAAAACACGCTGTCTTCGATCCGTTTGCCCATGCGGAAGCGTTCGCTTTTTGGGAATTTTTCGGTATGGTCCAACAGCCAGATGATAAAATCGGACGTGCGGGCGAAGATCGGGGATTGCTTTCGTTCATCCATTCGAACCTCCATAAATTCCAGATTTGAAAAGAAGCGATTTTCGCAAGTTCCAAGTGTCGCCGGAATTTGCGTGATTGATCCAGGCGGTCAGGCGGGATTCAAAGTCTTTGCGGGATAAACCGCCGCGAGCAAGGGAAATTAACATGGTTTTTAACCGCCGTTGGAAGGCATATCCGTTGGAGGACTTCAAACGACGGTGGTTCGGAAAGACATGAAACCCCAAAAAGGGAACGCCGGTTTCCGCCGGGCGCGGCTGGGCTTTGGTTTCGTGCAGGGTCAGGCGCAGGGATTGCAGAAATTCCATCATTCTCCTTTTCGTTTCATGCAGCGCGTCTTTCTCGTTCCCAAAGATGAGAACGTCGTCCACATAGCGGATGTAGGCGCGGCATTTCAAAACACGCTTGGCGTATTGATCGAGTTCGTTCAAATAGACGTTTGCCCAATGCTGTGACGTAAGGTTTCCTATAGGCAAACCCCGCGGACGACTCGCCGAAAACAGGTCGTCGCCGGGAAAGTATGTCATGTCGTATTCTCCCGCTTGAACGCCGTTTCCGCTTGCAATAATTTTTCCCGCCAGATTCACTACCTTTTCATCCCCAATCGTGCGGGAAAGAATAGAGACCAGGATTTCATGGTCAACCGACGGGAAGAACTGACGCACATCAAGATGCATGACGTAAGCATGACGCCGCAGGAAATACGTGGCGCGGTCGAGCGCGGCATGTGTGCCTTTCCCCTTGCGGTTGGCGTAGCTATCGAAAATGAACTGCCGCTCGAACAACGGCTCGATGATGTTCATGAGCGCATGGTGAACCACCCTATCCCGAAACGGCGCGGCATTTACCAATCGTCTTTTCGGTTTATCAATTTCAAAACTATGATACCCGCCCGGTTGATATGTCTCTTCCCTTAATTCATCCTCGATCTCGATCAGGTTCTTTTCAAGATCATATTCAAATGATGCCACAGCAGGCGTGTAGCGCTTGCCTTTTGCCGCATTTTTATACGCCCACCAGAGGTTAAGGGGGTTGTAGACCGATTCGTAGAGAGAGAAGTATTGTTTGCCCATTTCAAAACCGCTGGGGGGCTACGCCCCCCAGACCCCCCGCTTCAGTTTTTCAGAATAACAGAAAACAGCACTCCCTTCGGTCGCAGGACTATGGATGTGAGAGGGAGCAACGAAAACCGACGTGGCTGCTGGAATTCGCTGGATCGTTCCCGTCGCGGTCGGCTGAACGGACGTAGTTATCGTTGATGCTCCACGAGCCGCCCCGCAGCGCTCTTGAGCCGCTGGCGGAAAGGTCCTCGCGCCCATCATTTGCGTCATAAGGGTAAGGTTGATATAAACTGCTCACCCATTCCCAGACGTTGCCTGCCATGTCCAATGCGCCGTAAATGCTTGCGCCAGTCGGGTAACTGCCTGCCGCGGTTGTATCGCCCACGCAACCGCCATAATTGGCGTAACCACAACTTATATCTTCTCCCCACGGGTATGTCCTTCCGTCCGTTCCACGCGCGGCTTTTTCCCATTCGGCTTCGGTGGGCAATCTGCGCCCTGCCCAGGAGCAATATTTATTCGCTTGATCCCAATTCACATAGATCACTGGATAATTATCAAACTCCGAGTTTCCATAATAAGGATTATGGGTGTACGACCTTGTTGATGAGAGCGGCGTGCATTCGCCACCTTCCACACATTTGGCATACATGGCATTGGTTACTTCGGTCTGGTCGATCCAGAAGGCGTCCAGGTCAACTTGATGAACGGGTTGTTCGTCCGACGAACCTGTATCGCTTCCCATGGTAAATTCGCCCGCGGGGACATAGACCAAAATCATGCCATCTTTTTCCGAGATCATGGTCGAGCCAATGCCGGGGGTGGGGGTAAAGGTGGGCGGTTTGGGGGTGAAGGTCTTCGTCGGCGCGGGAGTCTTTGTTTTTGAAGGCGCGGCGGTCATCGTCCGCGGCGCCTCTGTAGTCGAAGAAGGTAAATTTTTGAGCAGGTAATTTCCGCCCAAGAAGGCAAGGAGCAGGCAGACGAAAGCGATTCCCGCAACGCCCGCCCAGCCAAGCGGCTTAAATTTAGGCGCAAGTTCGCGTTTCGCCTTCTCCCGTTCTGCCC
>CAADGT010000250.1 GCA_900696595.1 uncultured Chloroflexota bacterium
ACGATCCTCGCCATCGGCTCGCACGATCTGACGCTCGACCTCATGGCGCAATTTCTTGCGGAGAGTGATCGCAGACTTGCGTCTGCCAATGTCGGTTCGCAGGGCGGGCTGATCGCATTGAAACGCGGCGAGGCGCATTTTGCCGGGTCGCACCTGCTCGATCCGCGGGATGGGACGTACAACATTTCATCCATTCGACACTACATGCCGGGGATTCCGGTCAAGGTCGTCGCATTGGTCGGGCGCGATCAGGGCTTGATCGTTAAGAAGGGAAACCCAAAGGGAATCAAAAGCTTGAAGGATCTGACCCAGCCCAAAGTCCGAATTGTGAACCGACAGCGCGGCGCCGGCACGCGCGTCCTGCTCGATTATCATTTGGATTCGATGGCAATTCCCAAAGAATCCATTCTCGGCTACAATCAGGAAGAGTATACTCATCTCGGCGTCGCATCGGCGGTCGCATCGGGACGCGCCGATTGCGGGCTTGGCATCGCCGCCGCCGCCCAGGCTTTGGATTTGGATTTCATCCCGCTCTTTCAGGAACGCTACGATCTTGTGATTCCAAAGCGGTTTGCAGAGGATGAATTGCTCGCGCCTCTCTTCGACCTGTTGGCGGATTCGCGGTTCCGGGAGGCGGTTTCCACGCTGAATGGTTACGACGTGTCCGTGATGGGCGCGATTATTTTGGAGGACTGAATGACCGAAGGTTTGATCATAGACGACAACCGCCAGACGGCGGATGCGCTTCAACAAATGATGGGACTGCTCGACCTGCCCGCGCGCGTGGCATACGGTTCGAGCGCGGCGATGTCTGTGCTGGCGAACATGGCGCCGAATTTTATCTGTCTCGACATCAACATGCCCGGCGTGGATGGAACCGAAGTGCTGGCGTTCATCCGCCGCGAGCCGCGCCTGATGAAAGTGCCGGTCATCATCATCACATCCGACGATCAGCCCGAAACGCGCCAGCACGTCATGCGCGGCGGCGCGCAGGCGATGATCATCAAACCGGTCACCATCGAGGTTTTGGAGGGCGCGTTTAAAAAGGCGGGGATCATCAAATAGATTAAGCTTTTGCGAAATCGGTAAACAAGAATCGAACAGGCTCCCGCCGTAAACGGGAGCCTGTTCGATTATCGCGCAGGGGCGACCCTTCCTTTGCAACAAGGTATGGGTTGAGATTGACGGGTCGCCCCTGCGGTAAACAACATTTTTTATGGCGGGGGCCAGGGAATTTCCGCCGGTTCGGAGAAGCCGTGTTTTTCGACGGTGAAAACTCTTCCCCATGAAGGCGCGGCGCATCCGGCTTCGTCCGTGACGGCGTAGCTGGTGAGATCCTGCTCGGGCAGGTCGTCCGTCCACCAGATGTATGCGCCGCCCTGGCAGACGAAGGCTTCGATCAGGTAGCCACGATCGTCGTCGCTGGTCATCTTCACCTGATCCCATGTGATGGTCACCTCGTCTCCGTTGCGGGATGCCTGAACATTTTGTGGGGGTCCGTACATATTACTGCCCACGCGCGAGAGGTCGGGTTCCAATTGTTGGAGTTTGCTCACGTCGCCGGTCACATCCACCACCGAGGGGGCGACCCAGCAGGAATAGGTCAATTTGTCGAATTGAACATAGAGCCAGTTGCTGTAAAAGGCGCGGTATCGCACGGTTCCCGCGTCTCCGGCGTATAGATCCGCGGCGTGGAGATAGGCGGCGGAGGGACCGTAGCGGCAATGCGCCTGTTTGTTGACCTTTGCCGTCGGCGCGCCCGGCGTGGGGGTGAAGGTCGGCGCGAAGGTGTCGGTGGGCGCGGGGGTAAAAGTTAGCGAAGGCGTCAATGTCGGCTGTGGCGTGGCGCTGATCAGCACGATGATGGGCGTGGCGGTCTCTTTTGTCGTTTCAGGCGCCGAAATCCAGGGCGCGTTGCACGACGCGATTAAGATCGCCGCGATTAAAAACAAAGCCCGATTTTTCATTTGAAATTCTCCAGTAAGGTGATTGTATTATCGCCGAGGGCTTCATTTGCATAACCGCCTTCCATGATGATCGCGGTCGGAAGTTTTAACCCGGCGATGCGCGCGCCGATCTCTCTGAATCCGTTGCGCGTGACGCGGAAGGTCCCCAGCGGGTCGCCGTCGAAAATATCCGCGCCGAAGGAGAGGACGAGATATTCGGGCGCGAAGTTGCGGATCGTATTCAACGCTTCGTCCAGCGCGGCGAGATAAACGGCGTCGTCCGCGCCTTTTGGCAATGGAAAGTTACGGTGAAAGCCAAGCCCCGCGCCCGCGCCGGTCTCGTCCGCGAAGCCGATGAAATGCGGGTATTCGAAATCCGGGTCGCCGTGAATGGAGACGGTCAATACGTCGTTTCGCTCGTAGAAAATATCCTGCGTGCCGTTGCCCGCGTGATAGTCCACGTCGAGTATGGCGGTCTTTCCTTTTTGCGAAAGCCAGTTTGCCGCGACGGACGCGTTATTGATGAAGCAATATCCCGCCGCGTAGTCTTTCCCGGCGTGATGTCCCGGCGGGCGGCAGAGGGCGAAGGATGAATGATGAAGGAGAAAGGATGAATGCGCGGCGCTCAGCGCGATGTTTGCAGAGGTAAGCGCGGCTTGGTAAGTGCCGGCGACAATGGAGGCGGAGAGGTCCATGATGTAGTAGCCGCCGCGTCCGCGGATGGAGGAGGCGGGGCGGGAGTTTCGTCTCAATGCAAACGTGGCGGGCAGGAAGGCGTACGCTTCCGGCGTGGATGAAACTTCGGGGTCGGAAGCCAGCCACTCATCCCAGCATGAGGCGAGGAAGTGGATGTAGTCCTGGTCGTGAACCGCAAGGATCGGGTCGAGTCTGAAATCCTCCGGCTCATGCAGCTTCGCCCAATCGGTTTTCCGCAGAGCCGCAAGGATGCGATCCCTGCGGTCGGGGTTTTCGTAATACGGCAGGCGTTTGCCGCCCTCGAAGATTTCATAAGGCGGGAAATGGCTGCGGTGTCTTTCGGAGAAAAATATTTTCACAGTAAGATAATTTTACCTTTAGGCGTCCTATTCACCTGGAGGATGAATGGAACTATTCGAAGCGATACATGGCAGGACGACGGTGAAGAAAATGAAGCCCGAGCCGTTGCCCCGCGAAACGATTAAAAAGTTGTTGAGCGCCGCGGTTCAAGCCCCGAACCATCACAAGGCGCGCCCCTGGCGTTTCGTGGTATTGACTGGGGACGGCTTGAAGAAATTGGGCGACGTCTTCGCCGCTTCTCTTGCCCGGCGAAAGCCGGAGACTCCGCCCGAAGGTTTGGACAAAACCCGGTCGTTGCCGCTCCGCGCCCCGCTGATCATCGTCGTCGGCGCAGATACGCCGATCGCGCCGAACATGATCGAGGTCGAAAATATTTCCGCGGCGTCCGCGGCTTGTATGAATATTTTGCTCGCAGCCCACGCGCTGGGGTTGGGCGCGATCTGGCGCACGGGCGAGTGGGCGAGCGACGCCGACGTGAAGGAATTCCTCGGTTTTGCTCCCGATCAACATGTTGTCGGTTTTATCTATATCGGCCGCCCCGAAGTTTTGCCTGAACCGTACGCGCGGATCGGGTTTGAAGACAGGGTGAGGTGGGTTGGGGATGAAGGAAGGATGAAGGATGAAGGA
>CAADGT010000251.1 GCA_900696595.1 uncultured Chloroflexota bacterium
ACCGGAAGGTTGTTTGTCGAGTTCGATCGTCACTTTGAAGACCACGTCGCCGCCGAGTTCCGTTGAAACGCGCGCAATGTCAACCACTTTACCCGTAAACTCTTCGCCCAGCGCTTCGATAGTAACCGTCGCGGATTGACCGACGCGCACTTTCGTCACGTCGCGTTCGCTTAAGTCTGTGGTCTCGATGCGATAGTTCGAGAGATCGCCGACCACCACCAGCGTCTGCCCCGGGGTTGCAATCTCATACGGCGAGATGTCCACCGATATAACGGAACCCGCAAAAGGCGCGGTCAGAGCCGACTGCGATTCGAGAGGCGCTTTGGCAGAATCCAATAAAGCCTGGGCGCGGGCAACGTCCACTTGCGCCACTTCGATATGTTTGTAGGAAGGCGCGCATCCCTCGCCGCGGCATCCCACATTACGGACGAGATAACTGAGGTTGATCTCCGCATACGCAAGGTTCGCCTCCGCCTCGCGCGCCTTCGCCTCCAAAATGGACGTGTCGAGTTGAACCAGCGCATCGCCTTCGTTCACCGAATCCCCGGCTTGAACGTTGACGTGAGTCACGCGCCCGATGTTTGCAAACGACAGCCGCGCGGTTTTGACCGGAACGACCACGGCGGACGCTGTGACGGAATCGCCGCCTGACGGTTGTTCCGGGTTGGATGAAGACCCCGCCTCGATCACGACGGTTGGAATGGGTTCTGTTCCCTGAGCCGCTCCGCACGCGGACAGCGCCAGCGCAAGGACGACGATGGATAAGATTTTCTTCATGCGGTCTCCAAATCGCAAAATGAATTTTGCGTTACTTTATTTCATCTTTTTCTATCACCCCGTCGCGCAGTGTGACCACGCGCGAGGCGTATTTGATCACGCGCGGGTCGTGCGTGGCGAAGACGAAGGTCACGCCGGTTTCCTTGTTGAGTTTCTTCATGATCTCCATCACCTGCTCGCCGTTGGACGTGTCGAGGTTGGCGGTCGGTTCGTCGGCGAGGATCATGGTCGGGTTTGTGGAGAGGGCGCGGGCGACGGCGACGCGCTGTTGTTGTCCGCCGCTGAGTTGATCGGGGCGGTGATGCGCGCGGTCTTTGAGGTCAACGGCTTCGAGCAGTTCCATCGCGCGCTGTTTGCGCTGGGCGGGCGTCCTGCCGTTGAGCAGGAGCGGCATTTCCACGTTTTCGTACGCCGTCAGCGTGGGGATGAGCGCGAAGAATTGAAAGACAAAGCCAATCGTCCCTTTGCGCAGATCCGCGCGCTGGTTGCGGTTCAGGTTTGTCGTTTCCTGTCCGTTGATGACCACACTGCCGGACGACGGTCTATCAAGACAGCCGATCAATTGCAGAAGCGTGGTCTTGCCGGAACCGGAAGGACCCACCAGCGACGTGAATTCCCCGTTCCCAATCGTCAGGCTGACTCCGTTCAGGGCGCGGGTTTGCACCTCGCCGATTCTGTAAACGCGGGTGACGTCCGTTAATTTCGCGACTTCCATTTTTTACTCCTTATCAGACCTGACAGGTTTTGGAAACCTGTCAGGTCTCGGTTGGATGTTTATTGCGCGCCGCGCAGGGCTTCCACCGGCTCCATGCGGGAGGCCATGCGGGCCGGGTAAAGCGAAGCGAGGATGGTGATTAGGAACGCTGTCACGATCAGGGTGATCGCGGAATCGAGCGTGAGGTAGGTGTAGATGCGGTCTTCCAAAAGCATCTCGGCGCCGATGCCCAGATCGCCGAAATACACGCCGACCTTTGCAAAATATGCCGAGAGCGCCCAGCCCGCCAATGAACCGGCGCCCACTCCGCTGACCGCCAGCAAAAATGCCTCAGCCAGGAACAGGGCAATGACCTGCCGTCCCTTCATGCCGATGGCGGAGAGGACTCCGATCTCGCGCGTGCGTTCGAAGACGGACATCAAGAGCGTGTTGACGATGACGGTCGCGGTCACGCCCAGCACGATCAGGTTGATGACGGCGAGGTAGGCGTTCGAGAAATCCTCCACCATCACGAGCAGTTCGTTCATCTCCGTCCAGGTCTTGACCTTGATGCCTTCGCCTTGAATCGCGGCGGCGACTTCATCTGCCTGTTCGCGATCTTTCAACAGGACGAAGATCATGCTGGCGTGATTCTCCGCCCGCGCGAAGGTCTGCGCCTTGGCAAGCGGCAGGAAGACGATGCCCTTGTCCCACGCGCTTGTGCCGGTGGTGAAGATTCCGCGAATCGTGAATTGCTGTTCGTCCACGTCGCCGTCGGAAGTGTTGATCAGCAGGTTGATCGAGTCGCCCGCCTTCAAGTTCAAACTATCGGCAAGCGGAAGCCCGATCAGGATTCCCTCGCGGTCGTCGGCGGCGAGGAATTCTCCAGAGACGATTCCATCCCGATACGGATCGTTCGCCTCGGACTCCGGGACGATGCCCATGATCTGCGCCCCGGCCGACTCATCGCGGACGGAGACGATTCCGCTGGCGGCGAGTCTCGGCGTGGCAACATGCACAGGGTCCAGCGACCCGATTTGAGCGGCGGTTTGATCCGGGTTTTCGATCAGGTATTCCCACGCCACGCTGAGTTTGTCCGGGTCGTAATCCGCATTCTGCACCTGGATGTGACCGGTGTTGAGCCGCAGGGTGGTTTCCATCGAACTGCGCATCTCGCCCGTAAAGAACGCGGCGATGAACATCAGCAGGGTTGTGCCGAGCGCGAGCGCCAGCCCCGAAAGGATGGAGCGCCGGCGATGCCTGCCGAGGTTGCGATATGCCATTTTGAAGTAGTTCATCATCTTGCCTCTCCAAACCTGACAGGTCTCTTAAGACCTGTCAGGTTTTGTTTTACACATAATGCAGCGCCTCCGCCGGTTCGCGGCGCGACGCTTCGAGGGCGGGATACAACG
Organism: uncultured Chloroflexota bacterium; assembly: GCA_900696595.1. Lineage (GTDB taxonomy): Bacteria > Chloroflexota > Anaerolineae > Anaerolineales > Villigracilaceae > Villigracilis. The sequence continues at coordinate 2,884 of CAADGT010000251.1, forward strand.
CCGCCAGCGCGGCGATGATCGCGACCGTGAGGGCGTGTTTCAACACCTTCAACGGAACAAGTTGCGGATAAATGCTCCCGCTGATGAGCGCCGTGTATTCGGTCAGGTCCGAGAACTGCGAATAATCCAAACCGTACACGCCGAGGATGCCGTTGATGGCCGTACCCAATATCGCGCCGAACGCCGCGCCCATCAAGCCGATCAGAATCCCTTCCGTGAGAAAGAGGATGGTGATCTCGCGCGGTTTGAGTCCCAGCGCGCCGATGACGCCGATCTCGCGCGTGCGCTCGAAGACCGCCATCATCAACAGGTTGAGAATGCCGATGGCTGCGATGCCGAGCATGAAGACGCCGAAGACGCCCATCACGCCGGTTTTCATGTCCATCGTTTTCTTCAAGTCGGGGATGCTCGTCTCCCAGCTTTCGATCTCATAGCCGGGCGCGGATGTTTCGATGGCGTTCATCACGCCGGGTTCCAGCCCGATCTGTTTCAGCGAAATGACGACTTCGGTCACCTGACCTTCGAGACCGAAAAGGTTTTGCGCCTCGGCAAGTGAGATGTAAATCGTTCCCTTCTCCACCGAAGGCACGCCCACGTCGTAGATGCCGATCACCGTCATGGTGCGCTGGCGGGTTTGTTCGTGCGTGGTGTTGCCGACCATCGTGATGCGGTCGCCGACTTCGATCTCCATGGCGTTCGCCAGTCCCCGGCCGATGACGATCGCATCCGCATCGTCGGGCAGGAGGTAGCGTCCGCTGGAGATGTTCGATGAAACGGGCGTGATTTTGCCCTCCTTGTCCGTCTCGACGCCGACGATGGTGATCGCAAACGCGCCCTCGCGGTTTGTAACCAGCCCGCCGGTGACGATTCGCTTCGAGGCGGCGACCACGTCGGGATGCGATTCCGCCGCTTGCACGACCGCGTCGGGATCATCCAACGCGAGCAGGGGTTTGCGTCCCGCCTTGCCGCCATATCCCGGCGCGTGGATTTGAATGTTGCCGCCGAGCAGTTGAATGGCGTTGCCGTAAATCGCCTGCTCGAAGCCGCCGATCAATCCGTCGTACATCACCAGTAAAGACATCGTCACGCCCATGCCGATGGCGATCAGGAATGTCCGGCGTCTGTGCCGCCAGACGTTGCGCCATGCCAGGCGCAGGTAAAGGGTCATGATAAATTCCTTTCCCGGGATCAACCAAGACCTGACAGGTTTTTGAAACCTGTCAGGTCTGGCTGGTCTGGCTCACAAATTCCGATTCGGTCTTGCGCAATCCGTATTCCATCACATACAACAACTTGTCAATCTTCTCCTGCGTCTTCGGCGAGCGCACCCACTTCATGATGTCCTTCTGCTTCATGCCTTCGTTCAGGATGTAGGTCGAGATGGCGTTGCTCCAGGTATCCATCACCATCACCGCCAGGTCCACGTCCACGCTGGGGTCCACTTCGCCGCGCGCGATCGCGCCTTTGATCATCATCCTCAGCGCGTCGAGCGCCTTCCGGTGGTAATCGCCGAAGAGTTTGCCGTAATACAACCCTTCCACCAGTAAAATGCGGCTGATCGCCTGCGTCATGCGCGGGTAGGCCGAGTTGAACTCCATGCCCGCCTTGATCATCCAGCGGAAATACTGGAACGTGTCCATGTGATTGGCGGGCGGGCGCCGGTCTTTGAAGTACGCCAGTTTCTCCTGCTCCAGCACAGCCAGCAGGTGCATGAACACATCGCGTTTGTCCTCGAAGTATTGATAGAAACTTCCCTTTGAAATTCCGCCCTTCGCCACGATGCGGTTGATCGAAGCCGACTCGAATCCGTAATCGGCAAACTCGTCTATCGCGGCGTTGACGACGGCTTTGCGTTTCTCTTCGGGCAGGTTGTGGAATGTCTGTTTGGGCAAGCGGCGGCCTCCCGGCATGTGACTGACTGGTCATATGACCGACTGGTCACATTATAGGACGATTCCCCCGCCCGTCAAGGGAATGAATGACGCTGCGATCATGCCATCTGTTTCGGCAAGCTCAACACGCCGCCTTCGGGATCGCCTTTTCACTACCAAGCCTCGTAACTCGTATCTTGTATCTCGTATCTCGTATCTCGTATCTCGCATCTCACCCCTCGTTGATCCTCCTGAACACTTTCACCCCAACCGCTTTCATCAACAACCCCGCCCGCCAAAAAGCGACCGCCGCCATGCCGTGAGCCAATACTGCGAAGAACGGCGGAGTTTCGTAGGTGTAATACGTCCAGCACTGACGGGTCGTGCCCCATAGTTCGAGGAAATACCCCAGCCCCGAACCGGCGATGAAAGTCAGCAAAGCCATGCGGTGATCGGTTGGCGTGAGGATGAGGAGAATGCAAAGGATCGAGGCGAGCCAGGTATAAGACTTGTCGAAGGTCGGGGAAACAAAGACCAGCATCAGGGTCAGGAAGGAGGCGAAAGCCATCCAATATAGAATGATGAAGGATGAAGGATGAAAACTTTCCCCGGAACTCCGTTCGACTTTTTTCAACATCCAATCCGTAAACCGGGTGATGCGGTCAATGGATAGCGAGGCGATGGGCCAGGCGGGGATGATCCACAAGGGCGGGCGTTCAGCGGTGTAGTAATGCCAGAGATTCGTCTGCGTCCCCCAGGATTCGATGGCGAGCCCGCCGCATACGCCGACGAAGACGATCAGCAGGTCGGTCTTGAGGTTTGCGCGCGCCACGATGGCAGCGGACATGAACAAAAAGATCCCCAGCAGCAGCCAGTCCATGTACAGCCACCAGGGTCCGTTCCAATCAATGTAGGAGAGAACTTCTTCGGCGAGGGGCCGCCAGATGTAAACGATCAGGAAGATGGTGACAAAAAATCCGCCCAAGAGAACGGATGAATCGCGCGTCCAGAAGGGATGGTTTTGTTTTTCCATGCGCGGATTATATCGTGAGTTTGGCGCGGCGATTTCCCCCGGCTTACGATCGCCGGTCAATCGCGCGAGACCGAGCCTTGTGAAAACCAGACATCCTCCGCAAGGGGGAGGATGTCTGGCGGGCGGGAAATCCCGTAAGGTATAATGCGGCTTGTGCCGAAGGAGGGAATCGAACCCTCATTCCCGGAGGGAACACGATTTTGAGTCGTGCGCGTCTGCCTATTCCGCCACTTCGGCTCGAGAGCGACCCACAGTATACCACTCAATGGATTTGTAACACAAGCCTGCAGGCCTGTGGTACGGCAAAAGGACATAATGAAACTCGGAATCATCGGACTGCCGCAATCGGGCAAGACCACGCTATTCAACGCCCTCACCCGCGGAAACGCCCCCACCTCCGCCTCAGCCGGGCGCATCGAAGTGCATCAAGCCGTCGTGGACGTTCCCGACCCGCGCGTGGACACCCTCTCGAAGATGTTCAATCCGCGTAAAACAATCTACTCCAAAGTGACCTACGCGGACATCGCCGGGCTGGAGGGCGGCTCGGCAAAGACGGGGATCTCCGGTCAACTGCTGAACCAACTCAATCAGATGGACGCGCTCATCCTTGTCGTTCGCGCTTTTGAGAACGATAACGTCGCCCACCCGAACGGGAGCATTGCCCCCCTGCGCGATGTGGAAGCGATGATGGGCGAACTTCTGCTCAACGACCTGATCGCTGTCGAGCGCAAACTGGAAAAACTGACGGACGAGCGCAAAAAGGGCGGCACGGACAAAACCGTCAACGCGCGGCAGACGGAACTGTTCGAGAAACTACACAAGGCATTATCCGATAACAGGCCCCTGCGCGAACTGGAATTTACGCGCGAAGAGGAAAAGGAACTGTCGAGTTTTGGTTTGCTGACCCGTAAACGCCTGCTGACCGTCTTCAACCTCGGCGAGGGCGGCTCCGCGCCGGAGGCGAAGCTGGACCACCCCTCCCTGGCGTTGATGTGCAAATTGGAGATGGAAATATCGCAACTTCCGCCGGATGACGCGGCGGTTTTCATGGAGGAGTACGGCATCAAGGAACTCAGTTTGAACCGTATGATTAATTTATCTTATGAACTATTGCAGGAATTGACCTTCTTCACCGTCGGGGAGGACGAAGTGCGGGCATGGGTGACGCATCGCGGGGCGACGGCTCAGGAGGCCGCGGGGGAGATTCACACCGATCTCTCGCGCGGATTCGTCCGGGCGGAGGTGGTGGCTTACGAGGACCTGATCAGCCTGGGCGGGATGAACGAGGCGAAGGCCAAGGGCAAGTTCCGGCTCGAAGGCAAGGAATACGTCGTCAAGGAAGGCGATATCATGCACGTGAGGTCGAGTTTGTAATTCCCCGTCATTGCGAAGGAGCGGAGCGCCTGAAGCAATCCCATGAATTGGGCGGGAGATTGCTTCGGGCGAGAACAAGAGCGCCCTCGCAATGACGGAATAATATAAGGAGACACAATGCCGTATAAACTTTCGTCCTGGGATCTTTCCCAACTTTACCCCGGCTTCGAGAGCGCGGAGTTACAGAACGCCTTCGACATGATCGAGGAGCAGGTGGCGTCGTTCGAAGGCGTGCGGAGCAAACTCACGCCGGATATTTCGACTGAGCAATTCATGCAGATCATGAAAGCCGACGAAGTGACGACGCGCATCGCCAGCAAATTGCAGGCGTATGCGGGTTTGTCGTTCACCGCCGATACGCAGGATCAGAAATCGCAAGCCTTGCAGGCGAGGGTGATGCAGTTCCTGGCGGAAAATCAGAACCGAGCGCTGTTCTTCAGCCTGTGGTGGAAGGAACTGGATGACGCCAATGCAAAACGGTTGATGGACGCCTCCGGCGATTACCGCTATTACCTGGAAGCGATGCGCAACTTCAAGCCGCACACCCTGAGCGAGGCGGAGGAGAAGATCGTCAACCTTAAGAACGTGACCGGCGTGAACGCGCTCGGCAACCTGTACGATTCGATCACGAACCGCTATGTCTTCAAGATGAAGGCGAATGGAAAAGAAAAGGACATGACGGCGGCGGAGTTGTTCTCCTACCGTTACAGCACAGACCCCGCCGTGCGCGCCGCAAGTTATCAGGCGCAATTCAAAGTCTATGCGGCGGACGGTCCCATCCTCGGGCAAATTTATCAGACCATTTTGCGCGACTGGCACAGCGAGAATCTCACCTTGCGCAAGTTCAAGAACTTCATCGCGCCGCGCAACCTGAGCAACGACGTGCCGGACGAAGCCGTGGAAGCGCTGCTGGGCGTCGCCCGCAGGAATACGGGCGTTTTTCAGCGTTACTTCAAGATGAAGGCGAAGCATCTCGGCATGAAGAAGATGCGCCGCTACGATATTTACGCGCCGCTCGCCGCCTCGAAGAAAAAATACGACTGGAATACCGCCGTCAACATGGTGTTGGATGCGTTCGCGGGATTTTCGCCCAAAGTGGCGGACCTGGCGAAGCGCGTCTTCGACCAGAACCGCATTGACAGCGAAATCCGCAAAGGCAAGCGCGGCGGCGCGTTCTGCTGGGGCTTTTTGCCGGAGGAAACTCCCTTTGTGATGGTGAACTATCAGGGCAACAGCCGCGAGGTGGCGACGCTGGCGCACGAACTCGGCCACGCCATCCACGCCATGCTGGCGGAACATCACAGCGCCTACACCTTCCATTCCTCGCTCCCGCTGGCGGAGACGGCCTCCACGTTTGCGGAGATGATTCTGATTGACAAACTGCTTGCGGAGGAAAAAGACGAATCGGTCCGGCGCGACATCCTCTTCAAACAGATGGACGACGCTTACGCGACTGTCATGCGCCAGTCTTACTTTGCGCTGTTTGAAAAGACCGCGCACGAATTAACCCAGAAGAATGCCTCGGTGAACGATCTGAGCAAAGCCTACCTCGACAACCTCAAGGAACAATTCGGCGACTCGCTCGAATTGAGCGACGAGTTCAAATGGGAGTGGGTCGGCATCCCTCACATCTATCAAGTCCCGTTCTATGTCTATGCCTACGCCTTCGGGCAATTGCTGGTCTACGCCCTGTATCAGCAATTCAAGGAGGAGGGCGAATCGTTCAAGCCAAAGTATTTGAAAATACTTTCAGCAGGCGGATCAGAATCTCCTGAGCGTATCTTAAAGGAAGCGGGCGTGGACATCCGCGACGCGAAGTTCTGGCAGGGCGGCTTCGACTTCCTTGCAAGGCTGGTGGGCGAGTTGGAGAAACTGCCGGTGGAGGGAGTGAAGCGAAATGCGAAATCCGTGAAGGGGAAGGGGAAATCTGCGAAACGCAAGGCGGTCAAGAAGGTTTCAAAGGCGAAGAAGAAAAAGTAACAAGGGATGAATAACGCAAAAGGCGACCCCGGGTTGGGTCGCCTTTTTTTCGTAAATGGACTCGAAAGTCCCTGACTTTCGCGTTGCAACGTCGGGAGATGTTGCGCTCCACAGTCAATACCCTTTCGAAAAATAGTCCGCGATCAAGCCATCGTAGTTGACGTTGATGGTCTCGCGGGCGAGGGCGAAGAACTCCGCTGTGGAGGCGCGGCGATGGGCGTAGCGCGCGGCGTAGGCTGTGATGAATTTGGAAAAATTGCCATAGCCCATTTGCTCGCGCATGTCGTCGAGAAAGAGCGCGCCGCGGAAGTACACGGCGTTGGTGTAATTGCGGAAGGAGCCGTAATCGTAGATGGTCGCGTCCACGTAGCCGGTCGGTTTGAAGTAGTTGACGCGGAATTGCCACCACCACGAGATGCTGGCGGGATAGTTGTTCTCGAAGAAGATGCGTTCGCTATAGGTGGCGAGCGCCTCATCCAGCCAGGGTTCAAAGGCGTGGTCGTTGCCGACAAGGCTGTACCACCACTGATGCGCGATCTCATGCACGCCGATGGTCGTCAGGTTGCTTTTGGCAGAGCCGGTGTACTGGCTGTAGAAATCGGTGGCGAGGAAGACCAGCCCGTCATACTCCTGCCCGTCGTCCATGTCGGATTGCACAATGGCGAGGGTTTGATGCGGGTAGGGCGCAAATTCCGCCGAGTAGGTTTGCAGGGCTTCGCTGGCGTAGATCAGCATGTCGTCGCCGCCCTTTTGATAGCCGTTGAAATAATACGAACGGATGTTGATATTGCCCAGCGTCGTTTCATTGACGATAAATTCATCGCTGGCGGAGACGGCCAGCGTGCGCGCGCCGTACATGCGGTAGCGCGTCCAGCCGTCGGCGCCGTTCGCTTCGGGCGACGCGCCCACAGCCAGGATCACGCCCGAATCGGTCTTGATATTGAGTTCGATGTCGGCGGAATCATAGACGAGATGTTCGCCCCAGGGCATGGGGTCGTGCAATACCCAGCCGTCCTGATAGGGGACGATGAAGGGGTACCAGTCCACGAGGTTGATCTGGTTGAAGTCGTAGCCGAAGACGTCGCCCGATCCTTTTTTGGGAATCTTGAGGCGGAAGTTGAGCGTGATGGTGGTCGCGGAGCCGTTTGGGAGCGGTTGATTCAATGCGACGCTCAGGCGTTGCCCGCTGAATGAGTACGCCCCAAGCGCGACGCCGTCCTGCGCGATGGCGTTGAGCGTGAACGCGCCGGGGTGGATATTCGGCTGGACGGAGAAGACGAGGTCGGAGAGGGTCGTCCCGGTTGTGTTGTAGTAGCGGATGGTCTCGTCGGCGGAAAGCGACCTGTTCTCAAAGTCGAGCGTTACATTGAGGATGTAGTTGGGGCGCGAGGAAACAATCGGCGTGGCGGAGGCTGGGGGAACGGTATCCACCGTCAGCGTGGAGGGAGGCGGGGTTTGCGTCGCGGTGGGCGGGGCAGTTGAAGTAAACGTCAGCGTTGGAATCGGCGAGGAAGTGAAGGTCGGAATCGGCGTGTCCGTCTGCGCGGCGGGTTGGAAGGGCGTGGCGGATGCGGATGTTTGCGGTTTGGGTAAAACGATTTCCGCGAAGGGGAGTGGGGTGGGGGTTGGCGGCGAGGATGGCAGGGAGCAGGAGAGGAGGAGGGAGGAAAGAAGGAAGAAGGTAATTAGTAATCGGTAATTGGAGATTTGCAATTTGCGAATCATTGATAGACGCTGCGGAAGTATTGGTTGACGAGGTCGGAGAGGTCGGTGGAGCCGGCATTGGCGCGCAGGATGCGGAAGAAGTCGTTTGCGGTAACGATCCTGCCGCGGCCTTGATTCAGATAATCCTGCATGAAGCGGAAGAAGGCTTCGTCGCCGATGCGCTCGCGGACTTTGTGCAGGAAGGTCGCGCCCTGAAAATAAACGGCGTTGGTATAGGGGCGGAATCCCTGCCCTTCGTAAATGGGAATATCCACAAAGCCTTCGGGTTTGTAATAGTCCACGCGGTAGGATTGCCACCATGAGACGAGGTCGGGCGAGGTGTTTTCGTAATAGACGCGCTCGCTGTATGTGGAGAGGGATTCGTCGAGCCAGGGTTGCAGAGCCTGATCGCTGGCGACCTGTTCGAACCACCATTGATGCGCGGTTTCATGCGCGGCGACGAATGTTAAATAGTTTGCCGGGGTTCCATCGTACAGGTTGTAAAAATCGCGGCTGAGATAGAAGAAGGCGGAGTATTCCATGCCGTCGTTGAAGTCGCCCATGACGATGGCGAGGCTTTTATGCGGATACGCGCCATATTTTGCGCCAAAGACCTGCAATGCCTGAGCCGAAGCCAGCAACGCTCCCTGCCCGCCCGCTTCGTTGAAGGAGAAGTAGTAACTGGAGAGCGTCACATCGCCGGCTTGTGTTGTGGATGTCTGGAAGTCGCGGCTGGCGGAGAGGGCAAATGTGCGGGCGGATTCAATCGTATAGCGGGTACTGCCATCGGGCAACGCTTCGGGGACTCCGCTGGAGGCGACGATGGGAGCCGAAGCCGGGTCTGCGAATTTGAGGTTGAGCGCGTAGTCCGCGGAGTCGTAGACGAGATGTTCGCCGTAATACCAGGGGTCGCGCAGGATCCATTCGCCGTTGATGTTGGGGACGACGAAGGGATACCAGTTGACGAGGTTGATTTGCCGCGAGGTGTAGCCGTAAATGCGCGGGCGCGAGTCGCTGGGGTCTGCCTGTTCGGCGAGGGGAAGATTCAGCGTGAAATTAAGCCTGAGTTCGACGACTCCGCTTGGGGGGAGGAGCGAGGCGAGGGGGATGTCAATCCGCTGGCTGGTGAGGGAAAAGTTCGAGACGGGTTCTCCATCCACCGCAAGGCTGTTCAGGATAAAACTTCCATCCCAGAGATTTGGGGTGACGGCCAGGACAAGGTTGTTGAGTTGGTTGCCGGTCAGGTTGGGGTATTGGATGGTTTC
>CAADGT010000252.1 GCA_900696595.1 uncultured Chloroflexota bacterium
ATACGGCAAATCCTGGGCAGAGACGTTCCATGCCAGGGATAAAAGCGTCAACAATACAAGAGAAGCGACAAGAAGTTTTTGTTTCATGGGATTCCTTTAGGGGTTGCAGGTTGCAGGTTGCAAGTTGCAGGTTGCAAGTTGCAGGTTGCAAGTTGCAGGTTGCAGGTTGCAGGTTACAGGTTACCTTCAACCTTGAACTTTCAACCCAACTCACCATTTCGGCTCTTCCGTCAACTGATAGGTCGTGCCGCAATACGGACATTCCACCGTTGGCGCGCCCGCGATCATTTTGATATTCTCCGCCTTCAACGCGCCGCCGCACGAATTGCATTTCATCTGCTCCACTTTGGTCTCGCCGGGCAGGTCCACTTTATACGTCACCTGCTGAATCACTTCGGTCTTCGTTCCGCGCATGGCGGCGTACGCCATCCACGCCCCGCCCGCGAGGAAGAGGGCTCCGACACAGCCGAAGCCAAATCCAAAGCCCAACCAGCTGGAGTCGCCCCGGGCGGAGGTCGAACCGACGACGCTCAAAACTCCGTAGCCAAACAAACACACGCCGATCAAAAATAAAATCCCCGCGCCGATGTATGTCGCCGTTTTGTTCGCCATAAGAATCTCCTGACAGGATATACGCTGAGTTTAGCATTTTTGTAGCAGGGGCGCAATTGCTTCCCGTGAGTTTCACGCGTCCAAAAGGTTATTTTCGTCCGCTGGGCGGCCGCGCAATTGGCGTTACAATTCACAGCGAAAGAAGCGCAGAGGTGACACAATGACACAAGCCAGCCGCCAGACATGGCAGGAAACCACGCTCAAAAAATCTTTGGATAAATTCAAGGAACGGAAGGAACGCTTCGAGACCAGTTCGGGGATCGAAATGCCGCGCCTCGCGACTCCGCCCGAGCCTGATTCGGCGTACGAAGAGAAATTAGGCTACCCGGGAGAGTATCCCTTCACGCGCGGCGTCCAGCCGACGATGTACCGCTCGCGCTTTTGGACGATGCGCCAGTACGCGGGCTTTTCCACGGCCGAGGAATCCAACAAGCGTTATCGCTATTTGCTCGAACAAGGTCAAACGGGGTTGAGCGTCGCCTTCGACCTCCCCACTCAAATCGGGTACGATGCGGACGATCCCATCGCGCAGGGCGAAGTCGGCAAGGTCGGCGTTTCAATTTCTTCCATCAAGGACATGGAGCAGTTGTTCGACCAGATTCCGCTCGATAAAGTTTCCACGTCCATGACGATCAACGCGCCCGCGGGGGTTTTGCTGGCCATGTACATCGCCGTCGCCAAACGCCAGGGCGCGGACATGAAGCAGTTGCGCGGCACGATCCAGAACGACATCCTCAAAGAATACGTCGCGCGCGGGACGTACATCTTCCCGCCCGCGCCATCCATGCGGCTCATCACCGACATCTTTTCGTTTTGCGCGAGGGAAGTCCCTTACTGGAATACGATCTCCATTTCGGGTTATCACATCCGCGAAGCCGGTTCGACCGCCGTGCAGGAGGTCGCCTTCACGCTCGCCAACGGAATCGCCTATGTGGAAGCGGCGCTCCAAGCCGGGCTAAACGTGGACGACTTCGCCGGTCAACTTTCGTTCTTCTTCAACGCGCACAACAATCTTTTGGAGGAGGTCGCCAAATTCCGCGCGGCGCGGCGGATGTGGGCGAAAATCATGCGCGAGAGATTCAAAGCGCAGAAGCCTTCCTCCTGGCAGTTACGTTTTCATACGCAAACCGCTGGCTCCACGCTTACAGCGCAACAACCTGAAAATAACGTGGCGCGCGTTACCTTGCAGGCTTTATCCGCTGTTCTCGGCGGGACTCAAAGTTTGCACACCAACAGCATGGATGAGGCGTTATGGCTTCCCACTGAAAAATCCGTGCGCGTGGCGCTGCGCACCCAGCAGATCATCGCCCACGAATCCGGCGCGGCGGATTCGATTGATCCGCTGGCGGGGTCGTATCTCGTCGAACACCTGACCGACGAGATCGAAAAAGGCGCGGCGGGTTACATCGCTCAAATTGACGACATGGGCGGGGCGTTGCAAGCCATCGAAAAAGGATTCATGCAAAATGAGATTCAAAACGCGGCGTACGCGGCGCAACAGGCCATCGAGAAAAAGGAGCAGATCATCGTCGGCGTCAACCAGTTTCAGACGAATGAAGAGATCGCGCTCGAACGATTAAAGGTGGATGCGTCCATCGAACAGGGACAGCGGGAGAAGTTGAGGAAACTTCGAGAGAATAGAGATCAGAGAATAGTCGAACAGTTGCGCGGACGATTGATCCAAGCGGCGAAAGGCAGCGCCCAGGGCGAAGGCGCAGGGGAGAACCTGATGCCGCTCTTCATCGAATGCGTGGAGAACGACATGACCCTGGGCGAGATTTGCAATACGCTGAGAGGCGTGTGGGGCGAATACGCGGCGGAGGGGTTCTGACCCTCCGCCCTGCCCCCCAAAAAATCCGACATGGCGGCTTTTTATAATTACCAACTTGCCTTACGCGATTTTGCCTGACGTGTTTTACCTGCATACCGGTGATGGTGTGCAAGCAAAGGTTGTCAGCGCCTCCGCTCAAGCCGCCGTCCTCGGCGGCGGTTTACGAGGGAAATCCCGCGCCGAGGACGGCGCTGGGAGCAGGTTA
>CAADGT010000253.1 GCA_900696595.1 uncultured Chloroflexota bacterium
ACGCCCCCGCCGATAATTGCCACCGATTTGATGGGTGCCATGAAGTTTTCCTTGTTTGGTTTTATGTTCGCCCGATTATAGTACGGCAAACTTCAGTTTGCGCTTTGCGCGGGCGCAAACTGAAGTTTGTGGTACCGATACATTCAGCCCTGAATCTACGGCATGAAGCGGAGCGTATCAATGATCGTCGCGTAGAGCGTTTCCAGCGGCGCGGGCTGGGTTGGGTCATTTGATGGGAACCAGGGCTGGAAGGTCAGCGTGTAAAGGCGGTCGTTGTTGACCACAAAAACCACGCGCCACGAGTCGGGAGCGGGGAGTCCGTCCACTACAATTGCCTGCTCTCCGCCAAGCAGAATCTCGCTCCGCGCAACGCCGAAGCCTTCGCCCGCCTCCGCAATTTTAGCGTCTGCCACCTGAGCCGCGCTGCGCCCAGACGCGGGCTCCACTTGGATATCCACCCAGGCGTCTCCAAGCGTATCCGCCGTTGCGCTGGCAGGGTTGATGACGATGAAGCGCTGGGGAACGACAACGGCATCCGCGGGGTAGAGCAGGCAGTAGCCATCCGCTTCGGCAACGTGGAGATTGAATCCATCCTTTGCGGTGGGACATGAATTATCGAAAGTCGGCGCGGCGGGAATCGCTTCCGTCGCTGTCGGCGCGGGGATGTTGACTGGCGTGGGCGGCTCGGAGGTCGGCGCGCAAGCGGTCAACACCAGCATTACCAATGTAAAAATCAAGCAAGTGTTTTTCATAAACCTGGAATCTCCTGTGACGATATTGGGCTGAGGCGTTTTTGGAACTGGTCTTGTTCTCTTGTGATTGAGTGCAGCAAACTTCAGTTTGCGCTTTGCGCGGGCGCAAACTGAAGTTTGTGGCGCCTATTTTCTCGCAAACGTCAAATATAACTGAAATGACCCCGTTGCGGTGAATGTGCCGTCTTCGATGGCGCGGACGATTCCCGCGCTGTCAATGGCGTGATGAAACCAGCGTCCGTCCTCTTCCGTGCCGCCGCCCGCGACGACGGTTTTGATATTCAATTTCAGCCATTTTTCGTCGTTGTCAATCGTGTTGGCGGTTTTGGCGAGTTCGAGATAGTTGCGTTGTTTTTCGTGACGATACGGCGGGAAGACGTGCATGGCGCGATCATTCAAACGGACGTCGTACACGTCCAGCCCCGCTTGCGTTGCCAGCAACGGCACGCGCGCGCCAACGGTGTCGTCGCCGCGCCCCAATGCCATCTTGCCTTTCATGAACATCCGATTGATTCGATAATACTCGCGATACCACGCCTCATCGCGCTTCTCGAAGTGGACGCTGTCATAGTTTGCCATCGCGGAGTTGGTATATTCCGCCGCGAAGAAGACTCCGCCCGATTTAAGAACCCGCGTCATTTCCTTGACGGCGGCTTGCGCGTCGCGGACGTGAGTTAACACTGTCTGACAGAGGACTCCGTCAAACACCGCGTCGTCATATCTCAAGTTGTGCGCGTCGCCCTGCTCGAAGGTGAGGTTGGCGAGTCCATTGCGGGAGGCATAGGCGCGGGCGTCTTCGAGAGGCTTGGGTTCAAAGTCCATGCCCAGGATTTGCAGATCAGGTCGAAGGTCAGAGAGAAGAAGCGAAATGCCGCCGTTGCCGCATCCCACGTCGAGGACGCGTCCGCTGTGGGGTAGATTCAGAAGCGGGAGGATGATCCGCTCGAAGTAGTCGCCGTTCCAGAAGGTCTTCATCCGCAGGCGCAGGAAGGCGGAGTTGTCGTCGTCCGACCAGGGGTTGACGGTGGCAGGTTGTTGCGTCATTGCATATCCTTTGTCAGTAAGAAATTTGCATCACACTGAACGCATGTATAATACCTCATCATGGAACTGCCGAACAAGATCAACGCTATTGTACCCATAGTCAAAATCACCGACTATCTTTTGTCGGAGTCCCATGCCGTTGGGAAATCGAAAGCGAAGTTCTTTCGTTCTTTTGGATTCGACGACGCCAATGCGGACTATTTTCAGCGGGCGTTGATCCGCCTTGCTCAAACCGGCGCAGTGACCGACTCAACCGAAACGGCATACGGCAACAAGTACGTGGTTGACGGCGAACTGGAAACGCCGAATGGTGATATGATTCGATTACGGACGGTTTGGATCATCGAGACGGGCGAATCCGCGCCTAGACTGGTGACAGCCCATCCGCTGGATTAAGACAGGAGCAATAAAATGTTTAACGAACTCGATACCGTTGTTTTGGCGCATGATTTGAAAGAACATAAACTCTCGCGCGGCGATGTGGGGACGGTCGTCCATTGCTACGCGGGCGGCAAAGCCTACGAAGTGGAATTTGTCACTGGCGAAGGAAAAACCGTCGCCGTGCTGACGCTCGAACAGGCGGACATCCGTCCCATGCAGGGCATGGAGATTTTGCACGTCCGCGAACTTGCGGCGGCGTAACCATTTTGTTTCAACGTAAGCGGCGGTTTCATCCGCCGCTTTTTTTATTCCTTCTTCAACGCAAACTTGAGTCCTGCCTGAAAGCCTGGCGCGACGGCGTCGCAGTGGTTGAGGTCGGGAAAGATTTGTTTGCGCAGGGTCAAGCCTGTGTAGTTGCGGCTCTTGAGAACTGCCGCAAAATGTACGAAGTCTCCGACCATGCTGCTGTCTGCGTCCTCCTCCAATTCGCCGATGGACAGGTACGCTTTTGCGTCGAGGCGTTTGCGCCGTTTGGCAAAGCGCTCCTCCTGTTTGACGATGTATTTATCGCCGTACCAAAGCGCGGGACTGCATATCAGGAACGCGTCGAACAACGTCGGCGCGGCGAACAGGGCGTAGGCGGTGAACAGACCGCCGAGCGAGTGCCCCGCGACGACGCGCTTTTTCGGGTCGGCGGGAAAATCCTTTTCGATAGCGGGGATCAATTCCTGTTCGATGAATTGCAGGAATTTCGGCGCGCCACCCGTGACCAGTTTCCGCTTCAGCCAGTCTGAATCACGCTTTTCCATCTGCTCGTCAACCACGGGCGTGAAATCGTAGTTGCGACCGATGACCGCGTCGCGCCACGCTTCGGGCGGATTCTCGTCTTCGGGATAGCCGATCCCGACGAGGATCGCGTCGGTCGTGGCTCCGCACCACGACATGGCGCGGGTCATCTCGGTTGCCATGCCGAAGTAGTAATTCGCGTCGGTCAGATAGACGACGGGATATTTCTTCAACGGGTTATCGAATGGCCACCCACGATTGGGCGTTTTGAATGAATCCAGCGGCAGGCTGATGGAAATGCGATACGTCCGCTTGGTAAATTTGGATTTCATCAAACGGGTCTGGCTGGCGAGAATGGTTGCGGGTTTGGCGGGCATGAGATTTTCCTTGAATGAGTTTTACCGGCGAATCCATGAAGCAACTTTTGAAGCAATGACAGCCACAGGAATGGAAAGGAATGTTCCCCAATTTACCATATAGCCTCCCAGAAAACCAATGAGGATGGGATCGAATACATTGGCACAGACGCCGCCGACTCCGCCCAGCGAAAAGATTGACCAGCAATCACCCAGTTCCACCAAGCCGACAAAGCCGAGCGTGATGACCCCGCCTGCGACGAATGCCGCGAACAATCCATGCGCCCAACCCAGGCGCTTGACCCAAATGGAGGCGGCGAGCGCCGCGCCCAACTGGAACAGGATCGCCAGCGCGATCTGGCTTTTCAGGTAGCCGTCTTTCCAAGCCATGTCGGTATAAGCCGCTTCCGCAAGCGTGAAGCGCGCGCCCAGCCTAATGACCGTCATAAGCGCAAGCGCCAAGATAGCGCTGACAACTCCAATGAGAATTGCCAGACCAGCGCGCGTCGGTTCGAGCGACTTCAACCGCAACGGCGGCGGGTCTTTTTCGAGGCGCGCGTTTTCGATGACGATTTCATTTCTGCGAAAGAAACGCGCGGACAGGGGGAATGCCCACAGGCTGAGAAAAACCCAGAAGGCGCAGGAAGAGCCGATAACACGATCCATCACCGGGACGATGCCCCCGCTCAATCGGATGATGGTATAAACGCCTTCGTATCTTTGGAACCAGAAAAAATACCAGAACCCTACGCAGAGCGCCATGATCGCAGTAAGCGGGAGAATGGAAAAAACGTACGCGCTCCTCATGGATTTTGCCGAACGCGCCGCTTCCAGCCAGATTACCGCGCCCGCCGCCGTCCATTTGGATAGGAAAAACAAACCGACGACGAGCAGGCTTCCCCACAGAAAAAGGAATAATGAAGGGACAAGCCATTCCCAAAACGAACCGTAATCAATGTATGGGACGGCGGAACGAAGAGCCAGCCACAATCCGAGAATCATGCCAAGCCCGAGCGCGACGCCCAGCCTGCCCGTCCCTTGCGGTTTTGTTCCATGTATCCTTGCCATGTAAACGCTGCGCCATGCGCCCAACGCCATCACGCCCGCCATCATCGGCGCAAAGAGAATACTGGCTCCGTACGGCGTGAGGATTTCATACTGACTGTCCAGCAATAAACCAAAGAGGGCGTTCAGGTCGGGAAAGGCAAGCGTGGAGGCGATCCCTGCGGCGAAGGCGTCCCAAAAGGAGAGGCGGAAGAGGCGCTGGGGTTCATCGAACGAACGGAGGCGATGCCGCGGGTCGGGATGAAACCCCAAAAAGGAAAGCCGGTTCCCGCCCACAGACTTGGATAATATCTCTCGAAGCGCGCCCGCCTCCCCGTCCCAGATGGAGGCGCGAACGTCCGCATGAATTTCACGGGAACGCAGGAGCGCCGCCAGCGCAAGATAAACATATCCAGCGATCCCGATTGCCCGCCATGCGAGATTCAAGCCAAAGATGAAATCGGTTCCAAAGAATACATCGTCAATCAGGCTGACGCCCAGCGGAATTAACGCAACCAGTACAAACGCCAGGCTTACGGCAACGGCAAAATAGGTTTTGTCCACATCGTTGTTTCTCAGGTGAGCCAGTTCGTGGCGGACGACGGCGTGGAATCGAGCGGGGTTACTGTGAAATTGCGCCAGCAATCCGCCGTTGAGCGCGACATAACGGCGGCCCAGGCGCCCAAATGCCAACCCGCCGACAGTGGGATTGAAAGGGTCGGATAAAAAAACGGGAGGGCGGGCAAGCGCCGACTCGCGGCACAACTCGTTCAGGCTGGACATAATCTGTGGGTCGTCCTCTGCTGTAAAGGGACTCAACCGCCTGCGCCAGATCAGCCAACTGGGAATCAGCCAGTAAATGATGACGGCGACAAAAAGCAGAAGAAACACAACTCCCAGCAGAATCCATCCGCCTTGAATCAACTCATAGGCGTCGCGGCAGCGTTTCTCGAATTGCAGTTGCAAAGTCAAATCGTCGGGGTGGGCAAGCTGCGATTTGGCGATACAGTTTGAGGTCGCCTTCCACCAACTTGAAGTCAGGATATCGTATTGCATGGAATTGAACGCTGTGATACTTGATGCAATCACCGCGACAATGAGCAGGGTAAAGCGAAAATCCGTATCAGACGGAAGGAGAAATGGATTGAGTCGCCGCGTGGCGGGAGTTGATTGCGATGACATAAAAGACTATCCTCTCCCAACCGCCAGGCTTCCTGTAATGGCGTTTGCCAGCAGTTTTGTGTTTTTATCCGAGAGCCGCAATCGGCGGGCTTCTTTCATGGCGATGACTTGCACCTGTGCCAGTTGTTCGGCGGTGAGCGGCGGGACTTTGTTCTTCGACTCGTCGGGGTTGCGATATTTCTTGAACAGCGACTTGACCTTCTCGCCTATCAAACTTGCGCTTTCTTCGCCGAACGCCTTTTTGATTTCCCCTGCCAGATACTTGACCACTTCGGCAACAGCAGGCAATACATAGGGCGCGAACAGGGACATTGTTTCGCCTGCGCCAAATCCCAACATGTCATCGCCGCCTATCCTGGGCGCGGCATTCGGATTTTTGAAATACGTCTGACTCGCCGCTCGAAATAGCGGCAATTCCTGTGGCGCGACTTCAGAGAGCATGTCGCGTGAAAGTTCGCCGACCAGCTGGTTCATAGTTTGATTTTCCATTTTTGCATCATCCTGAAGTGGATTACAGCCCAACCAAAATTTCCGCCAATTCCTTCGGCATGGCGATCATCGCATCGTGACCCGTCGGCAGAGCGCGGAAATTCATCCCCAACGCCGTGAACTTCTTTTCTTCGGCGGCGATGTCTTCCTCCGTCATGCCATCGGAGCAGAGGATGAACGTGGACGGAATGGATTTCGTCTTTGGATTTTCGAGCGCGACGGGCGTCGTCAGCGTCTTCAGCGGATGTGGAGTTAACTTCGATTGCACCCGTTCCAACTCCGCGCCAGAGACGCCGAACGTCCACTCCAAAATGGGCGGACAGCGCCACTCGTTCCCGCTTTCGGTGGCTTTCTTCTTGAAGAAGTCCCACGTCTCGCCGATTAAATCCGCCAGCGATTTACCGTTTTCTGGAATCATGCCATCGAGATTGACGATGTGCGCGACGCGCTCAGGGACTTTGTCCGCGACGACGTGAGCCATGAACCCGCCCGAACTGTGACCGACGAGAATCACGTCGCGCAGGTTGTTGGCTGAAATCAAATCCACAATTTCCTGAACGTGCGCGTTCAGGTCAATGTCATCGTTTAGCAGATCGGCGCGTTCGGCGAGTCCCGCCAACGTCGGCGCGTGGACGTCGTGTCCCGCCGCTTTCAACAGCGCGGATAATTTGTCCCAGCACCAGCCGCCGTGCCACATGCCGTGAATGAGGATGAAGGTGGTCATATCGTTTCTCTCGTACACGGATTAGGCAGAAGAGGCTACTTCACAACAGATTTTTTTACCACTGAGACACGGAGTCACGGAGTTTTCCTTTTTGGTTTCCCCGTGTCTCAGTGTCTCGGTGGTTTGGTCTGTTTTTTTCAGCGTGGTTATCCGTCAAATCCGCGAAACCCTGCACTGCACCAAACGCAGTGCGGTGCAAGTGTCCGTGTACAGGAATTTCTACGCAGGCTTGATATTCGCTTCGAGCGTCTTCGCCAGATCCGCCTTCTGCTCGTCGGTCATCGAGTTGAGAATCTCGGCGTGGACGACGCCCGCGTGCGCGAACGCCTTCTCCTTGATCTCCTCCACCGTCTCGCCCGTGGCGACGAAATCGCAATCAACGCCTGTGTCCTTGCAAGCAAACTTCAACATGGTATATCTCCTTTTTGGTTTGAATTTCCCCAAGTATAAAAAGTCCGCGTTGCAAAATCGTCTCATAATGCGTCTCGGTAACGCAAAATTTATTTTGCGCCTCGCACGATAAATCTTGCGGTACTATAATTCGCCCATGCCAAAGAAGGAGAGCCGCCTCGCCGTCCATCTCTTCGGCGCGCCGCGCGTCGCGCTGGGCGCCGCGCCCATCGAAACCGCCCGCCGCAAGACTCTCGCGCTCCTCGTTTATCTCGCCTTCGATTCAAAACCTCACACCCGCGAATCCCTCGCCGCGCTTTTTTGGGCGGAGCAATCGCAGGAACGCGCCTTCGCCAACCTGCGCCACGCGCTGTGGGAGATCAACGAATCGTTGGGCGAAGGCTGGATTGAATCCGACCGCGACGAGATTCGACTCACTGGGGACATTGACCTCGACCTGACTCGTTTCCACGCCCTGCTCGCCGCTTCAAACTCACCGACAGTTGATTCTGCTTCGAGATTCATTTCCCTCGCCCAAGCCGCCGCGCTCTACACCGACAACTTCCTCGCGGGCTTCACCCTCAAAGACGCGCCCGCCTTCGACGACTGGGCGTTCTTCCACGCCGAGTCCCTGCGCCGCGAATTGACATCCGCGCTTAAAACGCTGACAAACGGCTATTGCGACTCGAACCGCGCCGCCGAAGCGATTCCCTTTGCCCGCCGCTGGCTCGCGCTCGACCCGTTGAACGAGTCCGCGCACAGGCAGTTGATGATCGCCTACGAACTCGCGGGTGAACATGCGTCGGCGTTGAAACAGTATCAGCAATGCGAAGCGACTCTGCAAAAGGAACTCGGCGTCGAACCCGAAGCGGAGACGAAGACTCTCCACGAAAAAATCCGCGCGGGCGGGTTGCAGAAAAAACCGTCCGCCAGAAACAACCTGCCTGCCGCAGTGACCAGTTTCATCGGTCGGGAGAACGAAGCGGAGCGCGTCCGATCCGAACTCGCGCAGAATCGTCTCGTCACGCTCACAGGCTCGGGCGGAGTCGGCAAGACTCGTCTCGCGATTGAGTCTGCGCGTGGACTGCTTTCGCAATTTCCGCAGGGCGTGTGGCTCGTCGAACTCGCGCCGCTCGCGTCGGCGGATTTGATTCCGCAGGCGATGGGCGACGCGCTTGAGGTGGAACATAAAGACGCCGACGCGCTGATGGAATTTTTGCGCGAACGCGCCGCGCTGATTTTGCTCGACAACTGCGAACACATCATCGCAGGCGCGGCGAAGTTTGCGGCGCGTTTGCTGGCGGGTTGCCCCGCTGTGCGCCTGCTTGCCACCAGCCGCGAGTCGCTGGAGATTGACGGCGAGTTTGCGCTGCGCGTGCCGTCGCTGGAGACGAGCGACGCGGCGCGATTATTTGCCGAACGCGCGCGGCTCGTCCAGCCGTCGTTTGTGTTGGACGCGTCGAATACGTCGGTGATTGCGGATATTTGCGCGCGGCTCGATGGGATTCCGCTCGCCGTCGAACTCGCCGCCAGCCGCGTCAAAATGTTGAGCGTGGAGCAGATCGCCGCGCGGCTCGATAACGCGATCTCCTTACTGACAGGCGGAAGCCGCGCCGCGCTCCCGCGCCAGCAGACTCTCCGCGCCGCGATTGACTGGAGTTACAA
>CAADGT010000254.1 GCA_900696595.1 uncultured Chloroflexota bacterium
AGACCCAGTTTCGAGCGTTTTTTGCGATGCGCGGTGATTCCATACCGATGCGCTTCGTCGCGGATTCTCTGCATCAGGTACAGCCCCTGCGAATGGCGCGGCAACATCAGCGGCTCGCTCTTGTGCGGGAAGAAAATCTCCTCCTCCTGTTTGGCAAGCCCCACCACGCGCACGACGTCCATCAGCCCGAACTCTTCCATGACCTTGACTGCGCGCCCCAACTGCCCCTTGCCGCCGTCAATAATGATGAGGTCGGGCAGGAAGGAGAACGCCGCATCTTTTTTGGACCCGGGGCCGGATTCAGCATCCTGCGAACCTTTCCAACGCCGGAAGCGCCGGGTGAGCATCTCTTCCATCGAGGCAAAATCGTCCGGCGCGCCGATGCTCGTACTTTCGATGTTGAACCTGCGATACAACTTTTTCGACGGCACGCCCTGCTCGAAGACGACCATCGCGCCGACGGTCGCCACGCCCTGCGTATGACTCACATCGTAACATTCTATCCGGTTCGGCGGCGCGGGTAAATTCAAATGCGTTTGCAAATCCGAAAGCGCCTGCTCCTGCCGGTGAGCGTCCGCCTGCCATTGGGCTTTGAGCGATTGCAGGGTTTCGGTGGCGTTCTCCGCCGCCATTTGCACCAAATCCCTGGGCTGACCCTCATTCGGCACGAACAACTCCACCTTTTCGCCGCCGCGTTTTGACCTTAGCCACTGCGAGATGATGATGCGCTCCTCGATCTCCTGCGGCAGCAACACCTGTTGCGGGATGACCGCCGCCTCGGTATAAAACTGCTTGACGAACTCCGCCATCACCTGGTTGTCGGTCGTGTCCTCCGTCCCTTCGAGGATGAAATACTCGCGCCCGATCAACTTGCCGCCGCGGATGAAGAAGATCTGCACGCAGGCTTCGCCGTCCGCGCGCGCCATAGCGATCACATCCGAGTCGGCATAATCCGAGCCGAAGACGATCTTCTGCCGCTCGATGATGGATTGCATCGCCTTCAACTGGTCGCGCAGGGCGGCGGCTTTTTCAAAGCGCATCTCCTCCGCGGCCTTCTCCATCTCCGCCTGCACGCGCCGAATGACTGGCTCGCTATGCCCGCCGAGAAACTCCATCAGGTCGGAGATCATGGCGCGATAGCCGTCTTTGGAGATCGCCCCAATGCACGGCGCGGCGCAGAGTTTAATGTCGTAATACAAACACGCGCGCGGATCGTTCCCTGTGATCTCGCGGTCGCACGTCAGGTAGGGAAAGATCTTGCGCAAGACCTCCAGCGTCTGATGCACCGCCCACGCCGAAGTGTACGGTCCGAAGTACCGCGCCCCATTCTCCTCCATTTGCCGCGTGACGGTCACTTTGGGGAAATCCTCGTCCCAGTGAACTTTGATGTACGGATAGCGCTTGTCGTCCTTCAGGCGGATGTTGTACTTCGGGCGATGCTTCTTGATCAGGTTCATCTCGAGGATGAGCGCCTCGAGTTCCGAACCGACCACGATCCATTCAATATCGGCGATCTCGCGCGTCAGGCGGCGGGTCTTGTTATCGTGACTCGCGTCCGCGTGGAAATAACTCCGCACGCGATTCTTCAAATTGATCGCCTTGCCGATGTAGATGATCGTCCCCTCGCCGTTGCGATAAATGTAGCAACCCGGCTTCGTCGGCAGGGTGGCGAGGATGCCTTGTATTTTTTCCGAAATTTTCATCGGCGGGATTTTACCGTAGAACAAGCCTGCAGGCTTGTTCTACAGTTCAATGATAAACGTCGTCCCCCTGCCCGCTTCGCTTTCCGCTTCAATCGTCCCCTTGTGCGCCAAAATCAACTGCTTCGAGATCGCCAGCCCCAGCCCGCTGTTGTTTCGGTCCCTGCGCGATTTATCGCCGCGCCAAAATCTGTCGAAGATGAAGGGCAGATTTTCGGGTGCGATTCCCTCGCCCGAATCCTTGATCGTAATCCGCGCGCTTCTCTCCCCGCCGATGATTGATCCTGCTTCGACGGAAATTTGCCCGCCCGGCGGCGTGTGCCGCAAAGCGTTCGAGATCAGGTTGGATAACACCTGATTGAGCCGGTCGTAATCGGCGGTAACTTCCTGCTTCGGGTCGGCGAGGCGGAAGGTCAGGTCAATGCCCCGGGACGCGGCTTGGGAGGAAAAACTCGAAGCAAGATCATCCGTCAGGTCGGCAAGCAGGAATCGGGTGGGATGAAGCGGGAGTCCTCCGCTTTCGGCCAGCGCGAGAGTCTGCAAATCATCCACAAGGCGCGCGAGCAATTTTGTCTCATCCAAGGCGCTGTTGATGTGTTCGGGAGTCGGCTGGTAAACGCCGTCCACAACGCCTTCGAGATTTCCCTGAATGATGTGCAGGGGCGTGCGCAGTTCGTGCGCGATGTCGGCGGTCAGGTTGCGGCGCTGTTGGTCGGCGCGTTCGAGTTCCTCGACCATTTTGTTGAAGCGTTTGACCAGCTCGCTGAACATGTCGGAGTTGTTTTCTTTGACGCGCACCGAGAGATCGCCCTCCGCGATGGAATCTATCGCGCTGAAGATTTGCTCCATCGGCCTGCCGAAGCGCATATAAAGGCGCGAGACAGTGAAGAACGCCAGGAAGATCACCACGAACGGCGCGCCGCATACCAACAGCCAGATGTTCCTGATGCCCGAATACTCCGTGAACGCCCAATATAAGAGCGCGGACACGCCGCCGATGAACAGCATGAAGAAGCCGAAGAAAAAAAACGCAAACGGAAAGAATCGGCGAGGTCTGCCGTGCGGACGACGGAAGCGGGGAGAAGTATGCGGGCGCATGGGGGAAGTGGGGATTGGGGATTGGGGATTGGTAATTACTAATTACTAATTACCAATCTCTACTCTCTATTTTCTATTCTCTACCCTCTACTCCACAAACCGATACCCAACTCCATACACCGTCTCGATCATGGATTCGCCGGAGGCGGCTTCGAGTTTCTTTCTGAGATTCTTGACGTGCGAATCCACGCTGCGGTCGAAACTGGACGCGATCCCGTGCATGTCTTCGAGCAGTTGCTCGCGGGTGAGGATTTGCCCGGGCCGGGCGGCGAGCAATTGCAGAAGTTTGAATTCGTTGGGCGTCAGTTTGATGGGATTGCCGTCGAAAGCGACCGAATAGCGCTCCGGGTTAATCTCCAGCCCGCCCGCGCGGATGACGCCCGGCGCTTTGACGCCGCCTTTTGCCCGGCGCAGTAACGCGCGGACTCTCGCCACCAGCGCGCGCGGCGAAAACGGTTTGACGATGTAATCGTCCGCGCCGATTTCCAGCCCGGTGACTTGATCCACTTCCTCCGCCAGCGCCGTCAGCATGATGATCGGAACGTCGCTCTCGCGGCGCAGCGCTTTGCAAACATCGCGCCCGTCCATGATGGGGAGCATCAGGTCGAGGATGATCAAATCCGGCTTATCGCGCCGGGCGGCCGCCAGCGCGGCTTGGCCGTCCGACGCGGCGACGACGCGATAACCGTTTTTTTCCAGATAATCGCGGGCAATGCGGACGATCTTGGGTTCGTCGTCAACGACAAGGATGAGTTCGGGCATGGGGGGAGTATAAGGGAGGAAGGATGAAAGATGAAGGAGGAAGGTGGCAAGTTACAGGTTGCAGGTTGCAGGTTGCAGGGTGCAGGGTGCAGGTTACAGGTTGCAGGTTGCAGGTTACAGGTTGCAGGTTGCAGGGTGCGCGGGAAGAGTGATGAATGATGAGTAACAAGCGCAAGGATTGCGCCCGTTACTCATTTCTTCATTTTCTCAATCACTAATCACTAATTGCTACCCGTCACATGAGTGCTGACAAGTAACCGCCAGATGAGTGCTGACAGATGGAAAAGCTAACCGCCATGAGATCGTTGACAGTATCCTTCGAGAGATGGAATTCATCTTTCTGGAGGA
>CAADGT010000255.1 GCA_900696595.1 uncultured Chloroflexota bacterium
GAGATTAGAGATTAGAGATTAGAGATTAGAGATTAGAGATTAGAGATTAGAGATTGGATATTGGAGAATTGGGGCGGCGATTGAAAACGGAAAAGGTGGAGTCGGGCGGCGGGGCGGCCGCCCGAATATGCCTGCTAATAATTCAATTCCTTTACATCCTTATCGCGAATAATTTCCCGCACGAACTTCTCGTGATTGCCCGGCGCGCCGATGACCTTCCATGTGCCGATGACGGACTTTTCGTTCTTGGCTTGATGATGTTCGATCACGCGCAGCGACAGCGTCTTGAACATGGCGGAGATCGCTTCCATCTTTTCATGATCGCTCGCGCCGACGACGATCTCATACGAGCGCGCCTCGCGGATGCGGTCAATGCGCCCTTCCAGTTTGGGGAAGACCAGCAACACCAAAAGCGTTACAAAGGTAGCCAGCGTCACAA
Source organism: uncultured Chloroflexota bacterium (assembly GCA_900696595.1). GTDB lineage: Bacteria > Chloroflexota > Anaerolineae > Anaerolineales > Villigracilaceae > Villigracilis. Next base: position 440 of record CAADGT010000255.1, read on the forward strand.
AGACCAGGTTTCCCGCGCCGATGCCCATGCCCAGCGCCGCCGAAAGCCAGATCGTCGCCGCCGTGGTCAGGCCCGCAATCCGCCCGCCTTCGCGCACGATCGCGCCCGCGCCCAAAAAGCCGATGCCGGTCACGATATTCGCCGCCACGCGCGTCTGGGTGAAACCGGGATCCATGCTCAACGAAAAGACCGTGAACAGCGTCGAACCGAGCGTGATCAAAATGATCGTGCGAAAACCCGCCGCCTTGTCCTGATATTCGCGTTCCGCGCCGATCACGCCGCCCACCGCAATCGCCATGCCGACCTTGATCAGTTGTTCCGTCAATATTGGGTCCATAATCGCCTCTTATGAATTCAGTTGCCCGGTCAGCGTTTCCACATCCGTCGCCGGGAGTTTGCACACAAAACCTTCGCACACATACGCCGTCGCCCTGCCGTCCACCATGATTCGATCATGCAGCAACGCGGGCGCGTTTTCTTTTATTGGATACGACGAAGCGGCCGCCACCACGCCCGGGCGGAATTCCGCTCGCAGGGCCTGGATCAAACGCTGGAGGTTTGGGTCTCCCGCTTCTCCCACCGCCGCAACCTGTTTCAACGTCCCCGAGACGAGTTGCGCCGCTGAGAGCCATCTCCCAAACCCGAGCGGGTAGCGCAAAGCAAACTTTGCCGCCAACCCCAAAGCCTTCTCCGCGATGTCGCGATAGCGTCCTTCATCGCTGTATGCCGCCAATTTTATCAGGGCTTCGCACGCCAGAGCGTTGCCGCTTGGGGTGGCGTTGTCCTGAACATCCTTCGGGCGGATCAATAGATTCTCGCCGTCCGCGGGCGTATCGAAGAATCCGCCGACGGGGTCGCTGAATTTTTGGATCATCTCGTCGGCAAGTTCCTTCGCCGCCGCGTACCATCTCTCGTTGAAATCGGTTTGATACAGTTCGAGCAATCCCAAAATCAAAGCCGCGTAATCCTCCAGAAAAACTTCGCCCGTAACTTTTCCATCCCGCCATGAGCGGTGAAGCCCGCCGTCCCTCCACAAATGGGTGAGCAGGAAATCCGCATTGCGCGCGGCCAGATTGTAGTAAATGTCGTTGCGAGGAGGGTGATCTTCCCGACGAAGCAACCTCCAGTTGCCAGCAGATTGCTTTGTTTCACTCGCAATGACGCTAGGCTCCAACACCCTTGCCGCTTCCGCAAACGCCGCCAGCATCAGGCCGTTCCACGCCGTCAGGACTTTGTCGTCCGTCCCCGGGCGGATTCGCTTCGCGCGCGCCGCATAAAGCCTGGAGTGAGACTCAGCCAATTTCGCGGCGACCAACTCAGGGTCAAGTTTGAAGCGGGCGGCGAGGGAGGAGTCATCCAACGCGCGTTGTAAGACGGTTTTCCCTTCCCAATTCCCTTTGGCGGTAACGCCGTACGCCGCTTCGAAAAATTCTGCCATGCTCAAGCCGCCTGGAGCATGTAAAACTGAGCGGATCTCGTCGAGCGTCCAGACGTAGAATTTGCCCTCTTCGCCCTCCGAGTCCGCGTCGAGCGAGGAATAAAAACCGCCGAGTTCGTGCGTCATTTCCTTTGCGACAAAATTAAGCGTCTCTTCGGCGACGCGCCTGTAAAACGGATCGCGCGCGACCTGCCAGGCGTGCAGGTAAACGCGCGCGAGCAGGGCGTTGTCGTAGAGCATTTTTTCGAAGTGGGGCACGCGCCAGTGATCGTCCGTGCTGTAACGCGAGAAGCCGCCGCCGACCGCGTCGTACATCCCGCCGCGCGCCATGGCTTTGAGACAGTGTTCGATGAGTTTGAGATATTCGTTTTGCTTCGCGGCGACGGAATGGTGAAGCAGAAATTCGAGCGCCATCGGCTGGGGAAATTTCGGCGCGTCGCCCCAGCCGCCCGTGCCCCAGTAATACGCGCCCTGCATGGATTTGGCGATCGCGGCGAGATGTTCGGGGGTCAGGCGTTCGCCCGCCTCGTTGTGGACCTGCGCCCGCAAATGTTCGAGGACTTTTTCCCCGGTCTCTTCGATCGCGTTCCTTTGATTTTCCCATGCGTTCGCCAGCCCTTCCAACACCTCCCGGAACGACGGCATGTTGTATCTTCGCACAGGCGGGAAGTATGTGCCAGCGAAGAAAGGCTTGAGGTCCGGCGCGAGAAACACAGACATGGGCCAGCCGCCCGAGCCGGTCATCGCAATCGTCGCCTGCATGTAAATGTTGTCGAGGTCCGGGCGCTCCTCCCGATCCACTTTGACGTTGACGAAATGCTCGTTCATGAACGCGGCGGTTTCGGGGTCTTCAAATGACTCATGCGCCATGACGTGACACCAGTGACAGGCGGCGTACCCGATGGATAAAAAGATCGGCTTGTTTTCGTCCTTCGATCTCTTGCGCGCTTCGTCACCCCAGGGATGCCAGTCCACCGGGTTGTCGGCATGTTGAAGAAGATAGGGGGAGGTTTCATTAATAAGGGAATTGGGCATGGCGGGTCTCTAAAGTAAACGTAAGCGACAGTCGTCTCGCAGGCGACTGTCGCTTTGGAAAACGCGACGATGCGCGGATTATAGCCCAGGCCGCAGGCTTTCCTGAAAATCGCCGACATTAAAACGAAAAAACCGTCCACGAATAAAACCTGTCACGAATACTTCGACAGGCTCGGTACAGGCGCTCGAATCTTTAACGAGAGCCGCGCGTAATGACGGGCGCCCATCCTTATTCGAGTATTCGCGATCTATTCGTGGACGGTTTTCTTGATCGTTTCAGTCCCTCTCTGAGGGATTGTTTATTTCTTACGAAGAACCGGATGGACATCGTACCATCTACCTACCGTTTTGTTTCAGTCCCTCTCTGAGGGATTGTTTATTTCTTACCAATCTGATGGAGTCGTCGTTGTATACGATGCGGTCCTTGTTTCAGTCCCTCTCTGAGGGATTGTTTATTTCTTACGAAACGCTGTATCCCTATTGGTGGTATGCCCTGCTCTGGTTCGGTTTCAGTCCCTCTCTGAGGGATTGTTTATTTCTTACATACGGCGACCTGACCCAACACATCGACTACGCTGAAGTTTCAGTCCCTCTCTGAGGGATTGTTTATTTCTTACCTAAATCAAAACCCAAGGAGTTTGAAATGAACGAAAAACGTTTCAGTCCCTCTCTGAGGGATTGTTTATTTCTTACTTTTCCTATCCATTGCGTCCACGACGATCGTTGTCGGTTTCAGTCCCTCTCTGAGGGATTGTTTATTTCTTACAGACCTTGCGTACTCTCAAGTGAACAAGGAAAACTCCGATGCGTTTCAGTCCCTCTCTGAGGGATTGTTTATTTCTTACTAAAGGAAAGGATACACATGGACCTTCTAACCCTACTAAAAAAACACGGTTTCAGTCCCTCTCTGAGGGATTGTTTATTTCTTACGCCGTACTGTGCGGCATCGGCGCTGGCGTCATGCTCGGTTTCAGTCCCTCTCTGAGGGATTGTTTATTTCTTACGTGTCGAGTTCTTTTCCAACTTGATCGGCGGGATCGGAGTTTCAGTCCCTCTCTGAGGGATTGTTTATTTCTTACTAGAGGGGACAGCATTCGGATGCTTTTTGTTAGGGTTTCAGTCCCTCTCTGAGGGATTGTTTATTTCTTACGCAATCCCCGTTCACTATACCCGCGTGATCCATTTCAAGTTTCAGTCCCTCTCTGAGGGATTGTTTATTTCTTACAGTCGTCGTTTTCTGTTCGATCTTCATGGATTTCAAGTCGTTTCAGTCCCTCTCTGAGGGATTGTTTATTTCTTACGTACAATAACCCCCGTCCCGACCCAATCACCGTGCGGTTTCAGTCCCTCTCTGAGGGATTGTTTATTTCTTACAAAAGTGGGCGACAGGCAAGGAATCAGGTCGTTCGCGTTTCAGTCCCTCTCTGAGGGATTGTTTATTTCTTACCCTTCCAAATCTTGATTTTTATCCGAAATTACGAGGAAAATTGAAGTTGGGATTGATTTTCTTCATAAAAACAGCCATTTTGCCTCATTTTTTCGTTTCCGAGCATCGCAGACTGCTCCTTATTGTTCTTAGATGCTCGGAGTCCGCCCGGCAGGGCTGGGGGGGCTTGCCCTGAAACCGCCACCGCTTGCCGCCGAGAAAGGGTCTTTTCCGAGAACCACTAAAACATGCCCACCCCCGCCCGATGCTCGGAAATCAGACCACCATCACTTGGGGCGGCTCGGATTTATTGAGTTCGCCGGGACGGGATGATTCCATGCGGTCCACGCAGTCGGCGCACAGGTAATAATAGCGCAGGTTGTCCCTGCGGGGGCGCACAATGCGCTTGACGGCTTTCTTTAATTTTTCAAGGTCCTTCCGAGCCAGGCGGCATTCAAAGACCGAGTATTGCACGGGCGTGCCGTAATCGAGCAATGCGTTGTGCAGTTTCGTGCGCCGCTTGTCGTTCGAGATGTCGTACACGATCAAAACGAATTGTAGTTCCGGTTTCATTATACACCTGCCTTGTGTCATTGCGAGACGGCGCTCTTCCGAGTGCGCACGCATGCGTGCATACCTTCCGTCTTCCGTCGAGCAATCTCCGTTTCAGAGAGGGATTGCTTCGGGCGATCCTTCGCCTTTGCTCAGGACGCCCTCGCAAAGACATTTACTTTGTCAGAAAAGGCTGGTACTTCTCCGCTTTCCCTTGGATTACGCGACGCAACTGCCTGGCTTGCACCTCGAAGCACTTCTGGTAGGTGACGGCTCTTCCCGCCAATGGATGAAGAACCTCTGTTTGCAGACGGGCATTGTATTGTGCCAGAAACTTCTTCAACGCGGGTTGTTTCAGCGTGTATCCGCCTTCGGGTGAAGAAACAAAATCCTCCGAGGTCAGGATGCGTTTATTGACCAGGGTCAGGGTCACCGAATCCACGATCAGGCTGCGGAACTCCTCCACCAGGTCGAGCGCGAGGGCGGGTCGTCCGTACACGTCGGCGTGAAAGAAACCGTCGTAGGGGTCGAGCCCCGCCACCTCGAGGGCGGTCATCATGTTTTGCGTGAGCAAGCTGTAGCCAAGGCTGAGCAGGGCGTTGGCGGGGTCTTTGGGCGGGCGGCGCGAACGTTTTTTGAACTCCCATTCCTTCGGCAGAGCCGCGCGCAGGATCTCGAAATAGGCTTTCGCGCCGATCCCTTCGCGCCCGCGCAGGCGTTCCAGGTCGGTTTCGTTTTCGGCATCCGCGATAGCCCCGTCAAGTTGTTCCATCGCTTTCTTCGAAATTTCAGGATTCGTCCGCAGGATGCGCTTTGCGAACGCGCGCTGGTTTTTGAGTTTCCCCAGCACAATGGCTTTGGCGATCGGGAAACAAAAAGCCGGGTCCGCCGCCCGTTTGTATTGTTCCCGCCGCAGGAAGATGTTTCCTTCGGTCGGGGGCATCAGCCTGCCGAGCAGTTTTCCCGCGCGGCTGACGATGGAGAACGATACGCCCGCCTCAAGCAGCGACAGCATGGCTTGGGTGGTGATTCCCACGCTTCCCACGATCACAAGTTCAGTCACATGCGCCAGCGGCGCGTTGAACAGCGCCTCCTCATCCTTGCTCATCACGAGAATGCGTTTGTATTCCTTTTCAATGCGCGCGCCGGGTTCGGTCACGTAGAGGGTTGGCATTACCGATACCCCTCCGGCGCATAATCGAAGAACAGGTCCGGGTCGAACGCGCCTTTCACCTCCACCTTCTTTGCCTCCGCCTCGAAACTGTAGGTGTCGCGGTAAAAATGCACGCCTAAAAAATCAAACCCGCGCTCGAAAGTTGTAATGTTTGTCTTGTTCGGCTCGAATTTGAGTTTGAGTTTTTCGAGAATTTCGCCCGTCGCCCGTTTGGCTTTCTGCGCCTCCGTTTCGGATGATGTAAAGATGCAGAAATCGTCTGCATAGCGAACGGGGAAATACCCCGCATCGAGCAGTCCTTCGTCCAGCCTGTGAAGGTAGATATTGCACAACAGGGGCGAGATCACCGCGCCGAGTGAAATGCCCGTCCCCGGCGAAGCCTCTCCCTGCCGCGCCCATTGTTTCAACAACCGCAACACGAGCGGGTCTTTGACCTTTTGTTTGAAAAATTTGACGATCAGTTCATGGTCCAGGCTGGGGAAGCAGTTGTCAATGTCCGCATCCACCACCCAGGTCCTGCCATAATCGCGGTACTTCAAAATTTCGGGAATTGCGCTTCTCACGCCGCGCCCGGGACGGTAGCCATGACTGCAATTCAGGAAGGTCTTCTCGAATACATCGTCCACCAACCGCAAAACAGCGCGTTGCAATACGCGGTCGGACACCGTCAAAATCGAGATCGTGCGCAGTGTGCCGTCCTTTTTGGGGATGTGGAACTGCCGCAACTTCCGCGCCTGATAGGTATTGGCGCGCACCTCGTCCGCCAGGGCGGTCAGGCGTTCCTCCCAGTTGCGCTCCCAGCGTTTCAGGCTCACCCGGTCTATGCCGGGCGCGCCCTTTCTCTCGCGCACCTCCTCCCAGGCGCGCCGCATATTATCGGGGTCGAGAATTTTTTGAATCCAGTTCATGTGTCATTTATGTCATTGCGAGGAGCGACCTCCTCTCGGCAGGGAGATTGCTTCAGGCGAAAGAACACCGCCCTCGCAATGACATATCAAATGCGCCGCGTCTGTCCCAATCCAAATGTCGTCTTATACCCCGTCCCGCAATAGAAGGCATACTCCGCCAGCAAGTTGCAAAGCCGCGCCCAAAATTCATCCTTCGCCAGAACGCGGTAACGACACAAGCCGGTAAAGCCGATCCAGTCCGCGTTCTTGTACTGCACCGCGCCGCTTTTCAACTCATAACGGCTCAACGCAAGTTTTGCCTCCTTCAATTCTTCCACCGCCTGCGGCAGGCTCGCCGAAGAAAAATGATCCCAGCGTTTCAGCCACGAGCCCAGCGTCGTCTCCGGTATGGGTAGAGGCATATGCAGGTCGCCGTCGTGAAAGGTCGTCAACGAAGCGAACTCCACCTCCAGCGCGTCTGCCGGAACCGAATCGGATTCAAAATACTTCCCTGCCAAAGCGGAATATGACGACGCGCCCGCCCAGGGATGTTCCCCCGCCTCCGCCACACTCTGGACCTCGAAACTGACCCTGCCCAACTGAACGATTCTCCCCCTCAGGCTGGGAATCACCGAATCGCGCAAATGAAGCGATTCCTTCTCCCTCAAGGTCGTCGCCCGAAACCACGCGCTGCCCCCCGCCTCCACCAAATTGAATCCCTTCTGTGCGCGGAACGTCCCTCGCAAGTCCGAGACCGTGTACGGGCGCAATCGATTTCCGTCGTGCAATTCATCCGACTCGTCCTCCGAAACCCCCATCCAGCGTAAAAATTCCGACCGCGCCGCCGCGCCCATATACTGCGGCAGCGAACCGCGTTCGAGGGCTTTCAGGTGAAAGACGGTGGATGTCAACATGCGCCTACCTCAACCTACGCGAGATATTCACGACCTTATGGTAGTTATTCTTCTCCCAGTGATACACCGAGGCGTCGTCCACCGTGCCCCAGACCGCGCCCATCGCAAACACCAGCGGCAGGGGCGCCGCAAGGAAGATGTGAACCCGTCTCCCGCCCGCAGAGCGTTTGATCTTGTTCATCATCGTCTTGAATTCCAGCACGATCCCATTCCATTCCCCCTCCGATTCGGGATTCAAAAACTTCACCTGCGCCCCATAAGCCGGGTCGTTTGTCACCATCACAATATCGGCGTCTATCTTGCGCTTGTTGAGATAACCCGCCACGTCCACCAAAGCGCGGCGACTGATATCCACCACGATCGCCACATCGTCCTTCGTGATCTGCAAATCGTCCTGCGCCGTCCTCGTCTTTTTCGCCGCCTTCGATTTCGGGGCGGTTTTCTTCTTTTTGGATTTGATCAAGTACGAAATGAAATTAGCGCCTTTTTGAACGACATATACGCTTCCTTTCGCGCCCGCCGCAACCAGCGACCCGCCCGCCAGCATCCCTTCCAAACCGGGTTTCATCGCCTCGAAGGCTTTCAACGCTTCCATGACCATTTGCATTCCGTCCATGTTAAATCTCCATCGTTAATCCACAGGATGATACAACTTCTTCACCCACACCCGCCTGCTCCCGTCCGGCAGGGTCTCTTCCAGGTATTCCACCTCCGCCTTCTTCGCGGGCGTGAAATCCTTCGGCAAGACATGCTCCCGCCGGAAGGATAACTTTTGGTCGGGCGCGTCTTCCGGATGTAAAGATTTCCCGTCACTCCCTACCTTTGCCTTTTTTCATGCGGCTCCCTTCGGCGGGGTGGCGGGTGTATCTGCGCCCATCGTTTTGCCAGGCAGAGCGGTTTTGAATTTGGGTTCATCGAACTCCATACGCCCATATCCGCTGTTGGTCTTTGCGCCGATGCCCTCCCGCGCCAATGCAAGCTCCAAAATATCGAACGCAGCATCCACCCATTTGTCGTTTGGTCCCGCAAGCGCGATCAAAAACCCTCCCGTCGCCGTCAAAAAGGGGATCGGAGTCGGGCTGTCCCAATCGGCGGGCGGGGCGAGATCAAGATCGGGCGCATACGCGGGCTTTTTACCTTGATAGTAATCCGGATGATGCACGGTGATCACATCCTTCCAGAGCGCTTTCCTATCCTTGCCGCTCTCCGGCACATAGAGCGCGTCGTAAAAGGTGATGAAACCCGCCTCCTCCGTCGTCCCAAAGAGGGTGACGTACCCATCGCCTTTGCCTTTCTCCCAGCGCGGGTCTTTGTGCAGGTAGGTCGTCACATAATGCGCCGCCAGCCCCTTCAGGGCGCTTCCCGGTATGTACGGCGCGCCATAGGTGCGATGCAGGGCAATCGAAGTTTCGAGAACGCTTTCCGCCCCGAGGTTGACCGCCAGCCGTCCAAGCGTATGCGCCTTGCGGACGTTCTTCTTACCGCAAATTTCTTGAAGTGATCTTTCCCAGCGCTCATAGAACGCCTCATAGGCTTTGGGCATCCGCATCCTAGCCGCTTCGGAAACCAGTTTCTCCTTGGCGCTGCTCTCCGTCGTTGAACCCTTGAAGTCGTCCTTCAGGAATTTATCCAGCCACAACCCGGCATGATACTCCGTGTTCGCCGGTACGCTTTTCAACGCGTTTCGCCGGTAATCAGTCATGGATTTCTCCTTCCTCCGTCGCCTTCACCTCCAAAACGGATTCAGCGAAGCGCTTAAACCACTTCAACGCCAGCAGGGTCCTTCTGGTGAGGTACATGTATTTTTGCATCTCCGCAGAGCGGCTCTCTTCGGCAAAGTTCCCGCCATTTCCTTCGAGCACGATCTCACCGAGGTCTTTCAACAAAACTTTATGCCCGTCTTTTCCGCGGCTCTCCACGAACGAAATGGCTTCCGCCAGTCCCGCCGTCCGCACAAGGATGGGCAGTTTATGCGCCATCGAACCGTATTGCTTGCGTTCGGTTGTACCTTTTTTGTGTTCATCTCCGAAAGCAGCCACCTTATGATATGCCGCTTCTGCAAGAATTTGGTCGAGAGTTTTCATGGCATTTCCTCCCACGCCGGGATCGCCCTGCACAGCCCGCGTCCCACCGTTGCCTTGCCGCCGAATTGCAGGGTTTTCGCGGCGATCTTTCTCACCTCATTGAAAACGGTCTTTTCATCCGCTTTCACGCTTGCCCAGACTACCCGGCTCACCAGCACGGTCTCGGTCGGCAGGGCTTCCTCGTACCACAACTGTCCCTCCGCAACGGTTTTCTTTTCGTCTTCGATTCGAATCCGCGCCGTGATCTCCGTTGCGGTCTCCAGCAGGAAACTCATCGCATCGTCCGAGATCACGCAGAAGCGCTCCGCGAAATCCTTCCGCGCCTCGACATCAGGCTTGGACTGGGATGGGAAGAGTTTGCCTCCGATCCATCCCGCCCAAAGTTTTGCGTCATTATCAGCGCTTGGATGTAGAGGCAGGTCTTCCAAAATGATTTGATTGACACTGTCCACTTTCAATGGACTATTCTGCTCGCTCGTAAAACAAACGTCATCTTTTGAAGGGACTGGTATATTTTGGGGAAGATCCGCATTTCCCTCCGCATCCCGCGCCAAACGGCGCAACAGCAGGGGCGAGGTCGCCCATGCGAACACCCCGCGCAAACTGCGGATCGGCATCAACAGCAGGCGCGCATCAGTGAATGTTACTGAGCCAGCGTGTTCGCTTGGGTCATCTGTTTTGGGGTCTGGGCCAAATACATGTTTTCGTAATTCTTTTGCTACGGCTGTATCAGAATCTGGGGTTGCGGCATCCCTGAACACGCCTTTGAGCGTCGTCCCCGGCAGGAAGGGAATCCCGGTCGCCTTCTCGCGCGCGATCGGCAGGTCTATCACGCCCACGCCCTGCCCGGTCCCGGCATGTAGGGGTGAAAACGCGTGGACGAATAACAGTTTTGCATTCATGGGTTGTTCCTCCTATTTCAAAGTGTCGAGAAAGGCTTGCAGGACGTCGGGGTTGTTGTCGAGAGGCGGGATTTTTGAGGCTTCATCATCATCGAGGTCGCTAAAGACCTTGCGATCTTTTGGGACTCCTTCCAGCACCAGACCGCCTGGCGGAGTATATGTTTCATCGGATTGAACCGGTAGCCATTCCAGAATTGTTGCCAATCCTATCGAGCCATCCGAGCAGGCAATTGGTCTCAGAATGAGCGGACTGGCAAGCCGGTCTATGGATTTTTTTTCGTTTATCTTTATACCTTGTAAATTTATCGAGTCCGGCAGGCCTTTGCCGCGAGGCATATGGAAAAGTATGGGCAATCCCAATTTCGCCCTGGGAAATTTATGCACTAGCGATTCTTTGTCCGCGCCATCGGGTAAGTTCGGTTCCTTACCAAATTTTGACCTGATTTCATTCGCTTCTGGCCAATGGCTTAATTGATGGTCTCCGCTAAAACGCGATTGTCGAAATTTTTTCAGAGATTGGATCAGGCTTTTCCAGGCAAGTATTTCTTTGGTGTCGAACTCGATTGCCCGGTGTCTTGGTTTACGTTTTAGATACGGCACGCCAGCCAGTTCGCAGGATTTTCCGGAAACATGGGCTTTTAATCCGGATTGAATTAATTCGCCCACTGTTCCTTTTTTAGGCGCTTTCACTTCCTGTCCATTTTTATTGACGCATTGAATTGCGCCAAATCCACGCCGGGTGCGAGCCCCGATTCCGCCAAATGTCTCCCATGCCCATAACGCGGCTTCAACGTTCTTAATTAATTCAGGATCGTTTCGGTGTTTTATCTCAAGTTCGAAAATTATATCGAGTAAGATGTCCTCCGACTTCCAACCTACCAGTTTCTCCTCGTTCTTATCGGGCTGCAAAGGAAATGCCGCATAGGGGGCAATTTTGCTGGAAAATTTGGTTTTCTTTTTATCGTTTTCCTTCACAACTTGAAAAGCAGGTTCTCGTTTGAACGAATCTTTGGCAACTGGACGAATGGAGACGGCAACTTCGGAAGGAGACTCTGTGCTGCCCCATATTTTGGCTTCTTCCTGTTGCATTTCAGCGATAGATGAATATTCGGCGGCTTTACATGCGCGCCACCAAAAGCGCAAATGCCCGCGCACTTCACTGGCGCGCACGGTGGTGATCGAGTCCGCTTTTAGCGGCTCTTCCCCGCCGCCAAAGAGCGGTGTGATGATCTTGTACGTTCTGGTTTCCTTCACCCAACCGTCCCTGTCAACCGGGGTCACTTCCGGCGGGGTTCCCTGTTCGGGTTTCCTGTTCATCATTTCACCTCCATCTCTTTCACCGTGCCGTCCCATGCGCCGAGCAGGGCGATCCCAAAACCATCTTTGCGAGATTGCTCATCGTCGCTAACGGCTTTCAGCCACACTTCTTCGATGAACTTTTCGACATTCGCATTCTCGAGATTCAAAAAGTAAACGCTCCCCGCCGGGACGAGCCTGCGCGTGGGCTTCGGCGCTCCTCTTTTCCCGTCTGCATTTACAGCCGCATAATCCCAGCCGGAGATGGTCTGGTAACGGGGCAAAGCAACCGCCTCCACTTTTACTTTGAATTCGCTCTCCATGTAATCAGGCAAATATCCGTTCTTGAAATGCGCCGGGGTTGCAAGGATTCAGCGGCAATGCCCGCTCGATTTGATTGCACTCGTCACAGGGCAATCAGGCAAAAAATTCTCTGCGCTTCGCCAATTCACAATTCTTCGTTCGCCGCCAAGCGAGTCGGCGCCTTCTGTGAGGTCGGCTTCCGTTTCGAGGGCGATTGCGAGCGTGTGGGCATCGTGCAACCGTTTCTCCGCGTTCCACTCCGCCCGCATGAATTCCATGCCGCTGGTCTGGAACAACGCGCCTTCTTCCGAAGTCTGCGAATCCTTTCTTATGCGTACATGCACGCGGCAATCGCGCGGCAGGCCTTCCAAGCCGATGGTTTTGAGATCGGGAGAGTCGTCTTTGGCTTCGACCAGCCATTTTTTCATTTCCTCCCACGACCAAAAGCGCGGGGCTTCGTCGTAAGCCTTATCCTTCACATGCGGAAGATACCCGACCAGGTTCTTCGTCAAATCTGTGTGAGCGTATGTGAGCGGGCCAAGCGCATATCGCCGTGTTTGGTTGTTATCATCCTTCACAATTAGCGCGTCCGCTGGCGCAGGGAAATAGCGCGTTTTGATTCTTCCATCGTGTTCCAACTCCACCAGGAAAGGTCCGCGCACGGTCTTGCCCAGCAATTCATTGATTTTGCTTGTGTCGAAAGCGCTGTTCGGTTTTGTCCCCGAACGCGTCCGCACCGCGCCTGCAATCGTGGAGGGGTAGGGAAAGTCCATTGATTTTGCGCGTTCCCCCGGAGTCCCCGTGAACGGTTTGCCGTCCCGGAAGATCAACGGGTCTCGTGGAACGATCAACCATGCGCTCATTTTGCCTCCTCTTCAGTCGCCAGATTCTTGGCGACGACCATCTCGCGGGCGAGTTCGTCGAGCTCGATGATTTTTATCCATCCTTTGAAGATGTCTTTTACTTCTTTCGATATTTCGACTCCGCTCTCTCCCCGTTTGCGCCCAATTATTCGCACGGCCTCAGCGGCTTTTCCTTCCGGCGGGATGTTTGTTTTGACTATGGCGTGGTGAAGTTCTTGCAACTCATACGCCGCCCCGCCGCTGATGGACTTTGCATCGAATAAATCCTTCAACTTCGTCAGGCGATCATACAAATCATTGAACTTCCCAACGGTGGTTCGATTCGTTCCGCTGCGCTTGGCGAGAATGACCGCCAGCCCGTTCTTTCCTTCGATGCTCTTGGCTTCCCTTTCCGCCTTGCGCGCCAATTCCAACGCATCCGATAGCGGCTCGAGGTGATGGGCGATCACAATGCCGACGGAAAGAGAAGGTTTTGTTTTTTCTGTTCCATGTCTGCCCATCTTTTCCTTAAAAACGATGTCCAGTTCGTACGCGCATTTCAACGCGGTGTTCCGCGGCAGGTAAGCCAGCACATCATCGCCGCCGGAATAAATGGGGACGCCGCTGTTTCCTTCAACGATTTCCAGCGCTTTACCGGCGAATTCAGCCAATGATTTTGAAATCTGTTTGTGATCCTCCTTCCGTTTGTGTTCGTCTATCAACCTTCCCATAAAATCGCCGTCCGCCGCGAGCAGGGCGTAATAGGGGTTCGGTGTCGGAAGGCCCTTCATTACCTCTCGAAACCTCTCTCGTACTACATCGGGCAGTTCCTGCTGAGGAAAACCATCCTTCAAACGACTTTCGAAAACCAGTCCTTCATCATTCCGTTCAAGATCGTCGGTATCTGACGGCAGCAAAGACCTTAACTCTGTCAGGAGGCTTTGCCCTTTGCTTCGGAGTCTTTGAACGAAGGGGATCGCCGCCATGTCCGACGTGCTTTTGAACTTACGCGCTTTTCCGGGGCTTCCCAACCGTTTGAGTAAATCCACACCGGAGAGTTGCTCTCCCCGACGGGCATGATAATTCTTGTAAAGGTTTTCGATTTTCTCCTTTTCCTTCGGGTCATTTCGTTCGGGATAAGCCTCCTTCGGTATCACCGATTCGCGTGCGCCATCCAGCGAAGATTTTGGAGCATTAGACGACCACGTTGGCTGTATAAAATTCCGGGTTGCTTTCCGCGCCGCTAGCAAAGCATCAGCCTTTTCTCTGGCTTCCGCGTAGCCCCCCTCTTTGGAATCGTCAATTGGCACGCTGACCCATGAAAACTCGATCAAGTCCTTGATTTGCTGATTGGCAACGTCCTCAAAGTACTTTCCCCCGTTATCGCCGCTATGACCAAAACGGCTCTTCGCATCCTCCCAAAGCGCGTTTAGCCGCTTATCTAATGCCCCACGCACCGGCTTCGCCATATCGCTTGGGTCGCCGTCCACAACCGCAACGATTTTATTTGGCGAAGTGAACTTGCTGGCTGGTTGAAGATCATTCGAAGTTTCTGGGTTTGGAAAAATAAGTTCGGGAGCATTCAAATGATGTAGAAACGGAGCCTCCGAGAAATCGGGTATAGTACCCGTAGGCAAGAACAAACGGAGGCTCCGCATGAAGTGTAGCACAGAAACCCTGAGCAAAATTACAGCGCTGTTGGTTGCAGATTTTGAAGAGCAGATGA
>CAADGT010000256.1 GCA_900696595.1 uncultured Chloroflexota bacterium
ACCACCATATCGTTGACGATCCATTCGATGGGGGCGAGGTCGTCGGTGAAGACGGTTGTGGTTTTGTAGCCGGGTTTTAAGTTGGCGTAGGTGGAGGACATGACCGTGACGAGCAGGGGATTTTGCCCGGGGTCGGGGGCGAGGCGGAGCAGGTTGGCGGCGAAGTTTTCGGGCGCGGTCTCCTGTTTTGTGGCGAAGAGCATCGTATTGAGCGAACCGGGAATATCCATGATGTGAATGGACGGAAAGACCTGCGCCATTGTGGTGGCGAGTCCGTCTATCAGGCGGCGGTCTCCCGGCGTGGACCCGACGTTGAGGGTCAGGACTCCGTCGTCGGTCAGGCGGGAGGCGCAGAGGGTGAAAAATTCCAGGGTCGTCATGTGCGGCGGGATGTAGGGCGGGCGGTAGGCGTCCACGGCGATGATGTCGTATTGTTTCGCTGAACGATCCAGGTTGAGTCTGCCGTCGCCGATGATCACGTTCAGGTTCGGCAAATCCATGTGGAAATATTCGTATCCCACTTCCGCGATTTTTGGGTCGAGTTCGTAGCCGTCAATTTGCAGGTCTGCGCCGTAGATGGTTGTGGCTTGCCGCGCCGCCGTCCCGGCTGCGAGTCCGACGATGGCCATGCTGTGGATGTCGTCGGGGGAACGGTTTGCGTAAAAAAACGGGCCCGCTGAAAATTGCTCCCAGGGCCCGTTGTAGAAGAGCGTGTCGGGATGATAAATGGAATGAACTCCCTGCCCGTCGTTGAGCCGCAGGAGCGTGAAGCCGTTGACTTCCTGCACTTGAATGTAGTTGTATTCGGATTCAGTTTCGTACACTTTGCCGTCGCTGTTCTTCAGCGACTGATGGGCGAAGAGGGCGGCGATCAACGCCAGCAAAACCGGCATCCATGTCAGTTTGAGCGCTTCGCGGCGGTTCGTAAAACGCCACAGCCCAAGCAGAGCCGTCAGAAGCAGGATCATGCCGAAGGCGGCGAAGGTGAGGCGCGTTCCGATGGTGGGGATGAAGATCAGGGTGGGAAGAAACGTCCCAATGAACGAGCCGAGAGTCGAGACGGCGTAAATCTGTCCGGAGATTTGACCGGCTTTGCTGGCGTCGTCCACTGAAAGACGGATGGCGTAAGGCGAGATCGTCCCAAGCAGGGTGATGGGGACGATGAAGAGAATCAGCACGACGATGAAGGAGCCTGCAAGGATGCCGACGCTCAGGGCTTCAAACGCCTCTGCCGCGGACCGGAGGACGGGTACGGCGACATAAGGCACCAACCCGACTGTGAACGCCGCCCACGCCAGGATGCGGTACATGGCCAGCGGAGTCGGGTTTGCGTCCGCCCATTTGCCGCCGAGGAAGTAGCCGAGCGTGAGGTAGATGAGGATCAGCCCGATGATGCTTGCCCAGACGAGGTTGCTCGTGCCGAAGACGTTGCCGATCAGTCGTCCCGCCGCGAGTTCCGCCGCCAGCGTGGTCATGCCGGAGATGAAGACGGTGAAGAGGAGGTAGCGTTTCATGAGGAGGGAGTATAAGGGATGAAGGATGAAGGGTGAATAGGGAATAGGGAATAGGAAATAGGGAATGGGGAATGGAGAATGGGAATGGGGGATGGAGGGAGTCGAAAGTCCTGTCCTGAGTTTACCGAAGGGCTCCCGGCTTTCGATGCGGGCGGCGGCAGGCGTTCTTCCCCCGGTCGTCGGTCACAGGTCGAGACTGTTTAGCAAGTCCCGCAGGGCGAGCAGTTCCTCTTTGGTGAGTGTGACGCCCTTGCCCATTTTGCTTTTATCGCCAGACCAGTCGCGCAGGTCGTATTTCGGCTCGCGCTCGTTCCAGCTGATCAGGTTGAGTTCCTTGCTCCAGCCGGAGGCGGCTTTCGAGACCGCGCCGATGGTTTTGACGATTTCGTATTTGATGTCGGTCATTTTGATTCTCCTTGATTTAATTATCTCAACACGCTCACGTCATACCCGTACTTCTCGAGATACTCCACGATCTCTTCCCGGACCTCTTCCTCCGGCGGGAGCATGGATGGATCGCAGGGGGCGGTGTGATTTTTCACTTCGCCGGTTTTCCAGGTTACTTCCTGCACGTTCAGCGAATACCACTTCTGACAGACGAGGATTTGAACGCTTTTGATTTGATAGAAGGGCGGCTTGATCTTTTTTGGAGACCCGGCGGTGATGCTGACGATCGCGCGCGACGCGGGCGGTTCTTCTCTTAAGAGGGACAGTCCCGTCATCCATTCGGGCGAATCCACGCCGAGATAGTCGAGCAGGGTGACGGGCAGGTCTATGATCTGGGCGTTGTTTTTGACGCGCCCGGCGTGTTGGCCGTTGGGGAAGCGGAGGATCAGCGGGACGCGCGCATTGACGACGTAACGGTATCCGTGATCGGTGGAGACGACGAGGATGCTATCGTCCAGTTTGCCGGAGTCTTCGAGGTAGGCGTAGATCTGCCGGACGTGATCGTCGAAGTTGCGAATCGATACCTTGTATTTTTCCACGTCCCATTCGTCTTCGGGGCCGGGCGATTCGGGCGCGGAGGATGGATCGTCCGAGCCGAAGTGCGGTCCGTGGGTGTTCATGAAGTGGGAGAAGATGAAAAGCGGCTTGTCCGATTCTTGCAGCAGGGCGATGATCTGTTCCTGCCGCTCCAGGTCGGTGATGCGGGCGGAGGGGTTGTTGACCTGCTCGAAGGGATTGCCCATATCCGCGATGTAGAAAATATGAAGCAGGCGCTGGCTGATTCGTTCGGCGGCGATTTGAATGAAGTATGCCGACGGCGAACTGCCGAGAATCGGCTGGAGCGCGTCGAGCAAGGGATTCTCGTAGGATTGCCCGTTGACGATGTCGAATCCGTCCGCGAGGTTGACCTTGCGCGCGTCCACGTAGGAGGGGGCGCCGATTTCCACCGTGCGGTAGCCGAGTTGTTTCAGGATGCCGGGCAGGTGTTTGTAGGAATCTTCCTCTGCGAGAATGTCCGGGTAGCGATAGACGTTGACTTCGGCCGGTTCCCTGCCGGTCAGGGCGGAGGTCGTCGAGGCGGTTGTGGAGGATGCGTTGGTGAAGGCGTTCTCGGCGACGAGCGAGGATTGCATCAATTCTTCGAGAAAGGGCGCGGTCTCTTCGGTGAATCCGTAGGCGGAGAGGTAACTGGCGCTCAAGCCGTCCGCGCTGAGGATGATGATGTTGGGACGGTCGTCGGGGGAGGAAAGCGGGGCGGGGGAAACTCTGTCGAGAGAGGAGGTTCGGGAGAAAACGATCGAGAGGAGTCCAATGCCTGAGATGGCGATCAGGCTCGTGGTCAGGATGGAGGCGCGTTTTGGGAGTTGAATCCGCCCGAGGAATCGAATCATCCAAAAAAAGATGAGGATGGATGCAATGGCGTAAAGCGCGCGGAATACGCCTTCGGCGGTCACGATTCCGAATTTGAATACGGTGTAGGTGAAATTGTCGAGCAGAATCAGCGCGGCGATGGAGAATCCCAGCGCGGCGGGGAGGATGCCGAGGGGTTTCCATTTTTTGGCGGGGAGGTATAGGATGAGCAGGAGCAGGATGAGGACGAGCGCCAGCGCCCCGCCAGCGACGAATAACACGCGCCCGGCTTCGAGATATGACAGGGTTGAAAGCGACGACGATGTTTGCGTGACGAAGAACAACCACTCCATGAAGGCGTGGAAGTATGCGGCCAGGACGGCGAGGTTGAAGAAGCGGGGGAAGGTTTTGTGGAGGGCGGGCGTGTTCATAAGCCCGCCCATTTTACACCCCGCAAACGCGGGCGTTTATGTCTTTTTTTCAAGTTGGGGGCGGCGGGCGGGCATCGGCTTGGTCAGGGCGGAGCCGATCATAAACAGGAACGTTCCGGCGCACAGCCCGAGGACGTGATTGATGTATTCAAGAAAGAAAGCCAGTTTCACTTTTGCCAGTTTGGGGTAACTGGCAAGGTAGCGCACTTCATAATCCGGTTCGTCGAGGTAGGTCTTTCCCCTGAGAAGCGGGTCTATGTTGAAAAGCGTGGGATGGGTGAGGGGATAAAATGTAATTTGTTCGCCTGTGTCTGTGGTGAAGTCCATTTGCCCGGTCCAACTGACGCGACCGGGCCTGTACTCGGAGATATTCGACAACTCTCCGACGGTTTTTTTTCCGATGAGGTCGAGCATGACCGCGCCGATGAAGAAAGTCACAGCCGCGATCATCGAAAGGATTCCCAAGATCAAGGTGACCCACGCGCCGAAAGAGGCTTTCCTGGCGGGTCGTTCCTGCGAATTGTCCATTTTTTCTCCTTCTCCTTTGAACGTTGTCAGGCGATTTTTCTTGCGATTATAGTTGCCAGCCTGCCGGAGGGCAATTCCTGGATGTGGACTTGCGTTTCAAACCCGCTGTTTAGAAATGGACGCTTCAGCCGTTCTTTTAGCAGATCGTTCAACGCTTCGGGAGTCTCGCCTGTGATTTTGTACAGCCATTTGAGAAATCTGTTGGATGGGAAGGCCAGGGGCAGGACGACGAGTTTGCCGTCCTTTGCAAGCGCGCGTCTGATCTCCGCCAATGTGCGCGGGTCGAAGATGTATTCGCTGGGGAAGGTTGAGACGACGGTGTTGAAATAGCCGGTTGGGTAGGGCAGGGATTGCGAGAGTCCGCGCGCGAGTTTGTGTTTTGGGCCGAGGCGGCGGCGGGCGATGAATCCCATCTGCGCCGATTCGTCCAGTGCAGCGGGACTCAGCCCCCGGTTCAGAAGGAGGCGTTGCAAGTGACCGGGCCCGTGACCCAGTTCGAGGATGCGAGTCCCTTCGAGGTGGGGGACGACGCTGAAGACCCAGTCCTTCCATTTGCCAAAAGAGACGACCCATGCGACGAGGTCGTAGGTGAAGGCGAAGGGATGGTAAAGCAGGAAATAAACAAAGCGCATGAAACGGCGCATGTTATCCGGACTCCAACGTCTTCAGACGTTGGAGAGTCAAAAGTCGGGAGCCCTTCGGTAAACTCAGGACAGGACTTTTGACTCCAGAACGATTAACAAAACGAGGGTTTGACTGATCGTCAAACCCTCGGCGGTTTCGCAGGTTATGCGGGGGTGGCTTCGTCGCCCTTCTTCGGCTTGCGGACGGCCTCGATGGCGCTTTTGCCGCGTTCTTTCACTTC
>CAADGT010000257.1 GCA_900696595.1 uncultured Chloroflexota bacterium
ACCGAAGCGGATCCGCCGTCGGCTATGGAAGAGGCGAAGCCTTCCGCTTGAGATGAAGGAATCCTAATTCGATTATCATCCGGCGTTCAGAAAGTTTCCCTACAATCCGGGCATCCAATTTGCATCGTTACGGAGCGCCCGTAATTTATCGAAGAGGAGATTAGCATGAGCAAGCCCATCAAATCCGTCCCTGTTCGTCCCTCTGAAATCACCCCGAAGGAAGTTTATCTCTCGCGGCGCGATTTCATCAAAGCCGCGGGCGCGATCGCAGGGAGCGCTGCGCTTGCCGCATGCGCGCCCGGCGTGGCGGAAGAATCGTCCTCCGCGCCCGCGCAATCCCTTCCCGCGTTGCACGACGAACTCGGCAGCCCCGCCAACGCTTACGAAGAGATCGCCTCCTACAACAACTATTACGAATTCAGCGCGAACAAGGAAGCCGTGGCGCCGCTTTCAAAGGGATTCACTACCGCGCCCTGGGCTGTGGAAGTGACCGGCATGGTCGCCAACCCAAAAACTTTCGGGGTCGAAGACCTGCTGGCGATGTTCCCGCAGGAGGAGCGCATCTACCGCCTGCGCTGTGTGGAAGCCTGGAGCATGGTCATCCCCTGGAACGGATTCCCACTCGCGAGTCTGTTAAAAGTTGTCGAGCCGACTCTCGATGCGAAGTACGTCCGCTTTGAAACGATCTATCGCCCCGAAGAAATGCGCGGACAGGGAAGCGCGTTCTATCCCTGGCCCTATCAGGAAGGTTTGCGTCTCGACGAAGCGATGAACGACCTGACCCTGCTGGCAACCGGCATCTACGGCGAGACCATCCTGCCGCAGAACGGCGCGCCGATCCGCCTGGTTGTGCCGTGGAAGTACGGTTTCAAATCCATCAAATCCATCGTCAAGATCGAACTGACAGACAAACAACCCGAAACCCTGTGGAAGACCGTCGCCCCAAACGAATACGGCTTCTACGCCAACGTCAACCCGAATGTGGATCACCCGCGCTGGTCGCAGGCGTCGGAACGGCGCATTGGCGAACTGGCCCGCCGCGAAACGCTGATGTTCAACGGCTACGGCGGGCAGGTCGCGGATCTTTACACAGGGATGGACCTGAGTTTGCAGTATTAACTCATGTTCCGCGCTTTTGCCATCCTCACGAACCGTCCACGAACAAAGTCGCGAATTCGCGAATGCCGGCGCGCCTATTCGTTTATTCGTGAACATTCGTGGACGGTCGCCGACTCATCGGCAGGCGCATTTTCTAACCGAATGCCATCTTGCGTAAGGCGAGGTATTAAATTGAGTCGGTACACGGAACACACGGATGACGCGGAGGGGACCCATAATTTCAAAACTCCGCGCTGTCCGTGAAAATCCGCGTACGAAAGAAAATATCCGACAACCAATGAAATCCTTATTTAAGCGTTACACCCCGCTTCAAGCCGCAATTCATCTTTATGCCTGGTCCGCGCTCGCGTGGATCGTCGTCGAACTGCTCACAGGCTCGTTCTCGATCAACCCCATTCAGGAACTCGAACAGCGCACGGGACGTCACGCGCTCACCCTGCTGGCGATGACCCTGCTCTGTTCGCCGCTCAACCTGCTGGTCAAACTTCCCGAACTGCTCAAACGCCGCCGCGCGCTCGGTTTATACGCGCTGCTGTATGCGACCATCCACGTCCTGATCTTCGTCAACCTCGATTACGGTCTCGCCTGGAGTCTTATCGCGCGCACGATCCTCGACAAACCCTACATCCTCGTCGGCGCGGCGACATTCATCCTGCTCATTCCATTGGGCGTTACCTCGTTCGACATCTGGAAAGTCCGCCTCGGCAACAACTGGAAACGCCTGCACCGCACGCTATACATCATCGCCCCGCTCGCCGTGCTGCATTTCGCGTGGAGCAAGAAGGGCGACATCTTCGCGCTTTCAGGAGACATCGTCCGCCCGTTGATCTACGGACTCATCATCGGGATTTTTTTGATCCTGCGGATCCCCCCCGTCAAACGCCTCATCGCTTCAGCCCGGAACGGGAGCCTGAGTCTGCGCTTCAAGCGAAATCCTGCGCCGAAAGCGGATGCGACTTAACGCGCGCTGTAATATCGTCCTTTAAAAGCTGCGTCGCTCGCAAAGATTTCTCGCAGCGCCGAGAACAAACTGAAGTTTGTTGTACGAACTGCGCCCGCGCGAGAACAAACTGAAGTTTGTTGTACGAACCGCGCCCGCGCGAAAAACAACGCGGGATGAAAGGAAATTAAGCCTTTTCCAAAAATCTCCCATTGAAGGCTATAATCCCGTCACTATGACCACTCCCAAGACTCCCCGATCGAAAAAATCCACGCCCGAGGTTCACGAAACGGCTTTCGCAGAGCCCCTCGAAAACGCCGCGTCCGACCCGCAGGAATTCGTCACTTTCAAGCGCAGTCACTTTTACTCCGTATTGGTCGTGCTTGCCTTTGCGGTGGGAATCCTGCTCGGCTACGTTGTGTGGGGACGCGACGCCGCCGTTGCGGCAAATGTAGAGACCAACGCCGCGCAACCCGCGGCTGGCGCTCCCGTGGCGGAAGTCCCTGTAACGCAAGAGCCGCAATTCACCCGTTACGACATCCCCACCGAAGGCTATCCCAGCCACGGTCCCGACGACGCGCCGATCGTAATCGTCGAGTTCAGCGACTTCCAGTGCCCGTTCTGCCGCCGCTTCCACGACGAAACGTATCGCGCCCTGCTCGACGCCTATCCGGGGCAGATCCGCTTCGTGTACCGCAACCTGCCGCTGACGTCCATCCATCCCGACGCCATGCCCTCGGCAATCGCTTCGCTCTGCGCCAACGACCAGAACGCCTACTGGGATTATCACGACAAACTTTTCAGCAGCGAAACCCTCACCCGCGAGACCTTCATCCAATACGCGACGGATTTGAGCCTCGACGTGGAAGAGTTCACCGCCTGCCTCGACAGCGACAAGCACGACGAATTCATCTCCCAGGATATGGAATTCGCGCTCAATCTCGGCGTGCAATCCACCCCGACCTTCTTCATCAACGGACTGGCGGTCGTCGGCGCGCAACCGCTCTCGACCTTCACCCAGATCATAGACAAGGAACTGGCGGGCGAACTTCCGAAATAATTCTTCGCGGCAAAGCGGCGCTGAATAGACTTTATCAGGAATTATTTTTGGACGCGGACAAGCGCGGAAAACGCGGATTTCTTTTTTTTATCAGCGTAAATCCGCGTTCATCTGCGTCTGACAAAAGGACTCTGGCTTATTACCGATAATGACTAATATACACGGCGGACGTTCCTCGTCCGCCGTTTTTCTTAAAAACTCCGCGCTTGTTTTCGCGCCGGTGGTAAGATACAGACATTCAAAACAAAATTCGCCTGAGAGATTGACATGAAACGATTTATCGCCGTTGCGGGAAATATCGGGGTTGGCAAATCCACGCTCGTGAAAATGCTGTGCGACCAGATGGGCTGGGACCCGTTCTACGAACCGGTGACGCAAAACCCCTACCTGGCCGACTTCTACAAGGATATGTCCGCCTGGGCGTTTCACTCACAGGTGTTCTTCCTCACCCACCGCCTGCGCTCGCACTTCAACCTTGCCCAGCATCCGCAGTCTGTCATTCAGGATCGCAGCGTCTATGAAGACGCGGAAATCTTCGCGCACAACCTGTACATGCAGAGCAACATCACCGAACGCGACTACCAGACCTACCGCGACCTGTACGAGACCGCCGTGCAGTTCCTGCCGCCGCCCGATCTCCTCATCTACCTGCGGGCTTCGGTCGGCACGCTCCTGAACCGCATCAGCCAGCGCGGACGCGACTACGAGCGGACGATCTCCGCCGATTACCTGCAAAACCTGAACGACCTCTACGAAGGCTGGATCGAAAACTTCACCCTCTGCCCGATCCTCGCCGTCCCCGCCGACGATCTGGATTATGTCGCCCACAACGGGCATTTGCGGTTGATCGTCTCGAAGATCGAAGCGAAATTGACCGGCAAGGAGGAAGTCGTCTTCGAGCCGGAGGAAGTGGCAAGGGCGGCGGAGGATTAATCGGTTTCAGGCTCCAAGTTTCAAGGGTCAAGTTGAACTGCCTGATACCTGGCGCCTCGCGCCTGACACTATGCTTTACCAAGCACCATCGCCAGCAACGCCATCCTCACATACAAACCATATTCCATTTGACGAAAATATGCGGCGCGGGGGTCGTCGTCGAAGTCCATGCTGATCTCGGTCACGCGCGGAAGCGGGTGCATGACGATCATGTTTTGTTTGGCAGTTTTCATCATGCCGGGTTCGATCACATACGCGCCCTTGACCTTTTCATAATCCGCGGGGTCTTCAAAGCGCTCCTTCTGGACGCGGGTCACATACAAGACATCGGTTTCTGGTAAAACTTTTTCCAGCGACGAATACTCCGCCTGCGAGATGTTCCCCGCGCCGACTTCGTCCATCACCTCTTTGGGCATCTTCAAAATATCCGGCGAAACATAATTCAATTTGATATTGTCGAACAGGGAGAGCAAGCGCGCCAGCGAGTGGACGGTGCGCCCGTATTTCAAGTCGCCAAGCATGGTCACAGTCAGGTTTTCGAGCCCCGACCTGGTCCCGGTCGAGGAGCGTCCCAATTCCTCCATGATGGTAAAGGTATCGAGCAAAGCCTGGGTGGGATGCTCCCCAATCCCGTCGCCGGCGTTGATGATGGGTTTCTTCGCCGCCTTTGCCGCGATCGCCGCCGACCCTGTTTCGGGGTGGCGCAGGACGATCACATCGGCGTAACACTCCAGCGTGCGGATGGTGTCGCTCAGGCTTTCGCCCTTCGTCACGGATGAATACTTCACTTCATTGATCGGGATGACCGAGCCGCCGAGCCGTTCCATCGCCGCCGTGAACGAGGACGATGTTCTTGTGGACGGTTCGTAAAACAGATTGGCAAGGATCTTTCCTTTCAGCAAGTCGAATGTGCCGACGCGCTCGACCATGCCGCGCATCTCATGCGCCACGCCGAAGATATATTCAAGGTCTTTGCGGTTGAACTGCTTGACGGAAATAATATCCTTGCCGTACCAGTCCGCGTGTTTGTTCTCGCCAAAAGGGAGGTAGGGATTGGGGGAACTTGTGGGCATGGTTGGGAGTCCTTTGGGTGATTGGTAATTGGTAATTCGGCTTCATAAAAATAAATGGTTCGCCAGCGGAATGATATTGATTAACGGCTCTTCGTAGGGATGGACGTTCTTTATGGCTTGGATCGCCTCGCCGACCAGTTCGCGTTTGCAATTGACTTCGAGTTTATATTCCGCCACTTCGCTGAGTTTGCCCTCTTCGCCCTCGAAGGGGTTGGAACCGGGCAGGGGGCGAAAAAATCCGCGCGCGGGGATCAAGGCGACGCAATGGTCGTAGTTGCCGATCACGCCCACGCCGACCTCGGAAAGCGCTTCGGCGACTTTCAGGGCATGGTCTTGCGGGACGAAGATTTCGAGTTTTACGACGGTAAAGGCGTTCATATTATTCCCGCGCAAAGCGCAAACTGAGGTTTGCGGCACAGCCGCGCTATGGCATTAAGAAAAAGCCCGACAATTTCTTGTCAGGCTTTTCGAGAACCAAATAATAACATGACGGGTCGAACCATAATCAGGGGGCGAAACGCGTCAACTTTTTCAAACATCGGCGCGATTATACCCGCATTTACAAACCTGTCGAAGGCTCGGACTCCAGCCCGTTGGCGGCGGCGAGTTCGTCGAAGGCGATCTCAAGTTCGTCGAGGAAATGGTCGAGCCCGCTCACGCGCTCCTGGAATTCATCGAGCAAGCCCAAAGACTTGCAGGCATCCTGCCAGAATGCGAGGTGATCGCCGCTCAGCGCCTGCGTGGAAAAAGTCCAGGTATGCAGAAGCGGCCAGAGGGCGGAAAGAGGCGTCTCTCCATCCAGCAGGGCTTTGATGCCTTTCTCGTAATAGTTCAACCGGGCGGGATGAATCCGCGCATCCACGCCGGGGATGTCGGCGGCAAGAATATAGGCGGATTTCCAGTCTGAGAGCCAGCCCCGAACCTGTTCCGCGTCCACGCGATTGGCGCCAATCAGACCGTAAACGGCGGCGACCATGCCGGGTTTTTGCGCGGCTTCGGCGCGGGCGGGCAGGTCGAGCAGGAGACGGCGCTCCCAGATCGGCGGGCCGCTGAGTTCGGCGATGGCATTGACGGCATGAAAGAGGGACTTCATATATTTGCGAATCTCTTTCGGCCCGGGCGCGCCTTCGAACTCGGAGAGGTCCATCCAGTTGCCGCGCCCGTGCGCGAGGAGCGTGCGGCAGCGCTGAAGCATGAGCGGGGCCTGTTCAAATTCAAACCCGGCGCGCAAACTGGCTTGAACGAAGTCGAAGAATTTTTCGCGTTCGTAGAGCAGGATCGGGTCATACATTTCGTAGCCCAGCCAGGGGTTGCCGCGCAACTCGCGCGGATTTTTGAATTCGTCCTTTGCGCGGCGGCTGATGTCAATGTGAAAATCGGGGGTGAGTTTGACAAATTCGCGCCCGGTTGCAGGCGCGGTTTTGTGAACGAAGACCAGGTCAATGTCCGCCGTTCCGCCCAGCATGGGTTCGGCCCGTAACGAGCCGGTCAGATACGCCGCAAGAATATCGGGGTCGTTATACGCCCGTTCCTGGACGGTTTCCTTGGCGATGCGTAAAAGGGATTCTCGTGTGACGCGCATGGTTATTTCAACAGGACGGGCTGGTACGGCGACAAGCCCAGGGCTTCGCGGATGCGGTTCTCGATCAGCTTGATGTGTTCCGCATTTTGGACGATGTTCAGATCGTTTGTGTCCATCTTTAGAACCGGCGTATGGTCGTAGGGTTTCGAGAAGAAATCTTCATACGCCGCGTTCAATTCGTCAATGTACGCGCGCTCCATCTGGCGCTCGTAGGGTCGGTCGCGCAGGGCGATGCGGCTCATTAACGTGTCCGTCGCCGCCTGCAAATAGACCACCAGGTCCGGTTTGGGGATTTTCTCGCCCAGCGCTTCGTGGACTTTATGGTACATCTCCAGTTCGTCGCCTTTCAGGTTAATTTCGGCAAAGAGCGCGTCCTTCGCAAAGGTATAGTCGGCGATCAGACTCTTCCCGGCGGCAAGCGCGTGAGGTACGGCGTTGTTCTGCTGGCGATAGCGGCTGAGCAAGAAAAATATCTGCGTCTGAAAGGCATAGCGCGCGCGGTCTGCGTAAAAATCGGAGAGGAACGGATTTTCCTCGAACACTTCCAACAAGGCTTCGGCTTCAAAGGCGGGTTGCAACAGGCGGGCGAGCGTGGTCTTCCCCACGCCGATCACGCCCTCGATGGCGATATACATGAACAAATGCTCCCGGATAAGATGGGCGAAGGATACCATAATTTAATGATGAAGAGGGAATGATGAAGGATGAATGAAAAGCGGGTGATTGTATAATGGACAAATGACAAGGGTCTGCATTGTGCCAAAAGCGGAGGGGACGGGCGGCATGGCGTCGTTTCGATTAAAGTTCGAGCAGGGATTGCGCGTCCGCGAGCTGGATGTGACTCACAATCTCGATGACAACGCCGACGCCGTTCTCGTCATCGCGGGCACGCGCCTCTTACCGGAGTTGAGCCGGGTCCGCCGACGGGGCATTCGCGTCGTCCAAAGGTTGGACGGGATCAACTGGGTGCATCGCGTGAAATGGTCGGGGATGAAATACACCGTCCGCGCCGAGTATGGGAATATGATGCTCGCGCTGATTCGGAATCGCTTTGCGGATCGGGTCGTCTATCAAAGCCATTTCATCCGCAAATGGTGGGAGGGTTGGAGCGGGGTCGCAAACGCCCCTGGGACCGTCATCCACAACGGAGTTGACCTGCTTTCCTACACGCAGAACGGGGAAGGCGACCGCCCCACCGATAAATGCCGCATGTTGTTGCTTGAAGGCAGCCTCGCGCGCGGGCTGAACTCCGGTCTTTTCCATGCCGTCGCCGTCGCGCAAAAACTCCAGGTAAAATTTCCCATCGAAGTCGTCGTCGCCGGGACTGTGGATGAAGCAACACAAGCCAAATTCGCTCAAAGCGGAAAGGGCAATCTATCCGTAAAATTCCTCGGCACAATCCCCAGGACGGAAGTCCCCAAACTCGCGCGCTCCTCTCATCTGATGTACTGCGCCGAAGTCAACCCGCCCTGCCCCAATTCTGTGATCGAAGCATTGGCCTGCGGACTGCCCGTCATTGGCTTTGACACGGGGTCGTTGAGAGAACTGGTCGGCGACGAAGCGGGCGTCATCGTCCCTTACGGAGCGAATCCCTGGAAATTGGAAACGCCGGACATTGACACGCTCGCGGCATCGGCGGAGGCTGTGCTTGAGAATCAGGATTCGTTCCGGGCGGCGGCGCGGAGGCGGGCGGAGAATATGTTTGGGTTGGATCAGATGGTCGAGGAATATGTGAAGGTGTTGCTTGGGTGAATGGAGACTGGAAACTTGCCCTGAGCGAAGGCGAAGGGTTGGAGGTTGCCATGGATGAGGAAGTCCGCGAATTTTTGTTGAAACATCTGCAAGGGATCATGAACAACGACATCGCGTCGTATCATGAGACGACGGCGGAGGATTTGACTCTGTATGAGTGGTGGGTCACGCCGCACCGGCTGAATGGACTGCCCTTTCACGAGTTTATGATGACAGCCAACGCCGGGCGCGGAACATCCTTCGGCGCAGAAGGGACGGGACAGACGCGCTTCGACCTGTCGAATTTATATATTCAACGCTATGGCGATACGGCGATTGCCAGTTATACGCTGTTGATCAGCGCCGCATCGGATTCGGGCGTGCAAGTCGCCGCGCATAACGAAAGCCGCGTGATGATCAGGATGGGCGGACAGTGGAAGGTGGTCCACGTCCATAAATCGCCCGCATATTCCGCGCCGCATGTCGGGTAGCGGGCGATGAAATTCTCCGGCAAACTGGGTTTGCAACAGCGCGTCCTGCCTTCGTATCGCGTCCCGTTCTTTGATTTACTGGCGGGTCAATGCGAAGGCGGGCTGAGTCTGTTTGCGGGGCAAGCCCGTCCCGAAGAAATGATCGCAGGCGGCGCGACCCAGCTCGCCCGTCATGTCGAGGCGGATAATCTTCATCTCTTCAGCGGCGCGTTCTATCTTTGTCATCAACGGAATTTCATCCGCTGGCTGGAGGATTGGAATCCCGACGCGCTGATTGTGGAAGCCAATCCGCGCTATCTTTCGACTCCCGCCGCCGTCAAATGGATGCGCGAGCGCGGGCGGAAAGTCCTCGGCTGGGGCTTGGGCGCGCCAAAACAAAGCGGGCTGTGGCGGCGCTTCATCGCTCAATTCGACGGGATGATCGCCTACAGTCAACGCGGCGCGGAGGAATATGCGTCGTTGGGTTTAGAACGCGGGAAGATTTTCGTGGCGCATAATTCGGTGTCTGCCCGCCCGGCGGTTCGAGTTCAGCGTTCCAATCTCAGCGGCGCTCCGACTCTCCTGTTCGTTGGAAGGCTTCAAGCAAGAAAACGAATTGATTCTTTATTGCGCGCCTGTTCCGAGATGGAATTCAAGCCGCGCCTGCTTATTGTTGGCGATGGACCCGAACGTGAAGCGCTGGAATCATTGGCAAAAGAAATCTATCCCTCCGCTGAATTCATCGGCGCAAAACACGGCGCGGAGTTGAAACCGTATTTCGAACAGGCGGATCTTTTCGTCCTGCCTGGCACGGGCGGGCTGGCTGTGCAGGAAGCGATGAGTTACGGTTTGCCGGTCATCGTCGCCAAAGGGGATGGCACGCAGGACGATCTTGTCCGCGACGGGAACGGCTGGCAGATCGAACCGGAGAATTACAAGGCGCTGGTTGCGGCCATGAAAAACGCGCTGTCGGACACAGCGCGTCTGCGAAAGATGGGGAATGAATCGTTCCGCATCGTGTCGGAGGAGATTAACATCGAAGCGATGGCGGAAGCGTTTGTGAGGGCGTTGAATTCGATTTAATTGCGGCGCTGAGAGCAGATTACCTGATATGCTTTGCGCGCGCGCAACTTGCTCTACAGACGTGGTAAACTCGCAACGCTCCGATAAAATATGTCCAACAAGCGGTTACTCTTCGCATGGGCGCTGGGAATCCCGGTCAGTTATATCGCCGTCGGTTTTCTGGACGCCTATTACAAAACATGGATCGAGATCGTCCCGGTTTCCCTCGTCCTTCATACGATCGTTTCTTTATTTACTTATTTCATCCTCGGCAGGCTGGCGGCGGGTTATCGAACGCGCTCCGTGGATATGCTCATCTCCCTCGCGCTTGGGTTTGCGATCCTCCTTTTCCTGGCGGGGCTCGCGAACATGGCGGGCCGCTTTCCGCGGCAGTTCGACGTCTCAGCGTATGTCCATGCCCCTGAAACGCTGACCGGCTTCCTCGTGGGGATTGCGGCGGCGCTTCCGTTGTCCATGTGGCTGGAGAGGGAATCCCGGCGGCGCGATTTTCATCAATCCCGTTTCTATCGCTTCATGGATTCCAACCTCGGCGGGATCGTCCTTGCCGGGCTTTTTTTCTCGGTTTATTTTCTGCTGGCTTCGATCTTCAACCAGCCCGTGTACGATTTCGACGACGTCTTCTTCGATGCCGACAGCGCGTTGTATCGCTACCGTTTCGGCACGGAGTTCTACAAGGATTATTACGAGCGCACGGTTCACCCGTATGTGTTGATCATCGTCCGCCCGCTGGTGTGGATCGTCTCGCTGTTCTTGAAAGGGGACATGCTGTACGGCGCGTTCATCGTCACGGCGCTGACCGGCGCGTTGTGCGTTTTTCTCGTCTGGTATTTTGTAAAGGAGACGACGCATAATCCGCTTTACGCATCGTTGATCGCCGGTTTGTTCGGCGTTTCGACCTCGCAGATCGCCTTCGGTTCGTTGATCGAGAACTATATCTTTCTCGGCGCGGCGGCGTTGATCTTCATTGTATTACTGTTGAAGGACAAACCGCTTTACACCCTGGTCATCGCCGGGCTGGTTTCCTTCGGGATCACGATCTCCAACATCGCGCAGACGGTCATCGCGCATTTCATGGTGAAGCGCAGCGTCCCGCAGTTGATCAAATACGGGCTGATCGTGGGCGTTTTCATCATCCCCCTCAACCTGCTCAACAATTTCATCTACCCGGACGCGCATCCGTACTTGTGGGAGGTTTCCACGCTGCAATTCGAGGAGAAGAACGTCTTCGAGCCGACCCTGCAACGCGCCAACTATCTGGGCAGGGTCATGCTGTTGCATAGTTTCATCGCGCCGGACCCGCTGTTGATCAAGGAGGATATTCCCTTCCTGAAGATCTGGCTGTCCCGCGCCGCGCAGAAACAATCGCTTCTGGAAATTGCCCGTTACGAAACATTTTTGGGGAACGCGCTTGTGGCGGTCTGGCTTATCTTTGTTGCAACTGGCGGAATACTTTTCCTGAAAAATATTTTCAAACAGGACAACCGTTTTCCCTTCGCCTTCGTCCTGACGATTCTTTTCTTCTTCGCCCTGCACATGCGCTATGGGCGCGACTTCTTCCTTTATTCCGCCAACTGGACTTATGCGATCACGCTCTTCCTCGCGCTTGCCTGGCGCGAGATTTCCACAAGACGCTGGTTTCAGATTTCCTTGCTGGTTTTCACCGTCCTTTTGGCGCTCAACAATTCGAGATTGATCTCGATCATGCTTTGGTCGGCTTATTTGCATATCCGTTAAAGGCAGGATGCCCAGATTGCGCTCCCTCGACAAACGCCTCCCGCTCGCATGGCTGCTGGGAATCCCGGCGACGTATCTCGCCGCCTCCTTCATGGAGAATTTTTACGCGCCCGCGCTTCAAGTCGCGCTGTGGGCGATTCTGATTCACAGCCTCGTTACTTTGTTTTGTGCGTATCTTCTCGATGGATTGGCAAGGGAAATCCGCGCGAATCGCGCCAACGCCCTGCTGACCGCGATTCTTTTTACGGCGTTGGCCGCCATCGTTCCCGCGTCCTATTATCTCGCCAAACCCTTCCCAAACCTATTCGACGCGCAGGCGTTTCATCTCGCCCCGGCGGCGCGGGTTCCGTTTTTCGCCGCGTTGATTCCCGCATTTCCCGCCGCCATGGTTGCGACGACCGTGGCGCGCAATAAAAACTGGAAAGAATCCCGCATCCATAAATTCATCGAAGAAAATTTCGACGGCTTGCTTGTCGCGCTTTTATTTTTTTGCGTTTACCTGCTCTTCGCCTCGGTCTTCAACCGCCCCACCTTCGACGAAGACGACATCTTCTTCGACGCCGACGGCAGGCTCTACCGCTGGCGCTTCGCCACCGAAAACGTCCGCGATTATTACTGGCGTCCCGCGCATCCGTTCATCCTCATCGTCATCCGCCCGCTGGTCGCGATTCTCGCCTTCATTTTCAATGGAGACGCGCTCTTCGCCGCCTTCACCCTCAACGCCCTGACAGCCGCCCTGTGCGTTTTTCTGATTTGGATATTTGTCAAAGGCTCGGTCGGGATTCCGCTCTACGCGGCTTTGATCTCCGCCCTCTTCGGCGCATCGGCGACTCAATTTGTGTTTGGTTCCGTTATGGAGAGTTATATCCACCTTTCGGCTGTCGCCCTCGCCTTCCTGGTCCTGTTGCTGAAAGAGAAACCCCTCTGGCTTCAAATCATCGCCGGGTTGACGGCGTTTGGAATCACGATCTCGAACGTCGCGCAGACCTTCATCGCGCATTTCTTCGTCAGGCGCAATCTCAAACAACTCATTGCCTACGGTTTGATCGTCGCCGCCTTGAGCGTCCCCTTGACTCTGTTGAACAATGTCGTCTATCCCGAGTCCCAGCCCTACTTTTGGGACCTCTCCCTGCTCGAAGGCGAGGGACACAACCAATTCCCAGCCACGCTTCAACGCGCCGAATACCTTGCGCGCGTCATGACGTTGCACAGTTTTGTCGCCCCCGAACCGCTGACCATTGACGACGAATTCAAATTCACAAAAGTTTGGATGTTCCGCGCTTCGATCAAACGCGACCCGATGCGGCTGGCAAATTACGAAACGGCGCTGGGAGACGGGCTCGCCCTTGTTTGGGCGGGGTTGCTCCTTTTGGGCGGAGTCCTGTTCTTGAAAAATTTCCGCAAATGGGACAACGGTTTCTCTCTTGCGTTCATCGCCGCCCTGCTCTTTTACTTCCTCCTCCACCTGCGCTACGGCAAGGACGTCTTCCTCTACTCCGCCAACTGGACGTACGCCATCGTCCTCTTCCTTGCGCTGGCATGGCGCGAACTTGCGGAGAAACGCTGGTTTCAAATCCTGCTGCTGGTCTTTATCCTGCTCCTGATCGTCAACAATATGAGCCTGCTCGAAACGATGATGAGGGTCGTCGCGCCGACGGTGAACCTTCCCAAATGGAAGTAAATCCTTCAAAAAAAATCCCGCTTGACGCGGGATTTGTGTGGGCGCTGAGGGACTCGAACCCCCGACATCTTCGGTGTAAGCGAAGCGCTCTAACCAACTGAGCTAAGCGCCCGACGAGCGCATTATACATTCGATTCAAAATTTCAGGAATTCAATTTCCCCTGCGATATAATGGATTTATCGAATTGCCCCTTATGCAATCACGGGCGGCCCGCTCGAAAGAGCCGGAATTGTCGGCAGAGCCATGCCAGGTTGCCCTACAGATTAAGAAAACAGGAGAGATTTTATGAGCGATCCCAAACCCCTCAATTGGACCTCGACGCCCGGCGTCGGTTATTCCGTCATCCGCCGCGGCGACGGGGGCATGACCCTGACCTTTACCGACCTCTCCGACGCGACCATGGAACATTGGTTCAAATTCGCCTCCGATCACCTGCTCGAGGCTGACCGCCGCACGCGCAATCTTTATGATTTGCGCGCCGTTCCTGAAATACCCGAACAAGCCATCCGCATGGCGGTGGAGGCGAACAGCGACCCTTCGGCGCGCAACATTCGCGTGGCGGTGGTGGTGGCGAGTCAATCCGTGGCGGAGGGCATCCGTCGGGTGGCCGCGCTGGCGGGAGCCGAATCCGCTTCGGCGATGAAAATCTTCACCGACATCAACGAAGCCGAAGCCTGGCTGGCGCGCCCGCTGGATCAGATTGCATAGTCCTGTCAGTGCGAGGAGGAGCGAAGCGGCGACGAAGCAATCTCCCGCTGAAAACCAGGGTTGCTTCAGGCAAACAAGAGCGCGGCTCGCAATAACGGGATGAACTCATGAAATACGATTCGCTTCAAATCGGGAGTTTCACATTCGACTGGGGTTCCCGCACGTACATGATGGGAATCCTGAACGTGACTCCCGATTCGTTTTCGGGCGACGGCATCATTGCAAAAGGGGACGCCGTCGAATTCGCCATGAAGCAGGCGCAGGATTTTCTCTCGAACGGCGCGGATATTCTCGACGTGGGCGGCGAATCCACCCGCCCCGGCTCGGAACCGGTAAACGCAGAGGAGGAGATGAAGCGGGTCATCCCGGTCGTTTCGGAATTGAGGAAAAATTTCCCCGCAGCGATCATCTCGATAGACACCTATAAAGCCGGAGTGGCGGAGGAGGCCATCCGCGCGGGCGCGAACATCGTCAACGATGTGTGGGCGTTTCGCGCCGACCCGCAGATCGCATCCGTTGCGGCGAAATATAAAACGCCCGTGATCTTGATGCACAACCGCAGCAACCCCGCCAGCGTCGAAGTCCGCGAAAGGCTGGGCGGCTCATACATCGGCGCGGAGTATGACAACCTGATCGAAGACGTGAAGCGCGAACTGCTCGCCAGCGTGGAGATCGCGGTCAAAGCCGGGGCGGAGGAAAAACTTATTTTGCTCGATCCCGGCATCGGCTTTGGAAAGAAGCGCGAGCATAATCTTGAGCTGATCAACCGCCTCGACGAGATCCGCTCGCTGGGCTATCCCATCCTGTTGGGGACATCCAGAAAATCGTTCATCGGCTTCACGCTTGACCTGCCCGCCGACCAGCGCGTGGAAGGCACCGCCGCGACTGTCGCCGTAGGAATTACGCGCGGCGCGGACATTATTCGCGCGCATGACGTGAAAGAAATGGCGAGGGTGGCGAAGATGACCGACGCAATTGTGCGAACCCCAGAGTCGCCAGGTACCAGTTACCAATCGCCAACCTCATGAACAACGATTACGCCAAAGAATTATTACGCTCTGGAATCATTGATGCAAAGTCCGGCAGTCAAGATACCGCCCGCCGGTTTTTAGACCGCGCCATTTATATGGCGGGTTCGCATGACGTGTTGGCCGAGGCATGGTTCTGGATGAGCGAAGTGACGGAAGATGCGGCTGAAAAACGAAAGGCGTTGGAGAATTGTCTTTCGCACGACCTGCATCACGCGCGCGCGCGGCGGTCGCTGGCGATATTGGACGGCAAACTCAAGGCGGAGGAAATCATCAATCCCGATCAACTTTCCGCCGCGCCGGAGGGACTGCGCGAAGCGCAAGCCGACCGCTTCATGTGTCCCAAGTGCGGCGGGCGCATGGCGTTCTCGCCGGACGGGTCTTCGCTGGTGTGCGATTATTGCGCGCGGCAAAATCCGTTGGGGAAGGGAGGCGCAACGGATGCCGGAAAAGATTTCATCACCGCCA
>CAADGT010000258.1 GCA_900696595.1 uncultured Chloroflexota bacterium
AAACAAGTCACACTAACGATCAACGGAAAGCAAGTCACTGTGCCGGAGGGTCTTACTGTTGCGGATGCGGCGAAACTGGCGGGCGTGGATATCCCCGTCTTCTGCCATCATCCCAAACTGGAGCCGGTCGGCATGTGCCGCATGTGCCTGGTGGAGATCGGGCGCCCCGTGTTGGACCGCGCCACGAATCAACCGGTGATGGAGAACGGACAGCCGAAGATTCAGTTTATGCCGAAACTGGAAACAGCCTGCACGAATCGCGTTTCTGAAGGCATGGCGGTTTTGACCCAGTCGGACAAGGCGACGGACGGACAGCGCGGCACGCTGGAATTTTTGCTGACCTCGCACCCGCTGGATTGTCCGGTCTGCGACAAGGGCGGGGAATGTCCGCTCCAGAACCTGACGATGGCGCACGGCCCCGGGAAGAGCCGCTTCAATTACGACGAGAAGCAGCATCTGGCCAAGATGATTCCGCTGGGCGAGTTGATCTATCTCGACCGCGAGCGCTGTATCCAATGCGCGCGTTGCATTCGTTTTCAGAGCGATATTGCGGGCGAGGCGGTCCTGGGTTTCGACGAACGCGGACGATATACGCAGATCATTTCGACCTCCGAACCGGGCTTCGATTCAGTCTTTTCCGGCAACACAACGGACATCTGCCCGGTCGGCGCGTTGACGACGGTGGATTTCCGCTTTGGCGCGCGCCCGTGGGAATTGAAGGCGGAGGCTTCGATCTGTACGCAATGCCCGGTGGGTTGCAACACCACGCTCAACACGCGGCGCGAGGCGAAGGC
Source organism: uncultured Chloroflexota bacterium (assembly GCA_900696595.1). Lineage (GTDB taxonomy): Bacteria > Chloroflexota > Anaerolineae > Anaerolineales > Villigracilaceae > Villigracilis. Next base: position 795 of record CAADGT010000258.1, read on the forward strand.
GGGCGGCGAGATCGTCGTCAAGCGCGTCATGCCGCGCCAGAATGAGGAAGTGAATGAAATCTGGTTGTGCGACAAGGGACGCTTCGGCTATCACTATACCGAAGGCAAGGAACGCCTGACCCGCCCCATGGTTCGCAAGGGCGAAAAACTCTCGCGCGTCTCGTGGGATACGGCGGTCAAGTTTGCGGCGGAAAATTTCACGGCGAACAAAAAGGATTTTGTCATTCTCGCTTCGGGGCGGCTCTCGACCGAGGATTTGTTCAACCTCAAGTCGCTGGCGGATACGGCGGGCGGCGAGGCGATTTTATATTCCGATATGGGCGGCGGCGAGTTTACGCAACTGGTCGGCGTCGGGGCTGGGACGAATCTCGGCAAAATGGGCGCGGGCGACGCGATTTTGGTCGTCGCTTCCGATCTGTATGAAGAGGCTCCGATCTGGTGGTTGAGGATTAAGCAGGCGGCCGATCGCGGCGCGACCTTGATCGTGGCCAACCCACGCCCGACCAAACTGGACCGCTTTGCGAAATATACCGTCCGCTATGCGTACGGAGATGAAGTCAAGACGATTCAGGATTTTGAAAAGAAAAGCAAAATCTCCGACGAATTTGCAAAGGCGAAGAACGCGCTGATTTTCTATGGAAGCGAGGGGCTGGGCGTGAGCGGGACCACCGCGCTGGCTTCGGCCTGCGCCGAATTGTTGAAGGAGACCGGGCATATCGGTTCCGCCAACAACGGGTTGATCGGCGTGTGGCAGAGGGTAAACGACCAGGGCGCGTTCGAGACGGGCTGGCGGCCGTCGGCGGATTTGGAGAAGGCGCTGAAGGGCAAGGCGGTTTACATCGTCGGCGCAGACCCGGCGGGGGACGACCCCAACCTCGCCAAAGCCTTGAAGGCGGCGAAGTTCGTGGCGGTTCAGGAAATCCGCGAATCGGCGACGACCGAAATTGCGAATGTTGTCTTCCCGGCGCAGGCGTTCACCGAGCGCGACGGCACGTTTGTCTCCGGCGAGCGGCGCGCGCAAAGATTCTATGCGGCGCTTCCCCCGAAGGGCGAAAGCAAACCGGACTATGCCATCACGGCCTTGCTGGCCAAACAGATGGGCGTCATTTTGCAGGGATTGGCGGCTTCGGTGGTGTTCGAGATTTTGGCGAACTCGATCGAAGCGTTCAATGAATTGAGCTACGAGACGCTGGCGCAGGTAAAGGAGCAGTGGCCCATCGTCGGGCGCAGCGACTTGTATTACGGCGGCGCGACCTACGAGAATACGAAGGGCATGGGAGTCCAGCTCATCCCGTTGGCTCAGGCCGGAGGAACGGTGAAAATCCCCCGGGTCCGGAAAGAGGCGGCTCTTCGTCCCAAAGAAAAGGAACTGCTGGCGATTCCGATCAACAAGTTATACGATCTGGGCGTAACGGTTCGCACGGCGGAATTTTTGGCGGAGCGCATTGGCGAGCCGTTCATTGCGGTGAACCCGGAGACGGCGCAAAAATTTGGCGTGCAGGCCGGGCAGACGGCGCGAATCAGTTTTGAAGGCGGGGGCGGGGAGGCGGTTCTTAAACTGGACGAGACGATTCCGTCCGGCGTGGCGTTGATCCCGCGCAGTATGGGAATTGCAATTCATGAACCTGCGGTGGCAAAGGTGAAATCATGACGGACTGGACGTTGTGGCTCGAGTGGTTTTTGAAGGGGTTGATCCTGTGTTTGATTTTGCTGGGCGGTTTCGCCTACTTGACGTTGTACGAACGCCGGGCGCTGGCGCGTATTCAGGTGCGGGTGGGACCGAATCGCGCGGGCCCGCAGGGTTTGTTGCAACCCATCGCGGACGCGGTGAAGTTGATCTTCAAGGAGGAATTGACTCCCGCCAAAGTGTATAAGGCGGTCTTCATACTTGCGCCGGTGATGACGGTTGTGCCGTCGCTGATCATCGCCGCCGTCATCCCGCTTGGGACGTCGTTCAATTTGTTCGGGCGCGAGATCACATTGTACGTTGCAAATTTGAACGTGGGCGCGTTGTACCTGATGTCCATCGCTTCGATTGCGGTGTATGGCATTGTGCTGGCGGGCTGGTCGAGCAATAATAAATACGCCATGCTGGGCGGCATTCGCGCCTCGGCGCAGATGATCTCGTATGAACTGGCGCTGGGGCTTTCGTTTGTGATCGCCATCATCCTGGGCAATTCGATGAGTATGCTGGACATCGTGAACGCCCAGCGCGGCTTGTGGTTTGTCTTCGTTCAGCCGGTGGGCGCGGCGATTTTCTGGGTGGCGACCATCGCGGAGGTCAACCGCGCGCCGTTCGACATGCCCGAAGCCGAGCAGGAATTGACGGCCGGGTACCACGCCGAATATTCGGGCATGAAGTTCGCGCTGTTCTTCATGGCGGAATATCAGAAGATGATCGTGGTCAGCATGATTTTGGCGACGCTCTTCCTCGGCGGCTACCTGGGCCCGTTTGTGGATAAGTTCCCGCTCCTTGGACCCGTTTATCTGTTTGCCAAGGTGATCGTCCTGCTCTTCGGGATGATCTGGGTGCGCGCGACCTGGCCGCGCATCCGTTACGACCGCCTGATGGCCTTCGGCTGGAAGGTTCTGCTTCCGCTTTCGCTGGCGCTGGCCTTCATCACGGCGACGGGCATTTTGCTGTCCGATATGACCGGCAACCGGCTTTATTTCTGGAGTATTCCGGTTCTTTCCATTCTTTCGCTTCTGATTTCAGTCGTCTTTGTCTTCCGCGACTTGAGGAGAAAATCTGATGGGCGTGTTTGAACCCCTTGTTGAATTGACCAAAGGGCTGGGCGAGACTCTGCGCTCTTTTCTGTTTGAGCGGACGGTCACGTATCAATATCCCGAAGAGAAGCGCCCCGTCCGCCCGCGCTTTCGCGGACGTCACGTCTTGAAGCGCTACGAGAACGGACTGGAGAAGTGCATCGGCTGTTCGTTGTGCGCCGCCGCCTGTCCCGCGGATGCGATCTTCGTCGAAGCCTCGGAGAATACGGACGAGAAACGCTTCTCGCCCGGCGAACGTTACGCCTCGACCTACGAGATCAACATGCTACGCTGCATCTATTGCGGATTCTGCGAGGATGCCTGTCCGACCGAGGCGATTGTGCTGGGCGATAA
>CAADGT010000259.1 GCA_900696595.1 uncultured Chloroflexota bacterium
AACAACGCCTTCCAACAGCGCCCGTCCCCCGCCAGAAGTTTCAGACCTTCGCGCAAAGGCATTTTGCAGGGACCTGCCTCGACGGCCTTCGCGACCTCCGCCGCCGCGGGCGAAAAGTACGCGACCCATTCGCAGTGCAAGCCGCCTTCTTCGTTCCGCGTGAAGACCGCCATCTCAGCCGGACTGCCCGCCGACTCAAAGATCGGTTGAAAGATTTGTTTGATTTCTTCGGATGGAATGTCCGCCCACATGCCGTCGCCGAGGGATTTGGAAAACCAGGCGTTCACACCAGCCCCTTGCTCTTCGCCACCTTCGCCGCTTCTCTTCTGGACGAGACCTGCAACTTGGAAAGGATGTTGCGGATGTGAGTCTTGACCGTGTTGAGGCTAATGGTCAGCGACTCGGCGATTTCCTTGTCGGTTGCGCCTTCGGAGACTTTCAACAAAACCTGTTGCTCGCGTTCGGTCAAGCCGCAGTCGTCGTCCGCCTTGACGAAGCCGCGCCTGCTCAGGCGGCGGAACTCCGTCAACACGCGCCCCGCCAAAGCCGGGGACAGAGCCGCCTCGCCGCGCATGACGCCGCGCAACATCGCCAGCATATCCTGCGAGCGGATTTCCTTCAACAAATATCCCTGCGCGCCGTTCTTCAACGCTTCAAAAAGTTTATCGTCGTCGTCGCGCACGGTCAGCATGACGACCGCCGTTTCTGGCAGAGCCTCTTTGATTTGTCGCACCGCCGTCAAGCCGTCCATGCCCGGCATTTGCACGTCCATCAGGATCAAATCGGGCTTGAGTTCCTGCGCCTTGACGCACGCCTCCAGCCCGTCGCCCGCTTCGCCCACCACTTCCATATCGGTTTGCGAGGCGATGATGCCCGCCAGCCCTTCGCGGAAGAGCGCGTGATCATCCACCATCAGGACACGAATTTTATCCACTCATTTCTCCATTGTGTCGCAAAAGTACCGCAAACTTCAGTTTGCGATTTGCAGGGCGCGCATCCTACTCCTCCGCCTTCCATGTCAGCGTGACTTTTGTGCCGCGCCCGCAGGCGGACTTGATCTCCACCTTCCCGCCGATGTGCGCGGCGCGCGCCTGCATGACCTTCAAGCCGAAATGGCCGTTCGGCTCGGGCAGTGAAACGTCGAACCCGCGCCCATCGTCCTCGACGGCGATGAAGTGACAACCGTTCATCCGCCCGACCTGCACCGTGACTCGATGCGCCCCCGCGTGCCGCGCCACGTTATTCAACGCTTCGAGCGCGACGTTCAGCGCCTGTTCCGCCATCTCGCGCGAACATTGCGGGGAAGACTCCGCCCGCCACGTCACAGACAGGCGATGCTCCGCGGCGAAGTCGTTCACCGCGTCTTGCAAGCGCTCGCACAGATCGAAGGCGTTCGGCGATTCGTCCATCAGGTTGTGAATGGCGCGGCGCACGTCGCGGGTGGCGCGTTCAATGGTCTTGCGCGTCTTGTGCAGGCGCTCCAGCGCAATCTCATCCCGCCCGTCTGCAAGCGACTCCATCGTCTGGTCGGTCATCAAGCCGAGGTAACTCAGGGTCTGTCCCAAGCCGTCGTGCATCTCCGCCGCGACGCGGTGGCGCTCTTCGAGAGTCGCCACGCGCTCCGCCTGCGCGTATAACTGCGCGTTGTGCAGGGCGACGGCGGCGGTGTTGGCAAGTTTGGTCAGCAGGTCTGCCGATTCGTCCGTAAAATGATTCGGCGCGGAACTGCTGACGCACAACGCGCCGATGACCTTCTCGCCGATTCTCAACGGCGCGACGGCGTGACTGGCGGCGTGCGCGTCGTTCAGCAAGCCGCATCCGCCCACGCATTGCGCGTTGTTACAGACCAGCGCGCGCGGGCTGTTCAACACCGCGCTGGCGCGATTGACAGTGGACATATACTCGCGGCTGATGTCCAGCGTCGGAAGCCCGCTTGCCGATTGCAAACGCAAATGCCGTTTGCGCTCGCCCAGCAGGCACAACAGCGCCGAGTCGCCGTTCAGCAACAGGCGCGCCTTTTCGGTGACGGAGTTCAGCACATGCTTTGCGTCCAGTTGCGAGGCGATCTCGCGGCTGACTTCGTTCAGCGCGTCCAGTTCGCGCGTGCGTTGCGCCACGCGGTCTTCGAGGGTGGACATTATGTCCAGCAATTCGGAGCGCGAGGCAAGCAGATTTTTTCTCATCGAGTCGAACGACTCGGATAACTTTCGCATCTCTTCGGGACCTTCGACCTGGATCGCGCCGTCGAGGTCGTTGTCTCCCAGACGGTTCGCCGCGCGCCCCAATTCCTTCAACGGTTCGAGCGCTGATTTGCGCGTGACCCACGCGCCAACGCCGAGCAGGATCAACGCCCCAAATAAAAATCCGAACTGCATCCCGCGCAGGCGGTTGATTTTTGCGGCGGCGTCCGCTTCATATAGGCGCACGGTCTCATCGGCTTTCGCCGCAAGCGCGGAGGATTTTTCTTCAATGGTTTGCAGGGCGGGGTCGAAGGTCGGGTCGTTGCGCGGGGTTGCTTTTAAAGCGTCGAGCAGGGCGCGATATTCCATCCACGACGCGTTGACTTTGGTTAAGGCGGATCGAATCTCAGGGTGGGAAGGGGCTGGGAGCGCAGAATCAGGCTCGGTCAAGGAAGGAAGCGTTCCCCCATCCAATAGCAGGCGCAGGGTCTGGTCGAAGGTCAATTCCACTTCGGCGAGGGCGGCGTTGGCGGCATCCTCCCCCGCGCCCGCTTCGTAGGCAAGCCGCGCCATTTGCTGCGCCAACATGCGCTGACGCCCGGCGAGGTTGATCACCAGCGCGTCCTGACGTTGTGTTTCCAAGCCCCACATCATCACGCCGACGGAAACCAGCACGAGCAGGACGAATGCCAGGAATAAAAATGTCAAACGGGTTTGAAGGCTTTTGAACACGGGAACTTGCGGTTATTATACATCCGCTCCAACCCGGGAAGGGCTGTAATATTTATTGTGTGCAAGCAAAACATGTCAGGTAACCTGCTCCCAGCGCCGTCCTCGGCGCGGGATTTCCCTCGTAAACCGCCGCCGCCCACAGGGGGCTTCGCACAGGACGGCGGCTTGAGCGGAGGCGCTGACAACCTTTGC
>CAADGT010000260.1 GCA_900696595.1 uncultured Chloroflexota bacterium
GATCAAACAATTCGATTTTCCATTCGTCGGCAAGCGCCTGTTGTAAGCGATCATTTGGCGCTTATCTTTCTTGCACTGTCGTCAGCACTCATTTGGCGGACGGCAAATAGATATTAGAGAGTAGAGAATAGTGTGTAGTAAAGACGACTAATCTCTAATTATCGAATTATCTACTCTCTATCCAAAGGAGCAAACATGAGCAATGATATTCTCGTAATCACCGAGCACATGGATGGCAAGTTCTCTGATGTGTCGTTTGAAATGGTAGGAAAAGCCAAAGAGTTGGCATCCGCTTTGGGAGGGCAGGCAGTTGCGGTCGTAGTCGGAGGCGGAATCGAACCCAATGTCTTCGCGTCCGATTCCACAATCCACATTGACGACGCGGCATTGAGTCAATTTAATCCCGAAGCGTATGGCAAAGTGGCGGAGGCGCTGGTCAGGGAGAAGTCGCCGCGGCTGGTGATGTTCGGCTGGACGGCGGCGGGCATGGACATTGCCGCGTGGCTTTCTGCAAAACTTAGCGTGCCGTGCGCGGCGTACGTGAAAAACATTGGCGCGGACATGACGATGAGCTGCCAGGCGTATGGCGGCAAGATGGTCGCGGAAGTCGCGCCTGAAGGCGACATGGCGATTGCGGCTGTGCTGGCGGGGTCGTTCCCTGTGGAAGCGGGGCAGGGTTCGACGGCGGCGACGACGATGGCTTCGCCTGTGTCGCTGGATGGACTCAAAATAAAATTTGTCGAAGCGGTCAAACCCGCTGGCGGCGATGTGGACATTACGTCGCAGGTCAAACTGGTTTCGATTGGACGCGGCATCGGCGGCAAGGAGAACGTGGAACTCGCCGAAGAACTGGCTGGAAAGCTGGGCGCAACGGTTTCATGTTCGCGCCCCGTTGTGGACGCGGGCTGGCTGCCGCGCACAAGACAGGTCGGCAAGTCCGGTCTCAAGGTCAAGCCGAAGTTGTATCTCATGCTCGGTATCTCTGGCGCGCCTGAACATCTCGAAGGCATGAAGAGCGCCGAGTTAATCATCGCGGTCAACACCGATAAGAAAGCGCCGATCTTCAACGTGGCGCATTACGGCGCGACGAACGATCTGTTTGAAGTTGCGGAAGCGATGTTGGAATTGCTTTAGATGAATAGAGAATAGAGAGTAGAGAATAGTGAGTGGAAAGTAGAGAATAGTGAGTGGAAAGTAGAAAGTAGTTTGAGCGACTGTTTACTGCTTATCTATTCCCTGGTTATCTACTCTCTAATCATCTAATCTCTATTCTCTTTCTTCGGGAGGGTACGTTGCTCACTACGATTGAAAAAATCATCTTTGTTTTGCTGGCGCTAGTTTCGGCGGGGTTCTTTGCTCACGGCGTCAAGACCATCGTGGATTCCATCCGCAAGGGACGACCCGCGCCTGAACTGAAAAACATTCCCGCGAGTCTCGCCAAGGCGGGCGTGGCGGTTCTGTTCCAGCAGACTATCTTCAAAGCGCGCAAGTGGATCAGCGCGATTCATCTCGGATTGTTTTTCGGTCTCATCACGTATGCCTTCGTCAACCTCGCCGACGTTCTCGAAGGACTCATTCCAGGTTTCGAGTTGGTGTACGGCGGCAGAAATCTCCCCAACGCGCCGACAGGAATCATCAACGCCTTCAACCTCATCGCCGACCTGATGAGCGGCGCGTTGCTGTTCAGCATTACGTTCATGCTTGCGCGGCGTTTCTTCGTCAAAGACAAGGCGCTCACGTATCGTGATAACGTCCTTCTTAATCCCAAAGTGAAAAGCGGGCAGGCGCGAGACTCGCTCATCGTGGACGTGTTCGTCATCATGCACGTCGGCGCGCGGCTGCTCGGTCAGGCTTATCGTCTCGACGCGGGCGCGGATCCGTTCATGCCGATTGCGAGTTTTCTCAACAGTCTCTTCGGCGCGTCGCAAACAGGCGTTCACGCCGCGTGGTGGGTCAGCCTCGGCTGGGTGATGTTCATCCTTCCATACATCACGCGCAGCAAGCACACGCACTTCACGGTCGCGCCCATCAATCTCGGGCTCGCCAAACAAAATCCGCGCGGGCAACTCGACTCGCCTCCCAAGACCAACCCCGGCGCGAAATTTATTCACGACCTTTCATGGAAAAGGATTCTCGACTCTTACGCCTGCGTGCAATGCAACCGCTGTCAGGATGTCTGCCCCGCGAATTTTTACAACCGACCGCTCTCCCCTTCGGCGTTGGAAGTGAACAAGCGTTATCTCCTCAAGGATGCGACCTTCGGTTCTCACCCCGACCGATTGCTGGTTCCGCTTACGGAGAGCGTTATCTCCGCTGAGGCGGTTTGGTCCTGCACAACGTGTTACGCCTGTGTCCGCGTGTGTCCCGTCGGCAACGAACCGATGGCGGATATTGTGGACATCCGCCGCCGTATGTTGGTGGACGGCTACGAAATTGACAGCGGCGTGCAGAACGCGCTTCAATCGCTCGCCACCAACGGCAACTGGATGAGCAAAGGCAAACGTCTGCGCGGACGCTGGGCGAAGGAGATGGAGTTCCCCGTCAAGAACGCGA
>CAADGT010000261.1 GCA_900696595.1 uncultured Chloroflexota bacterium
AATCTTCAGATTGCGCCCGGCGGGGCAAAGTAAACTTTGCCGTACTGCAATCTTCAGATTGCGCCCGGCGGGGCAAAGTAAACTTTGCCGTACTGCAATCTTCAGATTGCGCCCGGCGGGGCAAAGTGAACTTTGCCGTACTGCAATCTTCAGATTGCGCCCGGCGGGGCAAAGTAAACTTTGCCGTACTGATATAAACCATGCACATCACCAGCCTGCAAAACCCGCGCGTCAAACACATCGTCAAACTGCGCGAGGACAAACGTCAGAGAAAAGAAGACGGTTTGATCCTTGTCGAAGGCTTCGATGAGCTGACCCTCGCCCTGCGCTGCGGACTTGTTCCGCTCACGCTTCTTTCCGCGCCCGGGCTTGCCAGCCGCGCCCTGACCTTCCCCAACGCCGAGACTCTTACCGTCAGCGACGCCGTCTTCGAGAAAATCTCCTACCGCGAAAACCCAGACGGGCATCTGGGGATTTTCCCCATGCCCAGGCGGACTCTTGCGGAGTTGACTTTATCCCCCACGCCGTTGATCCTGGTCGCCGAGTCGGTCGAGAAGCCGGGCAACCTCGGCGCGATTCTGCGCACCGCCGACGCCGCCGGGGTGGACGCCGTCCTCGTCTGCGACCCGCGCGTGGACGTGTGGAGTCCCAACGTCATCCGCGCCAGCCGCGGAGCGGTCTTTGCCGTGCCAGCCGTCGAGGCAGAGTCGCTTGAAGCGCTGGAATGGTTGCAGTCCCGCAGGATGCGGGTTTTGGCGGCGACACCCTCCGCAGAGGAGGAGTATCACAACGTCCACATGCAGGAGCCGCTTGCCATCGCCATTGGCACGGAAGATCGCGGGCTTACAAAATTATGGATGGAGAACGCGGACGTCCGGGTTAAAATTCCGATGTTTGGCAGGGTCAACTCGCTGAACGTATCCATCGCCGCGGCGTTGTTGACTTATGAATGTCTCCGCCAAAGAAATCATGCAAGGAAAAAATAACATCCCAATTCAAACCGAAGTCTTTTCGCGCCTGGGCAGGGACCTGGCCGCCACCACATCCGCCGAAGCCGCCGCGCAGATCATCCTCGACGCCGCCGACCAATTGATCGGCTGGGAGGCGTGCTATCTCATCCTGTACGACCCGGAAAAAGGGGCGAGCCCGCGTCCGCTGCTGGCGATTGATACAGTCAGGGGACGCCGCGTCGTCCAGAGGGATGTCTCTCCAGCAACGCCCAGTAAAAACATGTTGCGCGCCATTGACGAAGGCGGGTTCATTTCGCTGTATGCGGAGTTCTTTGAGCTGGAAGCCTCGCAGAGTTTTGGCGACCGCACGCAGCGCACGCTCTCGCAGATTTTCGTCCCGGTGGTGAGCGGGACGCGCGTGATCGGCGTGCTGTCCATTCAAAGTTACAGGCGCAATGCCTATCGCGACGAGCATTTGAATTTGGTGAAACTTCTTGCCGGGCATTGCGCCGGGGCGTTGGAGCGCATTTGGGCGCAGGAGGCGCTGGGGGAGTTGCTCGATCGCCTGAAGGTCCTGCAACAGGCGGCGAACGAGATCAACGCCAGCCTGAACATGGAGCGCGTCTGCCATGTCATCTATGAAACCGTGAAGCGCGTGATGCCTTGTAACGATTTTGTGATGGATGGATATGATGAGACGACGAACGAGATTGCGCCGATTTACGCAGTCGAACATCCCGGACGCCGGATATTTGCCGGACGGTACTTCGCGGATCACGGACTGGCGGGCGAGGTTGTGCGCACAAAGAAATCATTTTTTCTTAATTCTCCCGAGTCCATCGCCGCCAGCGGCATTAAATTCGAACTGTTCGGCGCCACCAGCGGGGATATTGCCGACGACCCGACAAACTCCATCCTTGCCGCGCCGCTGATCCTGCACGGAAAATCCTACGGGATGATCTCGGCGCAATCCTATCAATCGAACGCCTATACCCAGGACGACCTGTACCTGCTGGAGGTGCTGGCTTCGCACGCCGCCATCGCGCTCGAAAACGCGCGGTTGTTCGAGTCGATTCAGACCATGGCGCGCACCGACCCGCTGACGAAGGTACTCAACCGCCGGCGCTTCTTCGAACTCGCCGAGGCGGAATTCGCCAAAGCGCAGGAGGGAGTCGTTCCTTTTTCGGTCATCATGCTGGATGTGGACGACTTCAAACAGTTCAACGACCGCTTCGGTCACAAGGTCGGCGACGCGGTCTTGATCCTGACGGCGGAGACCTGCAAGGAATCCCTGCGCGTTGACGACATCTTTGGGCGTTTGGGCGGCGAGGAGTTTGTGGTCGCGCTGCCGAACACCCGCCTGAACGACGCGTTCGATGTGGCGGATAGACTGCGGGCGGCGATCCAGCAAACCAACCTCGGCAAATTCACGGACATGCAAAACCCGCCATCGGTCACCGTCAGCGTGGGGGTGACGGAATTTGAGGCGGCTGTTAAATCGCTGGATGTCCTGCTTGATCGGGCCGATAAGGCGATGTATGCGGCCAAGAACGGGGGGAGGAATCAGGTGAGGGTGTGGGGGAGGGGGAGGGAGGAAGGAGGAAGGATGAAGGATGAAGGATGAAGGATGAAGGATGAAGGGGGAGGGAGGAATGATGAAGGAGGAAGGGAAAAAAGAGGGGGGGGGACGTTTTCTGGTTTTCGAATGGGGGTAAAATGGTCTTGTTGGCTGGCGCGGTTTGGGTTTTGTGAAGCGGAAGGGAGCGGTGAAGCATGGCAAAGGATAAGGCGAAGAAACCGGACGATGAAGCCGCCCCCGGCGTGAGCGTGGGTGGAAGCGTCAGCGGTTCAAACATCACCATTGGAAACAACAACACGACGAATATCATCCAGCCGCCGCCCGCGCCGGAGATTCATTCTGCGTTGGGGGCAATTCCTCCCGCCCGGGCGGATGCGTACGTCCGCCGCGGAAATATAGAGGAGGATTTGCGCGCCGCCCTGCGCAAAGGCGGAGCCAGCGCCATTGTGGGGCTTCATGCCCCGGGCGGAACGGGCAAGACCGAACTGGCGTATCGCATTGCGAATGAAGCCCGCGAGGGCAAACTGGGCTTTGAAAACGCCCTGTGGCTGAACGTGAACGACAGGAGCGCGCGGGAGGTCGCCCGCGAGGCTTTGCGAATCTGCGGGATTCAACTTGCGCCAGAGGCGACGCAGTCCGACGAGCTTGCCGAATTGCGTCATTATTTCCTGCATCATAAACTTCTGGTGGTCTTCGACGATGTACGATCCAACGCGCTGGGCGAATTGCACTCCATCCTGCCGCCCGCGCCGTGCGCCGCGCTCATCACCAGCCGCGTGCAACAAATGGCGGGCGTGAAGTCCTTCGCGCTCGACCGCATGGAGCCGGATCAGGCCCGGGAGTTGTTCGTCAACTCGCTGGGGGAGCAGGCGGTTGGGGCGGAGGAGGAGGCGGTTGCAAAACTGGCGGAACGCTGTAAATACAACCCCCTGGCGTTGGAGATCGCCTCGCGCCGCATCCTTCAAGACCGGGGGATGACCAGCCCGGTTGCCGCGTACCTGAAAAAAGCCGAGGCGCGCTTTGAGGCGTTGAAAATGCACGGCGACGAACGCTGGAACATGACCGCCGTCTTTGACATCAGTTACAACGACCTGGCGGAAAGCGACCGGAAATATTTTCGCGCGCTGGCGGTCTTTGCGCCGGACGGGTTTTCTCCCCGCGCGGCCGCCCATCTTTGGGAGTTGGACGAGGGCGGCGCGGACGACATCCTGAACCGCTTCCGCAACCTTTCGCTGATTTTGTCCCTCGGCGGACGTTTCGAGCGTTACCGCCTGCACGACCTGCTGGACGAATACGCCGCCCTCAAACTGAGCGCGGAAGAAGAGGAGGAGAACGCCTCGCGGCTGACGGGCTGGCTGGTTGCCCTCTTCAAGAAACATTACACCGACGACGCGGGCAACGCCCCCGAAGCCGCCCTGGAGTTTGCCAACCTCGCAAAAATGGCGGGGTGGGCTGAACGCGCCGGGAAAGGCGAAGCGCTTGCCCTGCTTGCCACCCAACCGCGCAATTGGCTCTACAACTATTTTCGCAACCTAAAGGAATGGTTACACTGGCTTTCCGCCGCGCTGGCGCTCGGCATCGCAGACGCCGGCTTGAAAGCCAACGTGCTGCAAGCCATCGGCGATGTGCAACAATTCCGCGATGAGCGGGATGCCGCGCTGGTCAGTTACAACGAAGCCCTGAAACTGTTCCGCGAAATCGGGGATAAATTGGGCGAAGCCAA
>CAADGT010000262.1 GCA_900696595.1 uncultured Chloroflexota bacterium
TAGAGAGTAGAGAGTAGAGAGTAGAGAGTGGAAAGAAGAAAGAGAAAATGATTGCGCAGGCAACTCCTGAGATCGAGGTCGTCGAAGAGAACGAGGCGGATCTCGAGCCGCTTTATACGGTGGTGATTTATAACGACAATATCACGCCGATGGATTTCGTTGTGGAGGTCTTGAAGCAGGTTTTCTTCCTGGGCAACGACCGCGCGGCGGAGATTATGCTCGCGGCGCACATCAAAGGTTCGGCGTACGTGCAAACTCTCCCCAAGTCCGAGGCGGAGAAGCGGGTGGGCAACGCGCATCGCGCCGCGCAGATCGAAGGGTTTCCCCTGCGCTTCACCATCGAGCCGGAATGATTCCGCGCTAATCCGCCGTTGCGCCGGCAAGCATGGGTTCGTCGCCGTTGTAGGATTTCAACTGGGGCCACTTCCAGACGATCCATAACGCGCCGAGGATACAGCCAATGCCGCCGGTGACCACCGCAAAGGGCGCGCCGAAGAATTGCGCCACGGTTCCCGCTTCGATTTCACCCAGTTGCGGACCGCCCATGAAGAAAATCTGGTTGATGCTGGTCATCCGTCCGCGCACGTGGTCGGGGGTCTGAAGTTGGCGAATGGTGTTGCGGACGATCGTGCTAACTCCGTCCGCGCCGCCGGTGACGGCAATGGCAAGCCAGGCGACGATGAACGATCTCGTCATCCCAAAAATGACGGTTGCAATCCCAAAGACAATCACGGCGGCAAGGAACACCGTCCCTTGTTTGCGAATCTCTCTGACCTGGGAGATGATCAACGCCACGATTACCGCTCCCACCGCCGAAGCCGCAGAGAGATGACCGTACTCGACCACGCCCGCGCCCAGCGTTTCCCGGGCAATGATGGGCATGAGCGTGTTTGCCGAGGCAAAGAAGGTGGCGACGAAATCGATCATCATGGTCGAAAAAATGATGGGTTTGGAGAGGATGAAACGAATCCCATCCTTGATGGAATCGAGGCTGATGCCTCCCGTCTTTTCTCCGATCGTCTGCGGCACATTCCCGATCATGAACAGCGCAAACAAAACTGCCGCGAAGGATACGGCGTTGAAGTAATAGACCGCTTCCTGCCCAAACGAAGCGATGAAATACCCGCTCAGGGCGGGGCCGATCACAGCCCCAGCCTGAAAAGCGGTAAAAGTCATGCTGAAGGCGTTTGGCAAATCCTCTTTGGGGACAAGGTTGGGGATCAACGCCTGGCGCGAGGGTCCATCGAAAGCGACCACAACAGCCTGAAGCGCCGTGATGGCGTAAATGTGCCAGATGGCGACATGCCCAAATTGGGTGAGCAAACCCAACGTCAGGGCGAGAAGCGCGGCGACGGATTGGGTCGCGAACATCACCCTGCGCCGATCCACCGAATCCGCGAGCGCGCCGCCGATCAGGGAAAAGACGACGACGGGCAGAAAACGCGCCACGCCGATTCCGCCAAGCGCAATTGGGTTTTTGTCCAGTTGGTTGACGTGCCAGAATAACGCCCACAGTTGCATCTGCGTTCCGGTGATGGAAACGAGTTGACCGAGCCAGAGAAAGAAAAATTTTTTGTGCTTGAGAGAGGGAGGGATGCGCATTTAAAGGTGTCAGGTGCGAGGTATCAGGTGTCAGGTGCCCCAATCGCGGAGGTAGAGGAAGTCGTAGCCGACGGTGCGATTGCTGACTTTGGCGATGGGCGGCTGCATCCGTTTGAATTGAGAACGGCGTACGCGGGTCATAACAGCGTTGACGAAGTTTTCATCAAAGCCCGCCTCGATTGCCTCCCGTGGGCTGTAGCGTTGATCCACGAGAAGGTACAGCAATCTGTCAACTTCTTCATAGGTAAAGCCGAGTTCTTTTTCGTCGGTCTGGTTTTCCCATAAATCGGCGGAGGGGGGCTTGTCAATGATCGGCGCGGGAATATTCATGGCGCGGGAGAGTTGGCGCGCTTGCGTTTTATATAAATCGCCGATGGGGTTGATGGCGCTGGCAGAGTCGCCGTAGATCGTGCTGTAGCCGAGCAGGATTTCGGTCTTGTTGCTTGTGCCGACTGGCAGGGCTTTGAAGACTTCGGACTGGTCGTAGAGGACGATCATCCGCGCCCGCGCCATAATGTTGCCCTTGCGCAGGTTGGATATTTCGGGGTCGAGTTTTATGAGCGGTTCGACCATGTCCGTGATCTCGATGGTTTTGCCTTGTATGCCGAGTTGATCAATGAGCAGTTGGGCGTGGGTCAAGGAGTCGGGGGATGAATCGCGGTAAGGTAGTCGCAGAGCGGTAACGTTTTCCGCGCCGAGGGCTTCGACCGCGAGCGCGCAGGACAATGCCGAATCCAACCCGCCGGAGAGGTTGAGGATGGCGCGGCTCATGCCGATGCGCGCGATCTCGGACTTGATGAAGCCGGTCAGGATCTCGCGCGCGAGGTCGGTGTTGATCGAGAGATTGATCATGTTTTGAATGGCAGGGCTTCCATCTCCACCTGCCCAACCAATTGTTCGTACTCGGGGTCTTTGTGAACAAGAACGGCGTTGTGTTGAATTGCAAGGGCGGAAATAACGGCGTCGGCAAATGAAATCCTGTTTTCAGCCTTTATTTTTGCCGCCATTAAAGTGATGGCTTCGCTCATTTCCCAGATAACTTCCGCGGATGAATGGCGCAACATGGCAAAGCGGGTTTCCGCCTCCTGCTGGCCCCTTTCCTGAAAGGAGATGTAATAGACTTCCATCAAAACAGTCCAGGGCAAAATCACCTGTTTGCGCGTGAAAATTTCCCGAACGCGATCCGCGCCCGATTCCGCTTCGATCAAGGCAAGCAAAGCGGACGTATCAAGCAGGTACTTTTCGCTGCTCATGCCGGCGGTCTTTCTTTCGGTCCTCAAGCAATTTTTCTACGAGGTTTTCCCCTTTCCCCCTCCCATACAGGGCGGTAATCGGGTCTTTGGGGATGGGAATGAGTTTAATGGTTTGCCCGTCGTCGAGCCACACGAAACGATCCCCTTCTCGAAAGTTGTAACGCTTGCGGATTTCCGCAGCCAAAACAAGTTGCCCCCGCCTGGAAAGGGTTGTCTGCATTTCAGCCTCCAGACGCATTTTACAAGACATTATTTAGAAACGCAAGACATGTTCTATTTTTGTAAAATTCTGTCGAGTTCTTTCTGTACAAGCCCCGTTCTTTCGTCGCGCAACAAGGGCAGGCGCGCGCGCGCGCGGCGGAGTTGGTTGAGATCGACCTGGGTAAAAGTCAGCGCCTCCTCGTTGTAGGGGCCGCGTGATAATTCCTCGCCGTTCGGGTCGAAGACGGTCGCGCCGCCCCAAAAGTGAAGCCCATCTTCGTAGCCGACGCGGTTTGCATGGGCGACGAAGGTTGTAAACATGCTGGCGTAGGCTTTTGTCACCCGTTCCACCCAGCGCGCGGATTCGAGCTTTTCCTTGTCGTTTAGTCCACGCCCCGGCGAGGCAGAGGAAAAAAGCATGATGTCGGCGCCGTCGAGCCAGAGCAGATAGGGAGGCGAGGCGTGCCAGAAATCTTCACAGATCAACATGCCCATCCGCCCGAAGCGGGTATCGAAGGCGCGGACTTTATCGCCCCAGGCAAAGAAGCGTCCTTCGTCGAAGAGTCCGTAGGTTGGCAGATAAACCTTGTGATGGACGTGAATTAATTTTCCGCCCGAAAGGTACGCGGAGGCAATGTAAAAGCGGTGGCGGGAGTCTTCGTCCACGAACCCGACCACGAGGTCCAGGTTTTTCGAGGCGGTCAACAAAGGGCTGAAAACGGGGTCGTCTTCCGTTGGGCGGCGAGCGACAGAGGCGACCAAATCCTGAAGGACATAACCGGTAAGGGAAAGTTCGGGGAATACCAATAAATCTGTCTTTTCTTTTTTTGCTTTTTCGATGTAATCCAGGTGCTTGGCAAGATTGGCTTCGACATCGCCAAGTTTTGTCTCGATCTGGGCAAGAGCAAGGGTCATTTTCATCGCGCGAATCTTACCACTCAATGCAGGCGCTCGGGGGAAACAAAAAGCCCGACCGGTCGAGTCGGACTCTTCTGCGGAGAGGGAGGGATTCGAATACCATCCCCTCAATGGGGGCGCTCGGGGGAAGCAAAAAGCCCGACCGGTCGAGTCGGACTCTTCTGCGGAGA
>CAADGT010000263.1 GCA_900696595.1 uncultured Chloroflexota bacterium
CAGGTCATCGTCAACGAAAGCGCGAATCGACTCTTCGTCTATGAGCCTCACGCCCGCGCCATTTATGTTTACGACACAGCGAACAACTTCAACCCGCTCAACAGCGTGGATGTGAAAGCCCAATCCCAATCCATCGGTCAAGCCGACGCCGATCAATTCTTCTTCGACGCCGACTCCAACCGCCTCTTCCTCGGCGCCGTGGAACTCGACCCCGTCGCCGCACGGCCCACTGGCAACGCCCTGCCCGCCGGAAGCAAACTCTTCGGCATGGACAGCGCGAACAACCTCTACTGGGCGCTCGCCGATGCCAACAACGCCATCCTCGCCATAGACCGCGCCACGCTGGCAATCCGTCACAGCCAGCCCATGCCCGAACCGTCGTCCAACCTCGCCACCGCCGCCTACGACCCCGTCCATCAACAAGTCGCCATCGGCTACCTCATCACCGCCAATGCCTATGTGTTGACTGTGGGAGAGATTCCATAGCGGTACAGCAATCTTCAGATTGCCCTTGCGAAGCAAAGTGAACTTTGCGGTACGGGTCAGTAATCAATTGTAGGGCAAGCCTATAGGCTTGTCCTACAAAAAAGGAAAACCCCATGTTCAGGAAAAACGTATTCGTCATACCCGCCCTTCTCATCTTGACTTTCGCCTGTTCGCAGGCGGCGCCACAGCCGTCAGCGGAGAGTCAGCCTACTGAAACGCAGCCAGCCCCGGTCACGGAAGAGGCGGCGCCGGTTTCCAATCCGCCGACCCTGTTTTACATCTCCGGCACAACGCACATCGAAACAAAATCGCAGACCTGGCCCGATGTGGACGCCTACCTTGCCTTCCTCCAGCAAGTGACCGCGCTGGGCGTGAAGTGGTCGGTCGGCGCGGATGTGGGCTGGCTGGAGGGCGAGCCGCGCGCCGCGGAGTTGATTCAAGCCTCCGAAGCGCTGGGCGTGCAATGGGACGTCCACACCCACAGCCCGCAGGATCGCGCCAAAGCCGCGTATCTCATCACGCAGATGGGCGGGCATCCAAATTCGGTTGTGTCGGGCATGTTGATCAGCGAGTTCGACGGCATTGGAGCGCAAACCTACCAGGGCTTTACATGGACTCCGCAAGTGTTATGGGGCGGCACGAACTGCGCCGGGCACCGCCCCGGTTGCGACGACCCCGCCGCCGGTTTGTGGATGCCGCTCAACTCCGAAAATTATTTTACGCACGATCCCAACGGCAGGTACATCCGCGTCGGCGGCGGCACGCATCAACTGGACGATGGGCGGGCTTTGGCGCAAGCCATTGCAAACGGGCAGTACGATTACCCCGTCGTCAGTTTTACGCTGATGGTTTCCCCCACCACATTGACGATAGTCAACAGCGGCAACGGCATGGCAGAGATCGCCGCCTTCGTAAATGAGATGAACAGCTACAACTTCGTCCGCTGGGCGACGATTGAAGAGACCGCTCAAGCCTGGGTCGCGGCGGGAAGCGTCCCCAGCCGGATCGAGATGGAGTGAGTCCGGCTCAATCCACGCCCGCCAGCGGTTGGGGTTCGCCGCCGGTGGATTCTTCGCGCAAATCCAGCCGGGGGGCGAAGAGGACTCCCGCCAGGGCGAGGGCGGCGGTAATGAAGGCGATGATGAAGACTCCCGCGATGGCGTCCGTCAGGGCGAGGCGCGCGCCCTCGTTGACGACAAGGTTGGAGGAGGAATGCGGTTCGAGCAATTGCGAGATCAGTTTCGGGTCCAGGTCTGAGGCGGCGACGCTCGACGAAAGCCGCGCGGTGAGAGCCGCTCCCATGACGCTCACGCCCAGCGTCCCGCCCAGCGAACGGCTGAATTGCATGATGGAGGTCGCGGCGCCGAGATAGCGGCGGTGAACCATCGTCTGCACGGCGATCAGGAACGAGGGGATGGCAAGCCCCATGCCGACGCCCATCAGCGCCATGCAGGTCATGATCGCGGCTTGACTCGCGTCGGAATGAACGCGCGATAAAAAGAACGCGCCGACCAAAAGCAGGGACGCTCCGACGAGCGTCAGCCGGCGATAGCCAACCTTCAACAATATGCGCGCGCCGACGATGCTGGCAGCCACCCAGCCCAACAGCATGGGCGAGATGGTGACGCCCGCGCGTGTGGCGCTGGTTCCGAGCGCCGTCTGCACAAACAGCGGCACGAACGAGACGCTCCCGAACAGCGCCCAACCCGAGAAAACGCCGTGCGCGACCGCCGACGCAAATAATCTTTCCTTGAACAGATGCAGCGGCAGGATGGGATCCGCGGCGCGCTTCTCGACCCAAAGCAACGCGCCAAACAAGGGAAGCGACGCGCCGATCATCGCCCATCGCGCGGGTGAGCCCGAATCGTCCAGCAAACCGATCAGCAAAGCCACAATGGCGGAGGTCAGCAAGATCGCTCCGGCATAATCCACCGAGGGTTTTTCCGCGCCGACGATTCTGTCGCGCCAGGCATAGGCGACCAAGCCCGCCGCCAGCAAGCCGGGGATGATGTTGATGTAAAAGACCCAGCGCCATGAAAGCGCATCCACAAGAAAGCCGCCCAACAGGGGACCGATGATGGAGGATACGCCCCACACGCCGGAAAATACTCCCTGCATTTTGGTGCGCTCCTGAAGCGAGAACATCTCCCCAATCAGGATGAAGGCCAGCGGCATGATGCCGCCCGCGCCGACGCCCTGCAACGCGCGCGCCAGGATCAACTGAGTCATCGAATCGGCTGTTCCGCACAGGATCGAACCGGCGAGGAACAAGGCGATGGCAAGCAGATAAAGATTGCGCCGCCCGTAGAGGTCGGAAAGTTTTCCGTACAGCGGGACGACGGTGGTGGAGGCGAGCATGTACGCCGAAAACACCCACGAGAAACGGCTCAACCCGCCCAGTTCGCCCACAATAGTCGGCGTGGCGGTGGCGACAACCGTCGCCTCCATCGAGGCGAGGAAAAGGCTGAGCATAATTCCGATGGTGACTAAAATAATGCGGTTGCGGGGCATGATTTTCCTTTCAATTTAACGCGGCTCCGGCAGGGGACATTGCAACGGCGCGGATGGGAAGCGGGTGTAAACGTAGCCTTCTCCAGAAGTCACGAACACCGCCACAGCATCAAGGTACGGCGCGTAATAGGTCGTATTCCAGCATCCCAGCACGATCGCATCTTCGGCGTGAAAGGAAAATGGCGGCGGGTCGCCGGGGATGACCACGCCTTCGGGCGTCGGGCTATTGGGTCCGATCAAGGTGAGGACCAGACGTTGATAATCCAGATAACGGTAATACGTGCTGCGATCCGGTTCGCCTTCGCCGCTTCGATAATAACGCGGATAAAGAATGCGCCCTTCGCGGATCATGGCATTTGGCTGGGAGAGGAAGGCGGTCAGTTCATCCTTCGAGAAGCCGGTCTGTTCCAGCAATCCCGATTCCTCCAGCCCTGCAAGAGTTTTCTCCGCCGAGCGCGGCTGATAACGCGGCGCGAAAAATATTTCGGAGGCGGGCAGGAGCGCGCCAAACGCGAGGATGAACAGCAGGGTTGGGAGCGTCCCGGAAAAAGTTTTCCCGGTTAAGGCAGGGAAGATTCCGCCCGCCGTTGCCGTGGATTCGTCCGCAGGCAGAAAGCCCGCCGCAGTCAACAGCCAGGAAAGCAATTGCAGTCCGCCCGCGATATAAAACAGGCATACGATCCAATCCACGGGCGCGATGTAACGTCCGCCCGAAGTAAAACTGAGGGAATTGACAAGCAGGTATGCGAGAAAAACGGAAATGGGGAGAAGCGCAAGCGCCTTGCCGCGTCCCCAAATCGAACCGACGCCAAGCGAGATCAGGGCCAGGTTGAGGACGATCATCATGCCCCCCGCCGTTCCAACCCGCCCTTCGCTCCAACTCTTTTTCCAGTACGGCGTATCGGCTTTGACTGTATTCCACAAATCGTCGAAGGTCAGCGAAGAAGGCAGGGAAACGATGGAGGTCGCCGCGTTATGAACGAGATGATTGGCGATGGAACAGGGAGTCGATTCGCAGAGGGGTTGGGGGATGAACGCCCTTTGTCTTGTGGAAGCGCGGGAGGGCGCGGCGGCATGGCTCGCATCCGCTTCGCGCGGCGGGAGATAGGCGCCGGCGTCCAAGCCGTATCGGTGGCGCAGGATGACGATGATTCGGGAATAATAGGCGGAGTACATCGGAATGCCCCGGGACTGATTCCGAATCTCCCAGGGCAGGGTGACGGCGAACAAACCCAAAAGGAACAGCGTCCCAGCCAGGGCGGTTTGCCTCCAGCGCCATTTCAAGGCAACGGGGATGAAGATAAACGCAACCGGCAGTAACGCGAGCGCATGAGTGCGAACCATGAAGGCATAACCGAAGACCGCGCCCATCCAGCCGAGCAAACCGGGCCGCGAGGGGGTTTTGACCCATTGTACGAACAAGAGCAAAAACACCGCGATCAAAACGGCGGCGGGAAAATCCGTCAGCATCATCTTGGGGCTGGCGGTGTCAATCCATTTTGCGGCGACGATGGCGTTCACCCCGCGCAGGGCGATCAACGCGCCCGCCGCAACGCCCAGCGCGCGCCCATGCAGTTCCCTGCCGAGCAGGTAAATCACAGCCGGAAACACGGCAAAAAGCGCGGCTTGCGCGGTCATCAATAATTCAAAATCCTGCCCAAATGCGCCGTGCAAATAAGTTAAAAAAACGCTGTAAAGAACGCGCTCGAAAAACACGCCGTTGAACAATCCCTGCCCGATCAACGCATACTGCGCGCCCTGGTCGAAGGTCGCGCCGTCGGAGTAGGGATAGAGCGCGTTCCCGGCGGTGTCGGGCATGAAGTAATTCGGGTGAAGCGGCGCGCGCGACCACAACCATGCGGCGGCAAGCCAGAGCGCGGCGAAGATGAGGGCGTCGCTCCGTTTATTGTTCAGGTTTGTTTTTTGTTCGAGCGCGAAAACAAGCGCCCCCGCAAACAGCGAGAATAGAACCTGCAACCCCAAAACCGGCGCGCCCGCCCCGTACCAGTAATCCGCCGGGTAATTGATTCCGAATCCGGTGACGGCGATCAGCGCAAAGCATAAAACCAAAAATGCAAAGAGGATGAGGGCGATTCGCAAAATGATTCGACTCGACTCACTGGATTTGAAAATCGCTTTTTTTCTTTCGATGAGGAGAATCGCGCTCGTGACCGCGCCCGAGCCTGCCAGCCAGCCGACGATGGGAGTCAACCTTTGAGCGTATCCTGCCAGCCCGCCGAGGCGGTAGGGCGGCGTAAGAAGCAGGATCGAACCTGCGATGAATGCCGCGAGTGAGAGGGAAAAGATCGCGTCGCCGGGTCGCCCGCGTTTGGCGAGGTCCGCCCACAGGCGCAGGGAAAGGTCCGGTCGGCGGGACAGGCTAAAGGTCAGGTAGAGAAGCGCGAGCCCGGGGAGGAGAATCCCGATGCCGAGGAGAATCCGCTCGAGGGAGTATCCAAGAAAGACTGCGTTCTTCGGGTCGGACGGGGATGAAAGCAGAATGAAGAGCGCGATGAATGCGCCGAGGGTTAGGAAGAGAAGGCAGGCGGGAAGTCGTTTTTCAGGTGGAAGCATGGATGGAAGGAAGGTCATTCAAGATCGAGCGCGGGCTTGCGTTCGAGCCAGATGAGGAAGACGATGCCCGATAGAATTGCGGTCATGAACAGGATCAAGGCGAGCCAGGGTTCGAGGTATAAGGTAAAGTAGGCAAAGACGCTTACGGTGAGCGCCATGAGATGCACGATCAGCACGGCGTAACGCGGCCGGATGCCGAGCATGATGAAGCGGTGAAAAGTATGGTCGCGCCTGCCCGTGCCGATGGGTTGTTTTCTGCGAAGGCGGGAAAGCGCCACGAGCGTGGTGTCGAAGATGGGGACGCTCAAGAGCATGATTGGCACGATCCATGAGGACTCGGGGCTGCGTCCCAGCGGGTTGTAAAGGATGCCGAAGCAGGCGAGCAGGAATCCGAGTGTCTGCGCCCCTGAATCGCCGAGGAAGAATTTTACGACGACGGCGTTCCAGAAATATAAACCGGCGCAAATGCCAAACAACCCGGCCGCCATGAATGTAAGCGTCGGTTGGTGCGACAGGCGCGCCGCGCCGAGGAAAAAGGCGGAGGCGATGACGCCCAGCCCGGCGACAATGCCGTCCATGCTGTCAATCAGGTTCATGGCGTTGGTGATGCCGACCAGCCAGAAAAGCGTGATCAACACATTCAACAGTTGAGCCATCGCCGGGGAAATGGCGTTCGGGTCGAGCAGGACGGTCATGAAACGCACCTGCACGCCGGAGGCGATCAGAATTATGGAGGCGATCAATTGACCGATCAGTTTGGGACCAGCGGAGAGTCCGCGCCTGTCATCCCAAAGCCCAAAGGCAAAAACGATGAGCGTTCCGACAAGAACGGCAAGTATGTCGCGGTCGAGGGAGGCGCGATACGCCGCCGTCAATGAGAGCAGGGCGACCATCGTCAACATTCCGCCCGCAAGCGGGGTGGGGCGGGCGTGTCGTTTGTGCGGCGCGGAGCCGGGGACATCCATGACGCCGAGACGTTCGGCAAGTTTTGCGGCGGGAATGCCCAATGCGAGGGTCAATGCCAGGCTGATGATTCCAGGGAGGAGGGTGAAGCCCATATCGGTGTGATCTTCAAATAGTTGCGCGGGGGGAAGTTTATCAGAGTTTTTACCGACTATCGTGGCGGACGCCAACGTCTCCCGACGCTGGCTCGAAAGTCGGGAGGCGGTCGAGTCCGTTGAAGTCGGATCACAGGCGGCGAACTTGGCGGTAAACAGGGGAGAGGAAAAACCGCAGGGCGCTGATTGTATGCAGATAAAGATAATGTAACCTTCGGCGACTGGCGCGCTGCGCGTCGTGCCGGGACTGGATGTTGGCGTCCACGATGATCTTCATGCCTTGCAGTCGGGCGCGGGAGCAAAAATCCACATCTTCAAAGTAGAGGAAGAATTTTTCGTCCATGCCGCGCAGTTGACGGTAGGTATCGGGGCGAAGAAGCCAGAACATGCCTGCGATCCAGTCGGGGCGGATGACGCCGTCGGGGTCTGGCGGGGAAGGCTTGAAGGTGTAGCCGGGCAATCGGCGGCGGATCAGCTCGAAGGGAGTCGGAAGCGGGCGGTGGGAGTCTTGTACGGCTCCGGTTTCGTCCACGATTTGGGGGGCGATCAAATCCGCTTTGTGGGCGAGGAGACTTTTCAGCAGGTCGTCGAAAATTGGGCGTTCAAAGATCAGGTCTGGGTTGAGGATGACGAAGTATTCGCCGCGCGCATGTTCGAAGGCGCGGTTGTGGTTTTCGGCGAATCCAAGTTTTTTTTCGTTACGCAGGATGCGGAGCGAACTCCAGGGCGCGGGGTCGTACTCCGGCAGGTTGTTTTTCAGGTTGTCGGTCAGGATCAGTTGAATCCGCGCCGGGGTTTCATGCTGTTGCAGGCTTTGGAGCAGGCGCGAAATTTTATCCGCGTCGCCGTGGCTGACGATGGAGAGGGTGAAGATGGGGGTCATCGGTCATGCCGCCCCTCGCGTTTGCGTTGACGCGACGCCCAGTATGGGTCGAGAAGCCCGGTTTTCATCCATTGATGCAATGAACGAGCCGAGGTTGTGCGAAGCGATTGGGTTGATTTCCGTTTTCGTAATACATCGGCAATCTTCAAAAGGGCGTCCCGTTTGGCGCGAAGGATGGCGCTGCCTTTTCCGCGAAACGTGAAGGAGATCATAAAGAACAGGTTCATTAACAGGTGAAGGGGCAGGTAGATCCAAACCAGGGGGCCGGGCATGTTTTTAATGAACGTCCAAACCAGATTGCGGTGTCCATGATAAATTACGAAGTCGCTCAGTTTTCCGGCGCTGGCTGAGCCTACATGGCGAACGACGGCGTCAGGAACGTACAGGCATCGTCCGCCCGCAAGTCGCAGGCGAAAGCTTAGGTCAACGTCTTCGAAATAGGAAAAATAGTCTTCGTCGAATCCGCCCGCTTTGAGGAAGTCTTCCCTGCGATACATGGCGGCGGCGGCGCAAGCGCCAAAGACCTCCTGCGGCGCCAGTCCATATTGATCCGCCGTATAGTTGTAGAACCGCCTCCACGCCAAACCGGAGACATGGTACTCATCTCCGGCGCCGTCCAGCAAGTGGGGATTGTGATATTGAATTTGACGGGAGGAGAAGAAATTGTATTCGGGATTTTGCTCCGCTGCGCGGAGGAGGTTTTCGAGCCAGTCCGGTTCGGGGTAGGCGTCGGC
>CAADGT010000264.1 GCA_900696595.1 uncultured Chloroflexota bacterium
ACCGACGTCAACGGCGCGGCGCTGGGCGAACAGCGCTGGGGCGCGGCTCAAGGCTTGGACACATTCATTTATCTGACCATCGGCACGGGCGTGGGCGGAGGCGCGTTCGTCGAAGGCAGTCTCCTGCATGGCTTGCTCCACCCGGAGATGGGACATATCCCCCTGAAGCATGACATCCAAAAAGACCCGTTTGAAGGCGCGTGCCCGTTTCACGGCGATTGTTTTGAGGGGCTGGCTTCGGGCGTTGCGCTGGAAAAAAGATGGGGGCGTCGCGCGGAGACGCTCGAGGCGCGTCACCCCGCCTGGGAACTTGAGGCGGAATACATTGCGCAGGCGCTTGCCAGTTACGCGATGACTCTTTCGCCGCAACGCATCATCCTCGGCGGCGGGGTCGGTTCGCTGCCGCATCTGCTTCCGTTGATTCGACAAAAGACCCGCGAGCGGATCAACGGATACATCCAGTCGGCGCTTGTGACGGAAAGGATCGAATCCTATATCGTCCACCCTGGGCTGGGGAATCGCGCCGGAATGTTGGGAGCGATTGCGCTGGCGGAGGGGGCGGCGTAACTGGTCCCGCTCCGGATGTATATGCCGTCATTCGCAATTTTTTCCGCAACCATGCGTGGGCGCAAATCCACGATGCGGAAGGAGAAGGCGGCGCGGGATTTCCCTCGTAAACCGCCGCCGCCCACAGGGGGCTTCGCACAGGACGGCGGCTTGAGCGGAGGCGCTGACAACCTTTGCTTGCACACGGTGCGGAAAAGCGAATGTTGTAACGGGCGATGGGCTATTATAATCAGCGCCGATCGCCCATTTCTTTTTCGGAGCGCCTCCAATGTCCCTCGATCTTTCCGTCGTCCGTAGTCAGTTTCCCGGTCTCAATCGCCCTGATGTTTTTTTCGATAATCCTGGCGGAACCCAGATTGCAAAGCCATCCCTTGACCGAGTCGCTCGATACTTGATCGAAAGCAACGCCAATCACGCCGGCGCATTTGCGACAAGCATTGCATCCGACGCCGTCCTGGACGAAGCGCACCGCGCAATGGCGGATTTTTATAACGCGGCTTCTCCTGAAGAAATCGTCTTTGGCAACAATATGACGACGATTACCCTTCATATCAGCCGCTCCCTTTCGCGCGAGTGGAAGGAAAACGATGAGATCGTCGTGACACGTTTGGATCATGACGCTAACGCGACTCCCTGGGTACTGGCGGCGCAAGATCGCGGCGTAAAGGTGAATTGGGTGGATTTTGATGTGGAAGACGGAACTCTCAGCCTGGACGATTTGCAAAAAGCGCTCGAACGAAAACCTAAACTTTTGGCGGTTGGTTACGCTTCAAATTCGCTTGGCACGATTAATCCAGTCAAGAAGATCGTTGACATGGCTCATGCCGCCGGAACTTTGGTTTATATTGACGCAGTTCAATACGCTCCGCACGGCGCGATTGACGTTCAGAAACTGGACTGCGATTTCCTTGTTTCCTCCGCCTATAAATTTTTCGGAACTCATTCCGGAATTTTGTATGGAAAGCGCGACCTTTTGGAGAATCTATTCGCTTACAAAGTTCGCCCGGCAACCGATAAATTACCCGGAAAATTTGAGACCGGCACTCAGAACCATGAAGGA
The DNA here is from genome assembly GCA_900696595.1 of uncultured Chloroflexota bacterium. GTDB lineage: Bacteria > Chloroflexota > Anaerolineae > Anaerolineales > Villigracilaceae > Villigracilis. The sequence goes on from CAADGT010000264.1 coordinate 1,628, forward strand.
ATTGCAGGCGTGCTGGGAGCAATCGAATATTTCGAGTGGGTGGGCAGGGAATTTGGCGGCGAATTCGCCGGCGGATTTGCAGGGGAGAATTATCAAGGCAGGCGGCTGGAACTTAAAAAAGCCATGACCGCCATCCATGCCTATGAATACGAGCTGTCACGCGGGTTGCTGTCCGCCCTTGAATCCATCCCCGGACTGCGGCTTTACGGTTTAACGGATGCGCGTCGTTTGGACGAGCGCGTCGCCACATTTTCGTTCCGGCTGAAAGACATTCATCCGCGTGTGGTGGCTGAAAAACTGGCGCGGGAGGGAATTTATGTGTGGGACGGACATTACTACGCCCTCAATGTGTCCGAGCGGCTGGGCGTGGAAGAGCATGGCGGAATGGTGCGGGTGGGCGCGGCGCATTACAACACCCTCGAGGAAGTCGCCAGGTTAAAGGACGCTTTGATCAAGATTGCAAACCAATAGAGAATGAAAGTCGTTCCCGAAAATTTAATACCTCGCCCCTTCAATATAATGCAGCTTCTCGGGGTGTTCGCGCACGATCACCGACATATTATCGTAGAAATCGTTCGCCGTGGAGTAATGCACCTTCGCCGCGCCGACTTCCACCTCGCGGATAACGCCCGCCGCCAGCAGATCATTCATGCCCGGCACGATATACGTTTTCACCGTCTGGTCTTTGCGCACAAACATCGAATACATTTTGACCTGCGGCTTGCGGTCATACCCGACATAAATCCCGGAAAACTCCTTCACGCGGCGGTAATTACAGCCGACGTTATATTCGATGTAATGATGCATCGAAAACGTGCTGTTGAAATCCAGCCCAATGCTCACGATCGTCCCGTTGATTTTATGGAACAGCGCAAACGCCGAGTTCGGACCGTAGGCTTCCACATCGTCCGCCTTTGCAAACTCCTCCGCGCGCGCGCCGATCACGGCAAAACTGTAAATCGGATGCGGCGTGCGCAGGGCGTTCGGTCTCAGCCGCGCAATCTCCGTGATCGCGCCCATCTTCGACGGCGTTTCCTTCACGTCAAAATAATGCAGTTCCGTCCACGACTGAAAATTAAAATTCGGAAACATAATCGTACCGTCCCTGCCCGCCAGTTCGACGAACGCGTCAATCACCGTATCCGCCCCGCCTTCCACGCCGCCCAGCGACTTATACGATGTATGCACAACGACCGTATCGCCGTTCTTGATTCCCGTTTTACCAAAACCTTCAATCAGTTGTTTTTTGTTTAACATTGACTGCTCCAAGCGACTGTCGCCATAAAGGCGGCTGTCGCTTATTTTATTTAACAAGACTTCGATAGACTTCCATCAACGCCGCGGCGTTCTTTTTCCAATCCGCCCGCTTCTCTGCCGCGCTCCGGCCTGCCCTGCCGATCCCGGGCAGTTTCCTGCGCTGATTCATCGCCGCCAGAATCTTCTCCGCAAGGTGGTCGGCATCCCCGTCGCGGAACAGCCAGCCGTTTTCATCCTCAACAATCCATTCCTTGTTGGCGGGAATATCCGAAACGAGACAGGGCAACCCGCACGCCAGCGCCTCCATCAACGACACGGACGACCCGTCCACATGCGAAGGCGAGATGTATAAATCGGCTTGATGATACCAGTAAGGCAAATCCGCCTGCGAGATCTGCCCGCCGAATGTGACATACTGCTCCACGCCGCCGCCCTGCAATATCTTGCGGATGTTCGCTCCCTGCGACCCGCCGCCCAACAAAATCAGCCGCATATCTTCGCGTTCCCGCGCCGCCTTCACGAACGCGCGCGCCAGCACATCCACGCCATAACGGGTTTCCCAGGAGCGGTTACAGAAAAGCACAAAACCTTCTTGAGCCATTCTGCCTTCTGC
>CAADGT010000265.1 GCA_900696595.1 uncultured Chloroflexota bacterium
AGAAATCTGGCGGAGTTTGGCGCAGTTCGGCGGTGGTCTTCAACGAGGAGACGATGATATAGAAGAACGGCAATAGCGTGCCGATCAACCCGACGATCAGAACGGCGTACGCGCCCGATTTGCCGAGAAGCCAGAAGGGCGAGTGTTTTTTGGTTGGGGTTGTTGTCATGTGCGTCTCCGTGAGAAGCGAGGTGCGGGATGGGAGTTGCAGGATACGGGATACGAGTTACGGGATACGAGTTACAAGTTGCGCGTGTACTTGTCTACGCGTCCACTCAATATTCCCATTCCGTTCGCAGGATGCGGAATTGGATGACGGTGAGGACCAGGATGATCATGAACAGGATCATGGACATCGCCGAGGACAGGCCGAGGTTGTTCGCAAAGCGGAAGGCGTTCTCGTAAATGGACAGCAGCATGGTCTGCGTCTGGTTCTTGGGCCCGCCGCGCGTGAGCAGTTGGAAGATGACAAACACCTGCAAGGACGAGATCACCGTCAGGACGCTGGTCAGCAACACGGTCCGACGAAGAAGCGGGACGACGACGAGCCAGAATTCCTGCCAGGCGTTGGCGCCGTCCACGCGGGCGGCTTCACGCAGAGTCTTCGGGATGGACTGCAAAGCGGCGACGAAGATGACGAGGTTGTAGCCGAAGTCCTGCCAGACGTGCGCGATGACCACGCAGATCATCGCCAGCGGAACGCCGAAGTAGACGAGGCTTGGGTCTTGCAACCACGATTTCGGCGGGACAAGTCCGATCGCTTTGAACATGATGCTGAGCAAGCCCCAGCCTGGCGCGTACACATACGCCCAAATGATGACGAGCGCTACAGACGATGAAATGGTGGGCAAAAAATAGATGGCGCGAAAGATGGTCTTGAATCGCTCGCTGATGGATTCGAGAATCACGGCAAGCGGAAGCGTGACCAGCAGGTTGAGCGGAAGGACCAGCGCGGTGAAAAGAAAGGTGTTCTTCACCGCGAGGCGGAAGACTTCGGCAGGTTTGCTCGTGCCGGTAAAGAGTTCGATGTAATTGTTGATGCCGACGAAGGGATTGGCCCCGCCCAGGCCGAGGAATCCGCTCCCTTCGCGGATGGGCGTGTAACTGAAGAAACTCATCACCACTGCCCAGACAATGGGAAACAACGTAAACAACCCCATGTACAGGAGGATGAACGTCAGGCTGATGTAGGCAAAGCGGCGCTGGTTCGCGGTTAACTTTCCACTGCTAACGAGAACGTCTTTTTTGAAGAGCGTGTTAAATGCCATGAGTCTCTCCGTAAATAAACGCGGGCCAGGAATAAAGAAAAAGAGAAGATGCCTGTTACGTGCAGCGCGTCCCGTTGGGCTGCGAGGCGCGCTGCACGCAATTATCGTTTATGACCTGCTCATCAATGCGCCGCGTCCACCATCGCGTTGGCGGCTGTGTTGATGCTCTCCGCGGCTTCCTCTGCGGTGATGTTGCCTTGAATCGCGTCGAGGATGGTCGGATAGACGATCTCATACGCGAGTTGGTCGGGGTCGGTCAGGTCGCCCTGATACGCGCCCTTATCCAAAATCGGAAGGACAGCCGCGGCGAACGGAACCGCTTCCACATATTTCGGGTCGGCGGCAACGGACTTCATCGCGGGGATGGTGGCGGAAGTCGAGTTGAAGTACAGCACGTTCGCTTCGTCCGCGCCGAGGAAGGCGGCGAGTTTCCACGCAATGTCGGCGTGCTTCGTGCTTTTGCCGACCACGTAACCCCATCCGCCGACCGAGACAAATTTATGCTCAGAGCCCATCATCGGAGGCAGGGCAACGTAATCGAACTTCAAATCGGGATAACCGATCTTCGCATCGCCCGCGTACCACGAACCCAGCACGCCGATGGCGTTATGTCCCTGCGCGAACGACTCTCCGACCCATTCACTGTCGGCGTTGAAGATGATCGGGTCAACGATTTTGTCTTTCTGCGCCATGTCCATCAACTTTTGGATGGTGGCGACGGCTTCGGGCGAATTGAAATTGAAATGCTTGCCGTCTTCCGCGAAGTAATTGCCGCCTTGTTCCAAAATGCCCGCAAGGAAATAGGTGAACAACTGGTCGCTGTTGGTATAGTGCATCCCCGCGACGGTCATCACGCCGTCATCGCCGACCTTCGTCAGCGCTTTGGCGTCTTCGACCACCGCATCCCAATTTGCCCACGCGGGAGGATACGCAACGCCAGCCGCTTCAAACAACGTGGGGTTCACGTACGCGCCGCCGTATTCAAGGTTGTATTCAGCGGGGAAGCCGTACAACTTGCCGTCGCAGGTCTGGCCGCCGAGCGGCGCGTCGAAGAAAATTCCCTTTGCGGCGTCGAGCGTCATCACGTCGGCTGGGACTTCGAGCAGTTGTCCGCCCGAAGCGTAGCGGCAGGTGTAGCCGCCAGGGATGAGAATCACATCCGCTGTGTTGCCAGCAGGAAGCGAAGTCTGAATCGTCTGAATGAAAACGTCCCACGGGAAAGTCTCGTACTTGATGGTCACATTCGGGTTCGCCGCCATGAAGTCATCGAACATCTTCTGGTTGGCTTCGTTAAAGGCGGGCGCTTGATGTCCCCATACGCGGATCTCGACCTTCTCGTCGGTCGCGGCGGGCGCGTCGGTTGCAGGCGCGCCTCCGCCGCACGCGGCAAGCAGCAGGCTTGCCATCACAAAAACGAACA
>CAADGT010000266.1 GCA_900696595.1 uncultured Chloroflexota bacterium
GGTTATTATCCGCAAACGAAATATTGTGCGGGTCGAGCTTCCCGCGATAAGATGGATTTTTATAATGCTCGATGATGACTTCGCGATAGAGATCGTCCATGGTAGTCCTGTAGTCGGGTTGCCGGGTTGTCGGGTCGTCGAATAGTCGGATTGTCGGGTTGTCGAATAGTCGGGTTGTCGGGTTGTCGAATAGTCAGATTGTCGGGTTGTCGTTGTATATCTATCGCGCGATCACGCGACCATCCAACCACATGACCACACGACCATCAGACTAAATTACCCAAACATTTCCTTCACTTTATACAATCCCTTCACCAACAAATCCACTTCATCCTTTGTGGAATACAGATAGAACGAAGCGCGGCTGGTGGCAGGGATGCCGAATTTCTCGTGCAGGGGTTGGGCGCAATGATGACCGGCGCGCACCGCGATCCCGTCCCGATCCAAAATCTGCGCCACGTCATGCGGGTGGATCCCGTCCAGCGTAAACGCCGCCACGCCGCCCTTTTTATCGGCGGAGGGACCGAACAACTTCACGCCGGGAATCTCTTCGAGCCGTTCGAGCGCGTACTCTGTGATGGCGTGTTCGTGCTCTGCAATATCCGCCATGCCGACCTGCGTCAAATAATCCACCGCCGCGCCGAAACCGACCGCCTCGGCAATGGCGGGAGTGCCCGCCTCGAATTTATGCGGAAGCGTATTTGGACGAAACGAACGCAACTTCACTTCCTTGATCATATCGCCGCCGCCCAAAAACGGGGGCATCGCTTCCAGCAAGGCGGTCTTGCCGTACAAAACGCCGACGCCCGTCGGCCCGCACATCTTATGCGCGGAAAAGGCGTAGAAGTCCGCGTCAAGGGCTTGCATATCAACGGATAAATGAGGAACCGATTGCGCCCCATCCACCAGCGTGACCGCGCCCGCCGCATGAGCCAATTTAATAATCTCCGCCGCCGGGTTGATCGTGCCGAGGACGTTGGACATATGGGCAAACGAGACCAGTTTCGGGCTCCGGTTAAGAAGCGTTTTGTACGCCTCCAGGTCAAGCAAACCGTCCTCCGTCACCGGAATAAACTCCAACTCCACGCCGCGTTCCATTTGAAGCATGTGCCAGGGGACGAGGTTGCTGTGATGCTCCATTTCGGTCAGCACAATGAGATCGCCCGCCTTCAAATTCGCGCGCGCCCACGAGTAAGCCACAAGGTTGATGGATTCGGTCGTGTTGCGCGTGTAAATGATCTCGCGCGAAGAAGCGGCATTGACGAACTTTGCGATCCGCTCGCGCGCGCCTTCGTATAACGCCGTGGCTTCCTCCGCCAGCGTATGCACGCCGCGATGGATGTTGGCATTCGAACGGCGATAATAATCGTTCATCGCCTCGATCACCTGAATCGGTTTTTGCGACGTGGCGGTGGAATCAAGATAGATCACGCGCCTGCCCCCGGCCGTTTCGCGCCCGAGGATGGGAAAATCTTTGCGAATTTCGTTTACATTAAGTGTCATGGGGAGAGAAGGTGTGCAGGTATACAAGTACGCGGGTAAACATGTCTGCGTGCGCGCTTGTGTACGCGTATGCGCCTTAATAATCTGGAATAACTTCCTTCTTAATCACGGGTTTCTTGCCCGTCGTCACAGGGCGGATATGTTCCGAAGTCAGCGGATACCAAAGGATGCGATCGGGAACCATCCAGCCATCGGTTAGAAAAACGTTCGAGCGAAACTGCACGGCCACCAGTTTGTTGTCCACCTGCACAACGATACCCTTGACCCATCCGCGCACGCGCTCGCGCCCCTTTTCGTGGTCGCAAAACACTTCCACCGTGTCGCCCACATCAAACGCAAACTCGGAACGCGGCGCCTTCATAAAAGTAAACGGGTTGGAGTTCGTTGCTCCCAGTCCCGCCTTCCTGCGCACAGGCGATTTTGCAGGACGGCGAATTAGAGTCGAAAGATTTACTGTGCGCGTTACGTCAATCGGCTTTTCGTCGGCATTGCTTTGAGCGGGTTTCTTGGTCGCCTTCGTCGCCGTTTTTTTGACCTTTTGCTTGCCCTTCACACCCGACGCTGGTCTGGCTTTTGGTTTGGATGACTTAACCGGCATGATTTAATTCCTAACTGGCAAAATTAAGAGGACTTGCGCCTCATTCTTAACAGGCGCCTGATTCAACGCCCCGGGCATGTTTCTGCGCCGACGATTTTTTCGCAGCGGCCGGACAGCCGTGTTTTCCGCACGACTAACCAGCCGTTGCGGTTATGCAGTCAACTTGGTCTGTATCGCCTGCTGAAAACGCTCGCGCACGCCCTCGAACGGAATACGTTGCATGATGGGGTCGAAGAAGCCTTCCACCACTAGTTGTTCGGCTTCCTTTTGAGGGATGCCGCGAGACTTGAGATAAAACAGGGGTTCCTGCTCAAGTTTACCAACGGTTGCGCCATGTGTACAGCGCACATCATCGGCCAGAATTTCGAGTCCAGGAATCGAGTCGGCGCGGGCGTGTTCGTCGAGGACAAGGTTGCGATTGGCTTGATACCCGTCCGTTTTTTGCGCGCCGGGGGCGACGTAGATCATCCCCTGCCAGACCGAGCGGCTCTTTCCCTTCA
>CAADGT010000267.1 GCA_900696595.1 uncultured Chloroflexota bacterium
GTTGAAGGTTGCAGGTTACAGGTTACAGGTTGCAGGTTACGGATTGCGAGGTGGGTTATTTGAAGAGGATGTAAGTCAGAATCAGCACGACGCCGAGCAGGACTGAGAGCGCGTAGGAGCGGACGAATCCGTTTTGGATTTTGCGGAGGTTGCCGGAGAGCCATTGGGTGAAATCGCCCCAACTGTTGAAGAAGGAGTCGATTCCCTTTTGGTCGGCGTAGCGGTTGAGAACGATTTCGCTCAGGAAGTTGTACGTTCCGGCAATCGCCGTGTCATGCACGAAGTCGTGCCAGAAGCGCCAGTCAATCACGTCGGCGAGGAATTGGGAAATCTTTTTGAACGGCGCGACGACAAGAACGCCGTAGATTTCATCCACGAACCATTTGTTCTCCATGCCGGTAAAGGCGAAGCCAAGCGGTTTCTTGAGCGGGTCTTTTTGATTCGCCTTCAACGGGTTGCGCCCGTATATGAGCCATGAGATGAAGATGGCGAGCGCCGCCAGCGCGGTGGAGATTCCCGCCACCGGCAAATTCAGCGGAAGGGATTCAACTTCGCCGAGCGTATATTCCAGCCAGTGACCGAGATTGTGAAAACCTTCAAAGGGCAGATTCAACGCGCCTCCTGCCACGCTGAGGACTGCCAGCGCGACGAGGGGCAGAGTCATCACCTTTGGGCTTTCCTGCGCGGACTTCGCCGCGTCGGTGCGCGCCTCGCCGAAGAAGACCATCCAGATCTGTCTGCCCATGTAGAAGGCGGTCAGGAAGGCGGCGATTGTCAGCATCCAGTAAATGCCGGGGAAGTGTAATTTCGCGTCGAGCAGGATTTCATCCTTGGACCAGAAGCCCGCAAACGGGAAGATGCCCGCCAGCGCCAGCGCGCCGATTATGTACACCCAAAACGTGACCGGCATGGTCTTGCGAAGCCCGCCCATGTTGCGCATGTCGCCGGGATCGAAGACTTCATGGGAGCCGGGTTCATGGGAGTGCGAAGCGTTGTCGTGACTTCGCCGACGACGGGAGTCGTCGGATTCCTTTTTATGGGCGGCATGATGCGCGTGCGCGTGATGTCCGCGCTCCAAGCCGAGGATGACCGAACCGGCGGAGAGGAAGAGCAGGGCTTTGAAGAAGGCGTGCGTGATGAGGTGGAACATCCCCGCCACGTACGCGCCCATCCCCACCGCGGCGACCATGAAGCCGAGTTGTGAGATGGTGGAGTACGCGAGGACTTTCTTGATGTCGTACTGCCCAACGGCAATTGTGGCGGCAAAGAGCGCCGTCGCCGCGCCGACCCAGGCGACCATATTTTGAGCCTGCGGCGCGGTGGCGTAAATGGGCGCGGAACGGGCAACGAGGTACACGCCAGCCGTCACCATTGTGGCGGCGTGGATGAGGGCGGAAACCGGGGTGGGCCCCGCCATTGCGTCCGGCAGCCAGACGTACAGCGGGATTTGGGCGGACTTGCCCGCCACGCCGATCAGCAAAAAGAGGGCGATGGCAACCGTCAGCGGGGAGTTGACGGCGGATAATGAAGCCGCCCCAAGAAATACGTCGTCAAATTGCAGGGAGCCGAAGTTCCAGAACATCAGGAAGGCGGCGATCAGGAATCCGAAGTCGCCGATGCGGTTGGCGATGAAGGCTTTCTTCGCCGCGTCGGAGTTCGCCCATGAGGGTCGGGCGAGCGTGTCCATCTCGAACCAGAAGCCGATCAGCAGGAAGGAGCAAAGCCCCACGCCCTCCCAGCCGACGAAGAGCATTAAGTAGGAGTCGCCAGAGACGAGGATCATCATCGCAGCGATGAACAGGTTCAAATAAATGAAGAAGCGGGCGAAGCGTCCCTCTTCATGTTTGAAGCGCACATCCTCGCGCATGTATCCGATGGCGTAGATGTGGATGAGCGTTCCGACGCCCGAAACCACGAGCATCATCGTCGTCGAGAGCGAGTCGACGCGGAAGGTCCAGTCCAGTTTGAGGTTGCCGATGTGAATCCACTCGGCGAAGGGGACGCTGACGGCCTGTCCGTGGTTGATCCCCACCGAGTGCGCCAGCAGGGCGGAGGCGATGAAGGCCGTCCCTGACGCAAGGCTCGCCACCGCGCCGACGGCCGTTTCCGAAAGCCGTCTGCCGAAGATGGCGTTGATCAGCAGACCGGCCACCGGCGCAAAAATCAGCAGCGGGGCGAGAAAATAAAAACCTGTGTTCATTGATTCGCTTAAGTGCATGGAAGTCTCCGGGGAGAGAGAGTAGAGAATAGTTGAGGAGTGAGTAGTGAGCGGAGAATAGTATTTCAACTATTTATCTAATCTCTAATCTCTAATCTCTAATCTCTATCCCTTCAAGGAATTCATCTCGTCAACATTGATATTCCGCTTCGTCTTGAAGATTTCCACGATCAAGGCGAGGCCGACCGACACTTCGGCGGCGGCGACGGCGATGACGAAGAAGACGAAGATCTGCCCGCTGAAGGCGCCGTGCAGGTTGGCGTAAGCCACAAAGGCAAGGTTGGCGGCGTTGAGCATCAATTCGATGGACATGAAGATGATGAGCGGGTTGCGGCGGATCAGCACGCCGAGCGCGCCGATGATGAACAGGATGGCGGAAAGCGCGGAATAATATTCGATGGGGATCATTGTGCCTGCCTTGTCTTTTCCTGCCGCGAAAGGACGATGGCGCCGACCATGGCGACCAGCAGAAGGATGGAGGTCACTTCAAAGGGCAGGAGGAATCGGTTGAACAGTTCCAGCGCCATGGCGCGCAGATTGTCCACCGTGTTGATGGAAGCGTCCGGCAGGGCGGTGTGAGCGCGGGTCTGCACGCGCGCGACGAGAACGTAAACGGACTGCACAGTCAGCACAACGGCCAAGATCCCAGCCAGCGGCCTTTGCCAGGGGAGCGGGTTGGCGGGCGGCAAATTCTCCGCGCCGAGGAGCATGATGACGAAGAGGAACAGCACCATGATCGCGCCCGCATAGACGGTGATCTGCGCCATGGCGATGAAAGGCGCGCCCAGCAGCAGATAAAAGACCGCCACGGTGACGAAATTCAACACCAGAAAGAGCGCCGAGTATACGGCGTTGCGACTAAACAGCATCCCCAGCGCGGTCGCAATGGCGACGAGGGAAAGGACGAGGAA
>CAADGT010000268.1 GCA_900696595.1 uncultured Chloroflexota bacterium
TCGGGCAGTTGATGGGCGGCGGCTTCGGCGGCAAGGAGGACGTGGCGGGGCAGATCCATGCCGCCATGCTTGCAAACGCAACCGGAAAACCCGTGAAGATGCTCTTCGACCGGCGGGAAAGTTTGCTCGTCCATCCGAAGCGCCATGCCACGCAAATTCGCGTCAAGATCGGGGCGAAGAAAAATGGGCGGCTGGTTGCCTGCGAGACCGAACTGTACGGCGACACGGGCGCGTACGCCTCGCTCGGCGAAAAGGTGATGACCCGCGCCACCACGCACTCGGCAGGTCCGTATGACATCGAACATGTTCGCGCCGATTGTTACGCCATGTACACCAACAACCCGCCCGCCGGAGCGTTTCGCGGATTTGGCGTGACGCAATCGGCCTTCGCCGTCGAATCCATGATGGACAAACTCGCCGAGACTTTGAACCTCGACCCGGTTGAATTGCGCCGCATGAATGCCCTGCGAATCGGCAGTATCACCAACACCGGGCAGGAATTGAAAGAATCTGTGGGTTTGATGGAATGTATTGATAAGGTGTCAGGGGCGATGTGCCAGGTTTCAGGTTTGCCGCGCGAAGAGTTGTTCAAGCCGCGGTCTACGCCTGACACACCGCACCTGGTTCGTTCGTGGGGATTCGCCGCGGCATATAAAAATACGGGGCTGGGCGGCGGCGCGCCGGATATTTCTGGAGCCGATGTTGAGTTGTACGAAGACGGCACATTCCAAGTCCGCAGTTCGGCGGCGGAATTGGGGCAGGGACTCGTCACCGTCATGCGCCTGACCGTCGCCGAAGAGATGGGCGTCGAGCCGGAGAAAGTCCGCGTGCTGGTGATGGATACGGATTTGACTCCCAACGGCGGACCCACGACCGCCTCGCGCCAGACGTTTGTAACCGGCAACGCTTCACGCTATGCCGCAAAAACATTGCGCGAGCAAATCTCCGCTTCGATGGCGGAGAAATTCGACGCGCGCCCCGAGACAATCCGCTTTGAGGATGGAGTCGTTCGCGTCAACGGGCATTCGCTGACCTACGCCGAAATCTACAAAGAAATGACCGCGATGGGACAACTGCCGAGAGTCCGCTACGAATATGAAGCGCCGAAGACCCAGCCGCTGGGGACGGGCGGCGATATGCACTTCGCCTTTTCCTTCGGCGTGCAAGCCGCCGAAGTGGAAGTGAACAAACTGACCGGCGAAGTTCGCGTCCTGCGCGTCATCTCCGCCAACGACGTGGGCATGGCGGTCAATCCGCTTGGTTTGCAGGGACAGGTTGAGGGCGGCGTAATGATGGGGCTGGGCAACTGCCTGACGGAAGACTTCATCGTCGAGGACGGCAACGTGATCACAGACCGGCTTGCCCGCTATCGCGTGCCGGGCATCATGCTCGCGCCGGAGATCACCGCCATCATCGTCGAGCATCCGGTTGCGGCAGGACCGTACGGCGCGAAAGGCGTGGGCGAAATTTCATCCATCCCCACCACGCCCGCCATCACCAACGCCATCTACAACGCCGTCGGCGTGAGGGTGGACAGCCTGCCGGTGGATCAGGAAAAGATTGCGCGCGCGTTGTGGGAAAAAGTTGAGCGGTAAAGAGAAGGAGAAAAAAAGAAACGGACTCTCAATCGAACGTGAGAGTCCGTTTTGTTCATTTATAATCCCCTCGCCTATGCTTAAACCTCTCTTGCGCCTGTGGCGACTCCTGCCCATGTGGTTGCATGTTTTTGTGACACGTATTACTCAACCAAAATTTAACGCGGGCGTGTCGGCGTTGATCTTCGACGAGCGCGGCAGGGTCTTGCTTTTCAAACATACATATCGCAAATACGAATGGGGCATCCCCGGCGGAGCGTTGGAGTACGGCGAGCAACCGATCGAAGCGGTGACGCGCGAATTTTACGAAGAGACGGGCATGGAGATCGAGGCGCTTCAGTTGTGCAAGGTCGGCAGCGCGCGCGAATTCCCGCACCTGAGCGTTACCTACCTGTGCAAAATAACCGGCGGCGAATTCAAACCGTCGCATGAGATTTCGGAGATGAGGTATTTTGATGTGGATAACCTGCCTGCGATGCTGATCGGGGAAAAGGAATTGGTCCGTTGGGCGGCGAAAGAGATGATGGACGACGGACGATAGACCGCGGACGAACTAATCGTCTATCATCAAAAGGCAATATGAAAAACATTCTTCTTGTCGGCGCGGGCGGATTTATCGGCTCAATCTTGCGTTATTGGATCAGCGGCTACGTTCAGCAAGCCGCGAATCGAATGGACTTTCCGTTCGGCACGCTGGCAGTTAATGTCGTGGGTTGCTTTGCCATCGGTTTGCTGGCCCAGGTCGGCGAGAAATACGGCGCGTTCTCAAATGAGTCGCGCGCGTTTCTGGTCATTGGCGTGCTGGGCGGATTCACCACTTTTTCATCCTTCGGCAACGACACGGTCAATCTGGCGCGACAGGATTACATGATGAACGCCATGGCCAACGTCGGCGCGAACGTGATTCTTGGGTTGTTGGCCGTCTGGCTGGGACGAACGGTTGGACACTTAATTTGGAGATGACATGAACTGGCTTGAAATTTCCCTCACCGTCACCGGCGAACTCGCCGAATCCGTCGCCGATGTGCTGGCGCGTTTTGCCCCCAACGGCGTAATGACCGAACAGGGCGTCAAATTCAACGACGAAGAGGACGAAGGCACGGCGACGGGCCCCATCACCGTCCGCGCATATTTGGAGGTGAACGACCAGCTCGAGGAGACGCGGCAGAAAGTGGAGGAGTCGCTTTTCTATCTGGGGATGATTCAGCCCGTGCCGACTCCCATCTACAGACAGATCGCGGATCAAAACTGGATGGAAGCCTGGCGCCAACACTACAAGCCGATTCTCATCGGAGAGCGACTCCTCATCCTCCCCGCCTGGCTGGAGAATCCAGACCCGAAACGAATCCCGATCAAAATTGACCCGGGCATGGCCTTTGGCACGGGGACGCATCCCACGACGCAGTTGTGTTTGGAGTTGATGGAGAGATCGGTAAGTAGTAATTGGGTACCTGCCCTGAGCGCCGCCGAAGGGTTGGTAATTGATGTCGGTTGCGGCTCGGGCATCCTTTCGATTGCGGCGTTGAAACTTGGCGCGAAAAAAGTATTGGGCGTGGACACAGACATTGAATCCGTCAAAAATTCCCGCGAGAACGCAGACCTCAATGGGATAGGGGAGGAGTTGATTTTGGGACAAGGCTCCGTTGGCGAAATTTTGGCGGGGCAATTCCCGTTCCAGTCCGCCCCGCTGGTGGCGGCGAACATCCTCGCGCCGGTGTTGATCCGCCTCTTCGACGCGGGGCTGGCGGACTTGATCCAGCCCAATGGAGAGATCATCCTAAGCGGGATTCTCGATCACCAGGCGGAAAGCGTCATGCAGGCTGGGCAGGCTAAAGGCTTGAAACGAGGCGAGGTTCGTCAGATGAAGGATTGGGTGGCAGTATCCATGACTCGGTGATGTATAATCCCATTGCCGTTTATTGTGGAGGCAGTATGGATTGGAAGAAGTATATTCACTCAGACCCTGAAATTTTGATGGGAAAACCGGTCGTCAAAGGCACGCGGCTGGCTGTGGACTTTTTGGTTGGTCTATTTGCCGCTGGTTGGACGGAACAACAGGTTTTGGATAATTATCCATCTTTGACGACAGAATCCCTTCGCGCGGTTTTTGCCTATGTTGCAGAATGTATGCGCGATGAATCTTTATTTGTAGTTCCGGCATGACCTGTCAATGAAATTCCTCGCCAATGAAAATTTTCCGCTAGCGAGCGCGCGCCTTTTGAGAGAGGCTGGCTTTACCATCTTTGCCGTTGCGGAAGAAATGGCAGGAGCAAAAGACGCGGCTGTTCTTTCCCGCGCAGCCAATGACGGCTTGATCGTTTTGACATTCGACAGGGATTACGGCGATTTGATCTTCAAATTGAAATTACCCGTTCCTTTCGGCGTTGTGTACTTTCGCTTCGACCCGGACTCTCCAAGCGAACCATATGAACGTGTGATGGAATTGATGCAAATCGAAGGACTGACTTTGGAAGGTAAATTTACTGTTGCGGACCGCCAACGAGTCCGTCAACGCCCGTTGCCTGGAGATAAGTAGGAATGGGTCGCCGCAAACTCATCCAATACCTGCTGTTGAACGTCTTCGTCTCGGCGAGCGTGACGGGCGGAATCCTGTTCTGGTACGACCGCAACTACCGCGCCGTGACCCAGCCCGTCGCGTTGCAGGTTCAGGCGACATCAACCGGCGGCGGCGATTCTGCCCCGGCGGCGAACGCCGAATTGCAGGCGGATATCCCCGTAAAGATCAGCAGCGTGGTGGGGGCGGGGGCGGCGTCATCGGAAATCGCCATCATCAAGTTCGAAGGCGAAGGGCAACTTGACCTGACCGCATGGCAACTCAAGGATGAAGACGGCAATACCTTTGCTTTTCCAGGCGGCGTCATCCTTTACCCCAACGGAGCGGTACAGGTTCACACCATTGCAGGCTCCGATACCGTCATTGACCTGTACTGGGGCATCGGCGAAGCAGTCTGGGACTCCGGCGAGGAAGCCAGACTGTTTGACTCGCAGGGGAATTTGAGGGCGGTGTACCGCGTGCCGTAAATGGTGATTGGTAATTGGTAATTGGAGATTTGCAGATGAGACAGGTTATTGTTTACGATGGCGAAGATGGCTATATGGCGGCAGAGCGCCCCAGCCTGCCTGGGTGTATCAGCCAAGGCGAGACAACTGAAGAAGCGGTGTCTAATATCAAAGAAGCCATTCAAGGTTATGTTGCCGCGCTTGAAGAAGACGGCTTATTGACGTTGGCGAAATAAACCGTCCGCGAACGGACAGCGCAAATAAACGAATATGGTAAACAACCAAACAATATCATCGCGCCACTTTCTACTTTCCACCGACCATCCAACTACTCGACTACTCGACTATCCGACTACCAAACTAAAATGACCCAGGCCCTCTACCGCAAATACCGCCCAAAACAATGGGATGCCGTGATCGGACAAGACCACGTCGTCCAAACCCTGATCAACTCCGTCCGGGCTGACCGCGTGGCTCACGCCTACCTCTTCGCCGGACCGCGCGGAACAGGCAAGACCACCGTCGCGCGCCTGCTGGCAAAAGCCGTCAACTGCCTCAACGACGACCCCGCCCAAAGACCCGACAACGCCTGCGAACATTGCGCCGCCGTCAACGAAAACCGCTTCATGGACCTCATCGAAATTGACGCCGCCTCCAACAACGGCGTGGACGACGTCCGCGATCTGCGCGACAAAATCAACTTCGCCCCCACGCAGGGACGCTACAAAGTCTACATCGTGGACGAAGTTCACATGATGTCGGGCGGCGCCTTCAACGCCCTGCTCAAAACCCTCGAAGAACCCCCGCCGCACGCCATATTTGTTTTAGCCACCACCGAAATCCACAAAATCCCCGCCACCGTTTTATCCCGTTGCCAGCGCCACGAATTTCGCCGCGTCCCCATTGACGAAATCGTCGCCAACCTGAAACAAATCGCCGCCGCCGAAAACATCCAGGTCGAAGACGAAGCCCTCACGCTCATCGCCCGCCAATCCGCAGGCGGAATGCGCGACGCGCAATCGCTCCTCGACCAACTCGCCTCCACGGGCGCAAAGATCACCCTCGCCCTCGCGCAACAAGTCCTCGGCACAGCCACCAGTCAGACCGTTCTGGATGTCATCGCCTCCATCCTCGACCATCGCCCCGCGCGCGGACTCGAAACCATCCACCGCGCCCTCGACTCCGGCGCCGACCCGCGCTCGCTCGCCCGCCAACTCGTCGAATATACCCGCGGCCTCATGCTCATCCAAATGGGAAACGCCGACCAGGTCGAAGCCGCGCGCGAAGTCAAAACCCAAATGGAAGCGCACGCCAAATCCTTCAACGCCCCCGAAGTTTTGCGCATGATGAAAATCTTCAACAACGCCGCAGTGGATTTACGCGGCGGCTGGCAGCCCTCTTTGAGTCTGGAACTCGCCCTCGCGGAAGCCGTCGAAGCCCCGGCCGAATCTCCCCAACCCGCCGCCCCGGTTCGGACTCAGCCCAAGCCTGCATCCGCTCCCGCAGCCGAATCCAAGCCTGAGGTTAAGAAAGACGCGTCCCCAAATGGGGGACCGGCGCAGCCCGTCGTCGAATCGCCAGTCATCAACTCCAATGACATTGTCAAAGCCTGGAAGCCGCTCATCAACGCCCTTCCCAAAGCGCAGGCGAACCTCGGCGCGTTGATGAACTCGGTCAAGATGATTGACGTGCAAGGCAGAACCCTCATCCTCGGCATGGCAAGCGACGTGCTCGTAGAAAAGCTCAACAAGCCCGACCAGATCGAAACCATCCAGCGCCTCATCAAAGACCACCTGCGCGTGGACATCTCCGTGCGATGCGTCGTCACCACCGCCAAAGGCAAACTCCCCGCCCACGTCGCGCAAGACGGCATGGTCGCCGCGGCGATCCAGCACGGCGGCGAGATCGTGGATATGGATGAATAGAGCGGTAATTGGAGATTGGTAATTGGTGAGTGAGGTTGATTATGGCGACTTCGAATAAAAACAATAGTGGAACAAGCAAAATACCAGATACTTCATACATACTTCTTTCCGCTTGGTGGGATTGACCGCCAACCACGTAACTATGTAACTACTCAACTAGGAGATTAACTTATGGCAAAAGGATTCAACAAAGGCCCCGCCCTGGGCGGACAGGCTGGCGTGATGCAGCAATTGCAACGTATGCAGAAACAAATGGAGGAGGCGCAGGCAAAACTTGCCGAAGAAACCGTCGCCGTCACAACCGGCGGGGGAGCGATCAAAGTTGTCATGACCGGCGACCAGAAATGCAAGTCGGTTGAGATTTCTCCTGATTTTCTCAAAGATGCCGATGCCGAAATGCTGCAAGACATGGTCTTATCCGCCGTCAATATGGCGCTCGACCAATCGCGCGAACTGCAACAGAAGATGATGGGCCCGCTGGCGGGCGGACTTCCCTTTTGAGTACGAGTTACACGATACGAGTTACGAGATGTATCTGCGCCTTGTAA
>CAADGT010000269.1 GCA_900696595.1 uncultured Chloroflexota bacterium
TCATCCTGCAAGGCGGCGGGGATTTTCAGAGTCATCGCGGCGTGATCAAACACGACGACCTGATCGGCAAACCGTGGGGGTCGCAGGTGTTCAGTCATACCGGCGCGCCTTTCTTTTTGCTCCAGCCCTCGATGTCTGATGTGCTCAACGAACTGCCGCGCAATACGCAAATTCTTTACCCGAAGGACATCGGTTATATTTTGATTCAAATGGGGGTATCGGAAGGTCAAACCGTGCTCGAAGCCGGGACCGGCTCCGGCTCGATGACCATTGCTTTGGCATCCACGGTCGGTTCGGCGGGGCGGGTTATCTCTTACGAAAACAAACCGGATACGCAAAACCTGGCGCGGAAGAATCTGGAACGGATCGGTCTCGCCTCACGCGTGGATTTCAAACTGCGCGACATCCAGGAAGGCTTCGACGAATCCGACGCCGACGCTTTCTTCCTCGACGTGCAAAACCCGTTCGATTACATCGCCCAAGTCCGCGCCGCGCTCAAGCCGGGCGGTTTTTTCGGTTCGTTGATGCCGACCTATAACCAGGTGGAAAAAGTCCTTTACGCCTTGAAGCAGAATAATTTCGCATTCGTGGAAGTCTGCGAGCTGTTATTGAGATATTACAAGACCAATCCCGCCCGGTTGCGTCCCACCGACCGTATGGTGGCGCACACAGGCTTTCTCGTCTTCGCCCGCAGGATCGAGCCGAACGACGATCCGCGCGCGGACGCGCTCGCCAAAGAGATCAGTGGGATCGAAGAGGAGTATTGATATGTTTCGACGAGCCAGAAGATTCATGAGGGGAGGTCCGCCGCATTGGCGGCAAGGTCCGTCCGTGCCGCCCGCGCTGCGTCGCGCGCATCGCTTGATGGATGAAGGCAATTATGCCGAAGCCGCGCTCGCCTTCCACGATCTCGCCAAAAAAGCGGAGGAGATGTTCCCCGAACGCGCGCCGTTTTTGTACATCGAAGCGGGTCATGCCGCGACCTTGAACGGAGCCGGCAAAAAGGCTGTGGCTTACTTTCGCAGCGGGTTGACCTTGCTCGGAACTCAACAACGCCATCACCGCCTGCGCAAAGCGGGGCGGAGGGTCGTCGAAGCATTGCGCGAGCGCGGCTTCAACGCCGAGGCAGACGAGGTTGAATCCGTCGTCGGAACAAACGTCACAGTTTGGGGAAAGGCGGATGCGCCCACTTCTAAAGAACGCCCCATCCTGCCGACGCATTGTCCCTCCTGCGGGGCGGCGGTGCGATCCGATGAAGTCGAATGGATGGACGACCTGACAGCCGAATGTGATTATTGCGGGAGTCCCGTTCGCGCCGAGTCGTAGCATGACGGTCATCACCGAAGAGTTTCTGCGGGTGAAATTGAACGAGACCGACCGTTCCCACGCCGAGACGGACGGCTACGCCGAGATTCCCATCCACCCCGATGTTCACCTCAAATGCGCGGCTGTGCTTGTGCCGCTGGTTCAATTTCAAGACGAATGGCATATTCTTTATACGCGCCGTACGGATAAGGTTGAATCGCACAAGGGGCAGGTCTCCTTCCCCGGCGGCGCGTGCGACAAAGGCGAGACCACGCCCGAGCAAACCGCCCTGCGCGAAGCGGATGAAGAGATCGGCATCCGCCCGTCCGATGTGCGGGTCATCGGCAGGTTGAGCCGCATGGTGACGATCAGCAAGTTTCGGGTGAGTCCCGTTGTGGGAATCATCCCTTTCCCATACGCGTTCAAAACGGCGGGGATCGAAGTGGCGCGGGTCTTTACCATTCCGTTGTTGTGGCTGGCGGAGCGAAACAATTACTGGGAGTTTTCCCTGCCCGGTTCTGAACGAAGCGTGATTGCGTATCATCCCTACGACGGCGAATTGCTCTGGGGCGCGACGGCGAGGATGACGGTCAACTTCATGAAGATATTAGGGTTGATTGAATAAGCGTACATACAACAAAAAAATCCGCCATCCTTGAGATGACGGATTTTTTATTGGAGAGGAGATTACTTCTTCTCTTCTTCGCCTTCTTCGGCTTTCTTGCCGCGCTCCACGCTGAGTTCGGGAGCGGCGGGTTCGGCGGCGGCAATCGCTTCGCCTTCGGCGGCGACAGGAGCCGTTTCTTCCTTGATGATCGTAACCACGGCGATGGTTTCTTCGGGGTCGCCCAGGATGCGGATCTTGTCCGAGACGTGAACGTCATGCACGCGGATCAGGTCGCCGATCTGCTTGAGCATGGCGATGTCCACTTCGATGCGCTCGGGCAGGTCGCCGGGGAAACATTCCACCTCGAGCCGTTCCAGGTTGTGGACCAGGATGCCGTTGTAATCCTTTACGGCGGGCGAAACGCCCACAAAGACCAAGCCCACGCTGGCGCGGATCTTCTCGTTCATATCCACGGCGAGGAAGTCCACGTGCGTCAACGTGCCTTTGATGTAGTCGCGCTGGCGTTCGCGTACGAGGGCGGGATACTCCGCGCCTTCCACGCTGATCGTGACCAGGCTGGAGGATGTCAACTTGCCGAGCGCAAGTCCCGCGCTGTGCGCTTCCATGGCGATCGAGATCGGCTCGACATGCCTGCCGTAGATCACCGCCGGAAGTTTGCCTTCGCGGCGCAGGGCTTTCACCTGTTTGCCGGTCACATTGCGCTTGACCGCTTTCAAAACCACTTTCTCCATCTTGCCTAACTCCTTGGGCGCCTCTCACGCGGCGACTCAGCCGCATTACCTTCGCCCTGTCATAGATTTTGTTCCCGCACGATACGCGCCTCCGCAGGGAGGCGCAAGATTGGGAACGGGGTGGATTTTATTCGCCCGCGGGGGTTTCGTCAAGGAAAAGGTGTGCATGCAAAACATGTCAGGTAACCTGTTCCCAGCGCCGTCCTCGGCGCGGGATTTCCCTCGTAAACCGCCGCCGCCCACAGGGGGCTTCGCACAGGACGGCGGCTTGAGCGAAGGCGCTGACAACCTTTGCTTGCACACAGGAAAAGGGAAAAGTGTCGGGAGCATTCAAATTCTGTAGAATCAAGCGACAAGGCATCCCACTGACGGATAAGCCAAGCGGCTCTGGCTTTGGCAACTGCGGAGGCGCTCGACTCTCATTTTACCTGGTCATATTTTCCAGAGCAGACCAATCTATACCCATGTTCTCAAACCACAACCATCCGCCCCAGCCCGCTTAGAATTCTCTAACCAAAATTTTCTTGACAATCATCCGCGCCGGGTGTATTATTACCAACGATGACCGCTAGGGTGCCCCCCTCACCCTAGCAGTCATCATTTAACCGACTTGATTCAAAAACAAAACGGGCGCACCCGCGCCCGTTTTTGCGTTCCTGCCATTACTTCTGCGACTCTTTGACCATCTGCCGCGCGGTTTGGAGCAATTCGTGAGCGGAGCGCAATGTCCCTTCGCCCACCTCGCCAAGCATTTGTGAAAGTTCCAACAGGCGCGATTCGCCTTCGAGCGGCTCGACGCGGGTCAGGGTGCGTCCCTTGTCCACCAGTTTTTGGACCTGGTAATGCTGGTCGCCAAAAACTGCCAGTTGAGGGAGATGCGTCACGCAGAAGACCTGATGACTGCGCGAGAGATTCCACAGTTTGTGTCCCACTGTCATGCCCACACGCCCGCCGATGCCCTGGTCAATTTCGTCGAAGATCAGCGAGGGGACTTCGTCGGCGCGCGCCATGACGTTTTTGAGTCCGAGCATGAGGCGGGAGGTTTCGCCGCCGGACGCGATCTTCGCCAGCGGTTTGAGCCCTTCGCCGGGGTTCGGGGCGACGAGAAACTCCACCTGGTCGAATCCGTTCTGGTCGAAGGCGAGGCGGGTTCCATCCGCAATGGGGACTCCGTTCAGGTCGGGCCTGGTCTTGAAATCCGTACCAAACTGGGCGGACGCCATGCGCAGGTCGTCGAGTTCGATCTCGATGCCCTTGCCCATTTTCCCCGCCGCAGACTTGCGCTTCTCGGATAGCGCCGTCCCCTGTTTCGATAATTTTTCCAGCAGGGTCGCTTCCTGCATTTCCAGCTCGTTGATGCGGTCCGCCGCGCCGGTGATGGTCTCAAGTTGTTTCTGCGCATCCGCGCCGTAGGCGATGACGGCGGGGATGCTTCCGCCGTATTTGCGCGTGAGCGAACGGATGAGGTCGAGGCGTTCCTCCACTTCGTCGAGTCGTTTCGGGTTGAATTCGATTTCTTCGAGATAATCGCGCAGGTCGTGGATGATGTCTGAGAGCGTGTCGAGCATGACCTCGGCCTGATTCGACATTTCGCTCTGCCCCGCGTCTATTTTCGCAAGAGCCGCCAATGCCTGCGCCGCCTGACCGATCAAATCGGACGCGGCCGGCGTATCGGGCGAACCTTCATCGAGGATCGCCAGCGCCTCCTGCGCGTTTTGCGCGAGCGACTCGGCGTTGGCGAGGCGGTCGCGTTCTTTCTTCAACTCTTCGTCTTCGCCGACTTGCAATTTCGCGGATTCGATCTCCTCCGCCTGGTAGGTCAGCATTTCGACGCGGCGGTCGGCGTCTGCCTGGGCTTTGCGCAGAGAGTTGAGTTCGTTGCGAAGCGCCAGCAGGGAGTGATAGGTCTGGCGGTAATCGTTCAACGGTTTGGCGACGTCCGCGTACCGATCGAGCAATCCCAGATGCGCGCGCGGGTCGAGCAGGGAGAGATGCTCCGCCTGCCCGTGAATATCCACCAACAGCGCGCCAATCTCTTTCAATAATCCGACATTCGCCGTCCGCCCGTTGATACGCGCCACGCTTCGCCCTTCGCGTCTCACTTCGCGCATCAGGACGACATAATTGGGATCGTCCATCAACGCTTCGCGGTTGAGTATCTCATGCACTGCATCGCGTTCAGGACCCTTGAGATGGAAGACGCCCTCGACGAACGCCGCCTCTGCATCTGTTCTTACGAAAGTCGTATCCGCCTTGCCGCCAATGAGCATGACCACAGCGTCGAGGATGATGGATTTGCCCGCGCCGGTCTCGCCGGTCAGGATGATCAGCCCCGGACCGAAACGCAGATCGAGTTTGTCTATAATCGCGAAATTTTGGATGTGGAGTTCGCTAAGCATGGGTTATCGGGTAAGCTGAATTCCGGAAAGGCGGGCGAACACCATCGGCGCGGCGATGAATAGATAGAGCGCCTGAAAAATCAGCCCGAAGACGTTGCCGCTCAACAATTGCAGGAGCAGCATGGGCAGGGCGCCAAGCACGACCCCCGCCGCCACAGTTATGAAAAGCGGGCGGGAACGACGCCTGCGCGTAATGGCTCGAACGGCTTCGGCGATGATACCTCCGGCGGCGGAGGAGCCGAGGAAAACCAACAGCCAGCCAAAGAAGCCGATGCCGCCGATCAACGTCGTCAAAAAAGATGCGATGCCAGAGAGAACCCCCGCTACGGTAAAACCTAAAACAAAATCGTACCAGACGGCGGTATCGAAGGTCTTTTGCCGTTCGTTGACGCACTCCCTGCACATGTAGCCCGTCGGGGTGCCGACCGCGCAGGATGTGCAGATATAACGCTCGCAACGCTTGCAGCGCAAGGTCGTCTCGCGGGCGGGATGGTTGTAACAATATGCGGCAGTCGGCTCGGTCATCGCGGAAATCCTGAAGAGTTTTCGTTTATGTGCATGGTGATATTCCGATAGAAATATCCCGGGTCTCCAAAACGGACGAATTGCGCCGTGACTTCAGCGGCGGCGACGTTGACATGGTCGCCTTCCTTCAACGGCGTGGGGGGCTGGCCGTCCACGCTCCACACGGCGTTATCGCTCTTGATCGCAATATCCACCGAAGAGCCTTCGGACAAAACAACCGCGCGGTCCACCGAAAGATGCGGGGCGATCGGCACGAGCAGGATGTTGCGCAGTTCCGGGGGCAGGATCGGTCCGCCGGCGGCGAGCGCGTAAGCCGTAGAGCCGGTCGCAGTCGCCGCGATCAAGCCGTCCGCGACATAACGGGATAGTTCGCGCTTATCCACAAAGGCGGTCATGCGCACCGGGCGGAGCGTCTCGCCGCGCGCGACCACAGCCTCGTTCAACGCGATGGTCGCGCCGAGCGATTCACCGTCGCGGATGCGTTCCGTCTTCAGCATCATGCGATTCTCGATCCATGCCTCGCCGTTGAGCAACCGCTCGAAATATTCGCGCCATTCCCTGCGGTCTATCTGGATCAGGAACCCGAGCCTGCCGAGGTTGACCCCCAGGATGGGGACCTTCGACGGCGCGCACAGGTGGGCGGCTCTCAGCACGCTTCCATCCCCGCCGACGGCGATCAGCATGTCAAACTCGCCTTGTCCGACCCGATTCCGAATCCCCTCATCGTACAGCGAGCCGACCAGGACATCCATGCCTTTTTCCGCGAGGAATGCCCGCATGGCTTCCGCTTCGGCGTACGCTTCGTTGATCTTCGGGTATGCGGTGATGACAATGCGCTTCGGGATGAAGGGCGATGACATGATGGCGATTATACCTGTCCGTAGAGCAAGTCTATAGACTTGCTCTACTCACATCAAACTCTGCTCGCAGATGTTCCTGAACCCGCATCCCCTGCAACGGGACGGCTGTTCGTGCGAGCGGGCGATATTTCCGCGCACGTCGTCCTCGCGCATGTCGGCGATCAGTTCGATCAACGCGGACTCGAGTTCGCGGGTGTAATCCACAGCGAAATCGCGGTTCTCGTAGTGGATGATCCCGTACGGGGGGCGCCTGCCGTAGGTTTTTTCCACCAACAGGCAATACGAAGCGAGTTGATAGATATGCGAGTCATACGGCGCTTCGGGCGCGCGACCCGATTTGACCTCAACCGGGATCAACCGCCCGTTTTTTTCGATCAGATAATCCGGCTTGCCGGTGAGCGCAAGCGCGGGGTAGAACAAGGGTTTCTCCACTTTTCCCCAGCCGCGCGTATCGGTATAAACAACGCGCCCGCCGGGCAAGCCCGCGGCTTTCCGTTGACGGTAGGATTGCCAGAAGAACAACAGCGCGAGCAAAAAAAGGATCAAGACGATGGAAGTCATAAGACTTGAAAAGCGAGATACGTCACCAGCGTAAGAATCGCCGCCAGAAGCAGAATCCAGCCCACAGTCCGGGTGAGAACCGAGGCGAGGACCTGCCTCCCGTGACGGCGGTGGAGTTCGGTCCCGGCGTTTAATTCAGCCTGATTTTCCGAAGGAGTCCCGGTCTTGCGATACCACCAGGCGCGGCGGCAGTAGAGGTAGTTGCCGATCTCGGAGGAGCGGATGGCGCGCATGGGCGGAGTATAGCACAAATTTTCTAATCAATAAAAGCGGGCTTTTGTTTATAATCGCCGCCATGACAAAACGAAAACCGCATATCCTCCTCACCAACGACGACGGCATCCGCTCGCCGGGCTTGTGGGCTGCCGCAAGCGAACTTTCGAAGATCGGCTATGTGACCGTCGCCGCGCCGCGCGAACAATCCAGCGGCATGGGGCGCAGCCTGCCCAGCACATCCAGCGGGGTTATCAAGAAGGAACAGGTTCAGGTCAACGGGCAAACGTGGGATGTCTATGCCGTCGGCGGCTCCCCGGCGCAAGCCGTCCTTCACGGAGTATTGGAGATTGTCCCACACGAGCCTGATCTGGTTGTATCCGGAATCAACTACGGGGAAAACGTCGGGTTGGGCGTGACCATCTCCGGCACGGTCGGAGCGGCGATGGAAGCCGCCGGGCTTGGTTATCGCGCGCTCGCGGTCTCGCTCGAAACCGATCCGCATTTCCATCTCACCCATTCGGAGGATGTAGACTTCAAAGCCGCCGCGCATTTTACAGCCCGCTTCGCCCGCCTGCTTTTGAATAAGAAATCCTTCGACGGCGTGGATGTGTTGAAAGTGGAAGTGCCGCGTCATGCCACGCCCGAAACGGAGTGGCGGCTCTCGAGCCTTTCCCGCCTCCGCTACTATAAACCCACCCCTCCCAAGCGGAAGTCGTGGGACGAACCGGGTCCGATCGGCTATGAACACGATAACAACCTCCCGCATGAAGTAAAAGGGACGGATGTGTATGTGTTGCGTCACGAGAAAATGGTCGCCGTCACCCCGATCAATCTCGATATGACCGCCCGCGTGGATTTCGACGCCTACGATAAATTCCTGCGCGATTGAGTTTTGAAAATCTTCCGTCGCCGGATTGTAAGAGGAAGTTGCGCATCCAGCCGGGGGCGCGGATCGCCGTGACCGAAGACGGCGGCTCGATCATTTTGACCCCGATCACCGACGTTCGCCCGCGCTTGTGGAAGGGCAGGGGCTTGATGAAGGGTTTTTGGAGGAGGAGAAGAGGGAGAATGCCAGCGCTGAAATAAAAGTAAGACAGTTTTATATTGACTTACTTTTTATTTAATGGTATAAATTTATCGAATTTACGAAAGGAGAACAAGTAATGGAAACTATTGCCACCTCAAAGGGGCAGGTCGTCATTCCATCCAAGGTCCGCCAGCAGTTGGGCATCAAGGATGGGACGTATCTTCAAATTGACGTGAACCTTGCGACAAAGCAGATCATCCTCACCCCTGTCACTCGCGAATATATCCGGTCTATGCGCGGCAAATATAAGGGTAGAGGGTTAATGAAGGCATTGATGGCGGAAAAGAAACGCGAAAGGGAGTTGTAAAATGGCAAAGAAGGCAAAAGCATATGTGTTGGACGCCTGGGCGGTGATGTCCTACCTGGAAGATGAGCCGTCGGGGGAAAAGGTTGAAGAATTGATTGCCAGCGCCCATGAAGAACAAATCCCGATTTATATGAGTGTGATCAACTTGGGCGAAGTTTGGTACGCCTTCGCAAGAGAAATTTCGGAAGAGGAAGCCAATGCCAGCGTGAAAATCCTCAGAGACCTGCGGATTCAGGTTGAGAATGTGGGTTGGGAAATCACGCAGGAAGCGGCGCGTATCAAGTCGCAACATAAAATGTCTTATGCCGATGCTTTTGCCGCCGCTCTTGCCAAAGTGATGAAGGCAGATTTGGTTACGGGCGATGGGGAATTCAAATCACTGGACGGTGAGATTAAGATTTTGTGGGTGTAA
>CAADGT010000270.1 GCA_900696595.1 uncultured Chloroflexota bacterium
GCGGTCATGCACATACAGCCAGCGCGTCGGCATCCCGTCGCCTTTGTCGTCGAAACTATAAACGATGTATCGTCCGTCGGCGGAGATTTCCGAAGCGTCCGATTCGCCCACCATTGCATAGCCGTCCCTAAAGGTTGCCAGCGTGGTCGCGCCAGCCTGCATGTCGCGGACGTAGAGCTGGATGTAGCCGTAGGTATCCACCGCCGCGAAATTATTCATGGTGGAAAAAGTTACATACCGCCCATCGCCGGAGATCGAAGGCTCGCTCGAATTCCAGTCGCCCTGCGCGCCGCTCGAACTGACCGAAGCGCGAACGATCCCGCCGGTTTGCATCGCGTAGACGAAAACATCCGCCCTGCCGTTGGTATCGTCCGGGACGAAATTGGTGGAGCCTGAGTTGAACACAACGTAGTTGCCGTCCAGCGAAATGCTCGCGTCGAAGCCGCCCGAGTTCCCGCTCACCGAAACGCCGATCGTCGTGTTTGTCTGCATGTCGCGGACGAAAATGTCGCCGCGCCCGTTCGTGTCGTTCGGGACGAGGTTGTCCGCGTCCGAGTCGAAGACCACATACCGCCCATCGCCGGAGATGGAAAGAACCTGCGACTCATTATTCGGCTCCGCGCCGGTTGAGGAGAGCGACGCGCGAGTCACAATTCCGGTCTGCATATCCTTGACATAAACGTCGCCGAAGCCGTTGGTGTCCGCTGTCGCTGTCAGGTCGGTTGCGCCGGATTCAAACGCCACATAACGCCCGTCCGCCGAAACGACGGGAGCGCCCGCCATCGGGGCGACAAGAATTGTTGCGCCAAGTTGCAGGTCGCGCAGAAAGACATCGCCGACTCCGTTCACATCCCCGGCGACGAGATTATCCGCCTCCGAATCGAAAGCGACAAAGCGCCCATCCACCGAAATATCGCCGCGATAGGACATGGCGTTTGCGCCAACGCCGCTCGAATTGACCGAAACGCGCGCGTATGCCCCCGCCGCGCGCGAGGATGAAACGCTTGCAGGCGAAAGCAACAGCCCAAGCAGGACTATCGCCGCCGCGCCTGTGCGCGATAACTTTGGAAAAAATCTGGTCATGCCTTGCTCCTTTACTCGCGCGGAAACGCCCCCCGATACCCCGCATCTTTATCTTATCCCCGTAAAGGAGCGGCGGAATGTAACAGAATCGTTCCAAATATCCGCCCTAATCGAACCCAAATCGTCGCCCCCGGCGGCTTTGAGCGCAAAAGTACGCCCGTTAAAATTTTGAGCGACCGAATAAAAACGGCGCTCGCGGGTCTGCCCATGTTTTTACTGCTGAGATCATGGAGTTTGCAGGGAAGACCGAAATAAAAAGCGCGATCTCAGCGCGTCTGTAGTAGATTGCTTTTCCCCCCTTGTCCCAATAGACTTTATCGGAAATTATTTTGGACGCGAACAAGCGCGGAAAACGCGGATTTTTTGTAACTGCTTAGCCATCGTGGTTTCACGGGAATAAATCCCCTGCTCAGTACATGAAAGCCCTTCGGGCTAGTCCGCTTCAGCGGACTTTCATGTACTGAGGCAGAACTTTAGTCCGCCGAATTGGAGCGCAAGGCAAATACCTGAACAGCTACGATTTTTTACTCTTTTACCAGCGTACATCCGCGTTCATCTGCGTCCGATAAGAGAACATTGACTTATTTCCGACAACGTCTAATAAACAAAGCAGTACCGCAAACTAAAGTTTGCGGTACTGCTTTGTTCGATTTCCCTCACGGCACGGGCAGGGAGGGGCACAACAGCCTGTATTCCTCGTCTTCGAAGAACGACTCCCATTCGGCGGCGCTGAAGTTTTGGGTGACACGGCTACATGCGGCGGCGAGGATCTCTCCGGCGGGAATTTCGTTCATGGACGGGATGTCGAAAAGGCGCAGTGTGCGCATCGAGGCGGCGTACAGGATGTTCCCATCGGGTGAGAAGGCAAGGTCGGCGGTTTCGCCTTTTTCGCGGATGCGGTTCACTTCGAGCCATTCGACCGGGTCGTAGACGAGAATTTTATCCACCGCGCCGAGAAATAGACGGCTTCCATCCGGGGTAAATGCCATTGAAGTAATGGGTTCGCCGATCAGGGTAGCGTCCAAGACAAAGTTTCCGTCTTCTGCGCGCCAGAAGGTTGTTCTGTCGGGCAGGGAGTTGATCGCCAGCGCGCCGCCGGTTGGGTCTGCGGCAATTAAATGGTTTTTGCCCGGGGACTCCAGTTCGCCCGTTGTTTGTTTTGCGTTCATGTCGAACAGGATCACCCGGTCGTCCATGCCGATGGCGAGGGTGTCCGCCGATAGGGTTTGGATGGAGTAAACCGGTTCGTCCGCCTGCAGGAGGATTCCGTCCTCGCCGGAGCCGAGACTGCGGGTTTGGACGAGTCCGTCTTCGCTGGCCAGGATCAGCGAACTTCCGTCTGCGGATAGAGCCAGGCTTTGGGTCGGTCCGTTTTGGATGAGGGTCTTGGTCTTCCGGCTGGGCAGTTCGAGGGCGACAACTTTTCCTTCTGCCGTTGAGACCGCCAGCAGAGTCCCTGCGGGGTTCATGACTATGTCGAGGATTTCGTCGTCGAAGAGGTCGAGGAGCGGGGCGCCCAGGGGAGTTGTCGGCGCAGGGAAACGCCCGGGGTCGAGCAACCAGACCCGGGCGAAGGCGGAGGCGGCGAAGCGCTTTCCATCCGCGCTCATTTCGACCGCTCCGATAAATTCGTCGAATCGGATGTATGACGTGTTCGCTTTGAGCGCGGAAATATCCCATAGTTTGACGTGTCCATCCCCGTCTCCGACGACAAGGTATCGGCCGTCTCCGCTGAATGCCAGGGCGTTGCCGGCGCTGTCGAGCGGGATTTGGAACATCTCCGAGCCGTCTGCCGCGTTCCAGACGCGCACGGTGTTGTCCGAGCCGGTGGAGGCGATCCACAATCCGTCGGGGCTGACTTTGACTTCGCTGATGACGCTGTCTTGCAACAGGCGCAGGCGTTCTTTGCCGGTTTTCACGTCCCAGACGCGGATGCGAAAATCGTTGGAGGCGGTGACGAACCAGGCGCCGTCGGGGCTGAAGTCCACGTCTTCGACCCATTCTTCGGTGAGCGCCACCAGTATTTGTTCTCCGTAATATGTGTCGGAAAGCGTCGCGCAGTTGTCGGTTCCGCCGGAGAGCAGCATTTGACTGTTGGGGCTGAAGATGATGTCGCGCACTTCGCCGCAAGGGGTTCCGCCGGAGATGATGTAGCCGGATTGCAGGTCCCAAATTGTGATGGAGCCCGCATCCGATCCGGCGGCGAACATTGAGCCGTCGGGGCTGAAGGCGGTCACGTTTAAGTTGCCAAAGACTGAGAGTTCGCCCGCGAATTGATATGTGGATAACTTGATGAGGTTGATGCGTCCGTCGTCGCGGGCAAGCGCGAGCAGGCGGCCGTCGGGGCTGATGTTGACGCTCAATACGGGAACGCCGAGTTCGATTTTTTTCTTTTCGTTACCCGATTCCGCGTCCAAAATTCTGACTTCGCCCGAGGAGGCGCCGGTGACGATGGTTTTTCCGTCGGGGCTGAATGCCGCATCCAAAACGGACCCGGCGCTGGTCGAGCAAAAAATGTTTTCTCCACTCTCGAAGCGGACCAGGCAGGCGGTTCCGCCTCCGCTGGCGGCGATGAATGAAGAGCCGTCGGGGCTGACCTTGATGACGAGGATGGCGCCGGTATGCCGCAGCGCGCCGGCGGGTACGGGGAGCAGGCTGATGTTTTCGCGGAGGATTTCTTCCGCTTCGGCCGATGGGTTGCGTTGGTACGAATCGAGCGCGAGCAGGGCGCTGGTGAACAACCCGCCCGCTTTGGATTGGTAGATTTGGGCGCGGGCGGCGCTGCGCTGGGCTTCGGCAATTGTGGCGTTTTTATCTGCGGCGGCTTTTGCGGCCAGGGCGGCGCGCGCGTTTTGTTCGGCGGCCTGCCGGTTCTCTTCGGCAATATCGCGCTGAGACTGGGCTTCGGCGGCGTTGATCAGCGCTTCCTGGCGCTGGTCGAGCGCAAATGCGGAGAGCGCCAGCATGACCAGGAGCGCCAGCGCGGCGGAGACCCATGAAAGAACGCGCACCCGTTCGCTGGTCTTGCTGAACCTGATGTAGTGCCGTTGTAATTCCGATGGAACGGGGTCGCTATGCTCGTGCTTCAGAATCATCTGCGAGGCTTTGCGAAGGTCGCCGCCGCGCAGGAGCAGGCTGGCGTCTTTTTGACGATCCCATTCCAGCGCGCGAACCTGCAAACGCCTGTGTTCTTGAAGCCACATCAAGTCGAGGCTGATGGCGACTTTGATTTTTTCCAGTCCGATTGCGAAGTCGTCCGTCGGGCGTATAAATATCCAGTTCAGGCTGCGGATGACGTCGCGGGTTGCTTTGGGGTCTGTATCCCGCACTACAATCGGGATGATGCGCTTGGCGTTCTTATGGGCGTGTTCCAACTCCACGTTGCAGACTTCCGAGGCGATTGAATCCGGGCTGATGAGAAAGAGGAAGGCGTCCGCGGCTTCGATGCCTTGCAACACCTGATCCAGCCAGCCGGCTGCGGGGGGGATGTCTTCCCAATCCACCCATACATCCAGTCCATTGGACTTGAATGCGGCAATTAATTGATGCGCCACGTCCGCATCTTTTCGCGAGTAGGAGACGAAAATGCCAGTCATCTGGAGCCTGCTTTCCGCAATTTGGAGTGCGTGAGGTGGAAATTATACCTGTGGATGCGGCGTTCAAAATGAAAACGCTCGATCCGCCCTTTATCAACCTCAGCGCAAGCGCCGGCGCGACGGACATTGTCGCCTTCGAGAATTGGAATCTTCCTCTCGCAGATCAGGCGCAAAACCTGGGCGAAGTCTGCCGCCAAAGCGGGCCCGTCGCTGACGGAAGAACCTTTCTTTTTTCAACCCAAAATCAGGTACAACTAAAATATGGAAACCATGACCGTTCAAGCTGTCTACAAGAAAGGCGTTTTGAAACCCGTCAAGAAACTGAACCTGCCAGAGAATTCGCTGGTGGTGGTCAGGGTCACCCCGGCGCGGAAGGCAAAGAAAGATTTGCCTTTCGCCTCCCTGATAGGCGTCTGGGAATACCTGCCGGAAGTAGAAAAAACAGCATTGGGTAAATCCGTTCGGGCGGCGCGAAAACGGTCCGCAAGTAAAGTGAAGAGAATCGCGAAACGACTGAAATAACTCACGTTAAGCGCTTTTGCCATCCTCACGAACCGTCCACGAATAAAGTCACGAATTCGCGAATGTTGGCGCGCCTATTCGTTTATTCGTGAACATTCGTGGACGGTCACAGACTCATCGGCAAGCGCATTTCCTAACCAAATGCCATCTTGCGTAAGGTGA
>CAADGT010000271.1 GCA_900696595.1 uncultured Chloroflexota bacterium
AACTTATACCCGTATACAATCAATCCCCGCTCGTCTCCGTCATTTCTCATCTTGCGCGTAACCATTTCGACGGGCATGCCGATCTTGACTGCGTCGTTGTCCACATCCGTGAGTTGAGCCGTGAGCATGGGACCTTCGTCCAGTTTGACGAGCGCCACGGTGTAGGGAGCCTGTGATTCGTACCCGGCGGGGGCTTCATAAATCGTGGTGAAAGAATACACTTCACCCTTGCCGCTGAAGGTATATAAGTCCTTGGCTTCGTCGCCGCAGTTCGGGCAGACGTCGCGCGGGGGAAAGATTTTATGGTCGCAGTGCGGGCAAACCTCGCCGACGAGACCGTATCGTTGTTTTTTGAGCCGCCAATGTCGTGGGATTTCCATGATTGCCGTTGTTCCTTTCTTCGAGGCTAATTTTATTCAGGGCGGCTCTCAAAGACTATCAGAGTTTTTGCGTGTAGCCAGAATTGTAACTACGATAACTTCCAATTCAAACTGGCGAGAAGAATGCAAATCAAGCATCCCTGATTAATCACCATTCACCATTCACCATTCACCATTCTCTATTCACCATTCTCCATTCACCATTCTCTATTCACCATTCTCTATTCACCATTCTCTATTCTCTATTCTCCATTCTCTATTCTCCATTCTCTATTCTCCATTCTCTATTCTCCATTCTCTATTCTCCATTCTCTATTCTCTATCCTATCATCCCCCTGCTATAATCCCCGCCTGCATGAAAATCCTTCTTATCAACCAGGTCTTCGTCTCGCCCGAAGAGCCGGGGCATACCCGCCACTTCGAGATGGGGAAGTACCTCAAAGATCGCGGACACGAACTTGTCATCGTCGCCAGCGATTTGAATTATCAGACCGGTCAACGCACCGTGGCGCGGCGCGGACTTTACGCCGAGCAGTCCTTCGACGGCGTGCGCGTCCTGCGTTCATATATTTATCCCGCCATTCATCGCAGTTATTTCTGGCGCGTGATCGCCTTCTTCAGTTTCATGTTCTCATCCATTTGGACCGCCCTGCGCGTCCGCGATGTGGATTTGATCATCGGCACCACGCCGCCGATCTTTCAAGCCGTTTCGGCGTGGCTTGTGGCTGTAGCGCGGCGCAAACCGTTCCTGCTCGAAGTGCGCGACCTGTGGCCCGAATTCGGGATCGGCATGGGCGTCTTGAAAAACCCGGTCATCATCGGACTCTCGCGCTGGCTGGAGGCGTTCCTCTACAAACGCGCCACGCACATTCTGGTCAATTCGCCCGCCTACCGCGATTACATGCTTGCCAAAGGCGTATCCGGCGGCAAAGTAACCTGCATCCCTTACGGAACGGACGTGGAGATGTTCAATCCCTCCGTGGACGGCTCATTCATTCGCAGGGAACTCAACCTCGAAGATAAATTCGTGGTTTTGTACGCTGGCGCGCTCGGTCAGGCAAACGACATGGATACCCTCTTGCGCGCCGCGCAACGCCTGAAACCGTACGACAAAATTCATTTTGTCGTTTTCGGCGACGGCAAGGAACGCGCCCGCCTCGAAGCCGAAGCGAAAAACAAAAACTTATCCAATGTCCTCTTCGCGGGCGCGCGCCCCAAAAAAGACATGCCGCGCATCGTCGCCTCCGCCGACCTCTGCCTCGCCATTTTGCAAAATATCCCCGCCTTCCGCACCACCTACCCGAACAAAGTCTTCGACTACATGGCGGCCGGACGCGCCAGCCTCATCGTCATTGACGGCATCACGCGCGAATTGATCGAGTCCGCGCGCGGCGGCGTTTATGTTCAACCCGCGGACGACGCCATGCTCGCGCAAAAAATCCTCGAACTCTCGCAGAACCCGGCGCTGGTCAAAGAGATGGGCGCAAACGCGCGCGAGTATCTCGTCGAGAATCTCGACCGCCGCAATAAGTTGAATGAAACGCTGATCCTGCTGGAGAAACTCACAAAGGCATGAAAATCCTTGTCACCGGCGGGACGGGATTCACCGGCTCGCGCCTCATCCCCCTCCTGCTTAAAAACGGATTCCAAGTCCGGGCCTTTGCGCGCCCCACAAGCGACCGGTCGCCTCTTTCCGCGCTCGAAGTGGAGTGGACGACCGGAGACTTATCCAACGCCGAATCCTTGACCGCCGCCCTGCGCGGCGCGGACGCGCTCGTCAACCTCGCATCGCTCGGTTTCGGGCACGCAGAATCCATCCTCAGGTCCGCAAAAGAGGCGGGCGTCAGGCGCGGAATCTTCATCGGCACCACCGCCATCTTTACGCAGTTGAACGCATCCAGCAAAGCCATCCGCCTTGCCGCCGAAGAAGCCATTCGAGCCAGTGGGCTGGATTACACCATCCTGCGCCCGACAATGATCTACGGCGGACCGCGCGACCGCAACATGTGGCGGCTGATTCGATTCCTGCGTTATTCGCCGGGCATCCCCATCTTTGGAGACGGCGAGTCTTTGCAACAACCCATCTTCGTGGACGACGTTGCCCAGGCTGTGTTGCTTGTTTTGCAAAACAAAAACGCCGTCGGCAAGAGTTACAACATCGCGGGCAAAGACCCGCTGACTTACAACCAGGTCATTGACGCGGCGGCATCCGCCCTTGGCAAACGCGTCTGGAAACTTCACCTGCCTTACATGCCCGTCGTTCGCTCGTTGCAGTTCGCCGAACGGATGAAACTTCGCCTGCCCGTCAAAGCGGAGCAGGTATTGCGATTAAATGAAGATAAATCGTTCGCTTATGAAGAAGCCCAAAAAGACTTCGGTTTCACCCCGCGCAGTTTCGAGGAGGGGATTGGGTTGGAGGCGGAGAATTTGAAGCGAAAAGTTTTCCGTTCGCCCCACAACGCGGACGGCGGGTGACTGTGGGCGCGTTGCGGGGCGATTTCGATTCCTTCGCCAATGAAATCAGGAGGCGACGCGGCTGATCTGCACCCGCCAGGTCTCGGGACCTTCTTCAAGATATTCCCAGCCAAACAACCCGCCGCGTTCATGCGAGAATTGATAGAACAGGGGCTTCGGGTCGTGATCGTTGATCAGAATAAAACTTTGTCCCACTGCGAGGTTGTCGAAGGTCTGAAAGATCTTCGGGTGTCGGTCACGCGGGGGGATTTCCCGCACGTCCAGATTGGTTGTAACGTCGCTCATTTTGAAACTCCTTTGATTGATGATATTTTCAGCGTTTCACGAAAGCGCGCGGGTTGCGCGGAATTTTCGCTCTTCGCCGATTTTATAAACTTGACAAGCCCATCGCGCGACAGGCTTCATCTTTGCGATGACGTAAGAACGGTAAAAGGGATATTCTAAACAGCGCATCACCCCGCTTTCATAATTTTTTCTCTAAAAACTTTTTTAGCGCGAGAGCGTTGTTATGCTCTGTGTCGTGCGCGCTGTAGAGAAGCGTCACGTCGCCTTGGTTTGCGGCTTGCAGGATGGGGTCCCACGCTTCAGGGTTGGACTTTAATTCAGCCTGATAGCGCTTTTGAAATTCGCTCCACTTGAGCGGATCATGCCCAAACCAATTTCGCAGGTCGGCGCTGGGAGCCGCGTCCTTCAGCCAGGCTTTCATCTTCAACGCTTCTTTCTTCATGCCGCGGGGCCACAAGCGTTCGACCAGAAAGCGCGTCCCATCGCTGGCTTCCGCTTTTTCGTACACGCGTTTGATTTTTCGCATGGCCGCTCCTTTCATACTTTCGTCATTGCGAGGGTGTTTTTCCCGAAGCAATCTTAAGGATTGGTTCGCCGTGAAGAGCGTGGCTCGCAATGACTTATTGGGCGATAATTTCTTTCTCCGACAAACTCTTCAACAGCAGATGAAAGTAAACAAGCCCGCCGTACTCTTCCCAGGCATGGATGGCTTGACGAGTGGTTTCGTAATTCAACTTTTCAGGCAGATTCAACCAACGCTGTAAGTTGTTGCGCGCGCCCACGTCGTCGGCGGGAAAGATGTGCGTGCGCCCAAGCCCGCGCAGGAGAAAATATTCCGCCGTCCAGCGTCCGATTCCTTTCAGACTGCATAGACGCTTAATCGCGTTTGCATCGTCGAACGCGTTGATTTCGTCGAGATTCACTTCGCCCCGCGCAATAGACTGGGCGAGTCCCGTGATGTAGCGCGCCTTCTGATAACTGAATTTCATCTTTCGCAAATCTTCAACGTCCGCGTTTGCCAGTTCCTGCGGGCGCGGAAAGGCGTGGAAGATTCCGTCGTCATTCTTAAATGTCAATCCGTATCTTTCTATCAAACTGTTGAGCAGGCGAATGCCCATCGTCAACGTGAATTGCTGGCAGGCAATGGCGTTGACCAGCGTTTCAAAATACGAATGTAAGCGCGGCGGTTTGAACCCGCGAAACTTTTCCGCGACTGCTCCTAACTTGTCATCGTGTTCAGCCAGGCGATAAAAGCCGTCCAACTTGATATGGATTCCGAGCAAACGCTCCAATGCGCAGACGACTTGATTTTTGAGCGCGTCATTCTCCGTTTGACCATAAACAGAAATCTGCAACTTTGAGTCAGATTGAGCGACCGCGATTTCAAACGGCTGATCGCTTTCGCTGACGAGAACGCGGCGATAGGTTTCGCCGTCCCAGCGGTCAACAATGTTATCGGGGCGGCGGCGAAGCGCCCAAACGGTAAGGTCAAGCCGAAACGG
>CAADGT010000272.1 GCA_900696595.1 uncultured Chloroflexota bacterium
CCTTACACTTTGTTTTTAGGACGCGGAAAACGCGGATGAACGCAGATTTTTTTGACAAAACATCCGAAAAGACGCCTTGAATCCGCGTTTTTCGCGCTCGTCCGCGTCCTGATTTTAAGAGTGTAAGATAATCAGACCTCAGCCTTTATCAATCAGAGGCAACTTGTTTAACCGGAACCCTGTAAGTGTGCAAGCAAAGGTTGTCAGCGCCTCCGCTCAAGCCGCCGTCCTGTGCGAAGCCCCCTGTGGGCGGCGGCGGTTTACGAGGGAAATCCCGCGTCGCAGACGGCGCGGGGAGCAGGTTACCTGACATGTTTTGTATGCAACCCCTGTAAAACCCGTCGGGGCTTGATCCGTGAAATTTTCACCTCATTTGAAACGCGCCCTTTCTTTAGCGGTAAAGGAGTCTCCCATGAAAAAACGTTTTGGCGGTGTGCTGGCTGGTCAGATCATCGGGTTGATTATCGTCTGCGTCGCATCCGGCTTCATTGCCCTGATTTCATTCGGCGCCATCGGCGGCGTGACGATGGCATCCGCGCCGGAGCAGACCTTTCAATACGTCGCGCCCTTCACCTGCCCGAACGGAACTGTGGAATATCAACAATATCGGGCGTCCTATAACCGTCCCGGCGAATACAGCATCATAGTCGAGTGCGTCGCCGCCGACGGCTCGCGGACGGACATCACCGGCAAAGCCATTTTCTACGCGCTGGCTGGGTTTTATCTCGCCTGCTTCCTGCCGCTGTGCATACCCGGCGGGCTGATCGCGCTCATCGTTCCCATGTTCTTCCTGCGCGGCAAAAAACAGGACGCCGCGATCGAAAACTTCTGACCCTTCATAAAATCAGGTTTCAATTGCCGCAACGGCGGTATACTGTGCGACATGAACACTTTTCCCCTCCCTGATTTTTTCGACCCGACCCGCGTCGGCGAAGTGTGGAAAGTGGATTACGCCGCCCGCGCCGCCGACGCCCGATCCTTCGCGCTTCAACACGCCCTCGGGCCTGCCTCTGCTTCGACGGAGCGAATCTCCCTTTTGCTGATTGACGTCCAAAACACCTTCTGCATCCCCGGCTTTGAGTTGTTCGTCGGCGGGCGCGGCGGAAACGGCGCGGTGGAGGACAACATCCGCCTGTGCGAGTTCATCTACCGCAACCTCGGCAACATCGCCCACATCATCGCCACGTTGGATACGCACAAATCCCAGCAGATCTTTCACCCCATCTTTTTTGTGGATGCGGACGGGAATCACCCCGCGCCCTACACCGACATTCACGCGGACGACCTGCAATCCGGCAGGTGGAGATTCAACCCCGCCCTCGCGCCGCAGTTCGGCATCGCGCCCGAATACGGTCAGCAGATGATGATCCACTACGCCGCGGCGCTTGCCCAAAAAGGCAAATATGCGCTGACGATCTGGCCCTATCACGCCATGCTGGGCGGAATCGGCCACGCGCTGGTCCCCGCCGTGGAGGAGGCGATCTTCTTCCACTCCATTGCCCGCCTGTCCCAGCCGGAGTTCGAGATCAAGGGCGAGAAGCCGTTCACAGAAAACTACTCAGCCGTCGGACCCGAAGTCCTGACGGGTCCGATGGGCGAACAGTTGGGCGCGCGCAACCCCAAATTCATCCAACATCTTCAGGAAGCGGACAGGCTCTACGTCGCCGGACAGGCAAAGAGTCATTGCGTGGCGTGGACGGTTCAGGATCTGCTCGACGACATTCAGGCGACCGACCCCGATCTTGCAAAGAAGATTTATCTGCTGGAGGATTGCTCCTCGCCGGTCGTCGTCCCCGGCGTGGTGGATCACACCGACGCGGCAAACGAGGCGTATGAGCGATTTGCAAAAGCGGGGATGAAGATCGTCAAGTCCGCCGACGCGCTTAAATAGCCTTCAAACTCCAACTACCAACCTCTAATTACCAATTACCAATTACCAATTACCAATTTACCAATTACCAATTACCAATTTACCAATTTACCAATTACCAATTTACCAATTTACCAATTTACCAATTACCAATCTCCCCATGTCCATCTTCGACTCCAAACGCCTGACCAACGAAACCTTCAAACTCGACATCGAACGCATGAGGCGCGGCTGGTACTCGGATAAATATTTCGAGAACATCAACCGCATGTTGACGGCGTTATCGAAGGAAGGCTATGCCTATTCGGGAAATCATCATAACCTGCCCGAAGGGATTTCCCCCGAACAGATCAGCGTGGGCGACATCGAAGTGGAGATGCAATGGTTCACGCGCCGCATGGGCGAGACCACCGTCGTCGGCGTGGATAAGGCGCTGGCGATGCTGCGTCATTGCGCGGGGTATTTCGACGGCGATTCCTTTATAGACACATCCGATAAACTCCAAGTGTGGGCTGTCCACGATGGGACGACGGTGAGATATGACGGCGACCCGCTGAAGATTCAGCCGGTCATCAAGGCGCGCGGACGCTACCGCGATTTTGCCCTGCTCGAAACGCCCACGCTTGGGATTCTCACCCGCTCCAGCCGCGTCGCCACGAATGTCTATGAAACGCTGGTTGCGGCGCGCGGCAAGCCCGTTTTATTTTTTCCCGCGCGGTTCGACGTTCACGAAGTACAGGCGGCGGACGGGTACGCCTACAACATCGCCGTCCAGCGCTTCAACCGCGACCACGCGCAGGACCTTGGTCCCTTCGTCTCGACCGACGCGCAGGGCGACTGGTGGGGCGGCGCGGGCGGCGGGACGGTGGCTCATGCCGCCATCGCATCCTTCCTCGGCGATACGGCGGAGGCGATGATGCAGTTCGCGCACATCCTGCCCGCAAGGATTCCGCGCATTGCGCTGGTGGATTTCAACAACGACTCGGTGCGCGACTCTCTGCGCGTATTGGATTCCATGTTTGCCAAATATCGGGAATTAACCGAGGCCGGGAACAGGGATGAGGCGGAAAAATATAAATTGTACGGCGTGCGTTTGGATACAAGCGGAAGCCTGCGCGATGTGTCCGTCACCCCGCTGGGAGATGCGGCTCTCGATCTGGGCGTCAACCCGCGGCTGGTGTTTAACGTCCGCTCGGGGTTGGATTCAGCCTGGGAACGTTGGGACCTGCCCCCGTCGTGGAAAGAGGCGGCGAAGCGCTTCTGTCAAAGCGTGAAGATTGTCGTCTCCGGCGGGTTCAATCCCGATAAGATTCGCAAGTTCGAAAAACTGGGCGTGCCTGTGGATATTTACGCCGTCGGCTCGTATCTTTTTAACAACAACGGCGCGACTGTGACAGACTTTACCGCCGATGTGGTGCGCGTGAAGGTTCACGGCGAATGGCTCGATATGGCGAAGGTTGGGCGCGCGGTGGGGGGGAACGAAAATTTGGAACGGGTGTGGTAAGTCATTTCGTCATTGCGAGGCGCGCTCTTGCTCTTCGCGCCGCCTGTCCTGAGCTTGTCGAAGGGAAGCAATCTCCTTGCGCTATAAGATTGCTTCGGGCGGAAGAGCATCGCCCTCGCAATGACGGGAAGTTACCCAAACCTGCCCATGATGTAATC